>JAQUYN010000014.1:0-5162 GCA_028691835.1 Alphaproteobacteria bacterium | reverse complement strand
GGTAACACCCCCATCTGCGTTTCCTCAACCAAAGACAAATCTGGAGCGGGTTCAAGAAGGATAGGAGAGCCAACGGTCCCATCATTCATAGCTGCCGCTTGTTTTTCGCCGTCTGTCTTTAACTGCACAGGTTCAACGGGAATGGCAAACTGAGCCACAGGTTTTGTGTCCTCCTTCACAGACGCGGGATTTCCTACGCCAGAAGGAGAGTCAACGGCTTCGGTTGAAGGTTGGCTGGCAGGTAAAGTGTCCGTCGATGTCTGAGGCCAAAGCACCCACCCCAAAAAACACACCAGGAGAACCGTAACGGCAAGTTTGAGTTTGCGGGGAAAACGCGCCAAAAAAGTTTCCTTACGGGCAATCAACGCCGCCGCAAAAGCAGCTTGTACGTCCGCTTTTGCCTCCCCCTGCGCAAGCACAGGATCTGTTGCGACAGGACCATCATTCGCCAAGGAAACTGTTTCGTTCACTTTTCGGCAGCCTCCACTTCGACCGGAGCCTTTTGCCCATAAAGATAGATTCCACGAATAAGATCAAGCGCACGTTCAAGCTGATAATCGAAAGACTCGGCCTTCTTTCCATCCTTATCGTCTTTATCTTCTTTCTTATCGTTGGACTTCGCCTTCATTCTACTTGAGTCATCCGTATCCTTCTTCGCCGCCTTCTTTTTGTCCTTGCTGACCGTATCGTTTGTCAACGCCCCACGAAGATCGGCTTCACGAATACCATGACCAACATCAATTTCTTCAACTTTTGCAGGTTGAACTTCAATATCAGGCTCAATTCCCATGGCTTGAATCGAACGGCCCGAAGGCGTGTAGTAACGCGCCGTCGTCAAGCGCATTGCCCCGGCACCAGCCACAGGAATAATGGTCTGCACAGACCCTTTCCCAAAGCTCTTGGTACCAAGAAGGATCGCACGCCGATAATCCTGCAACGCCCCTGCGACAATCTCAGATGCCGAAGCCGATCCGCCATTGATCAGGACAACAAGGGGTTTCCCGCTTGTCTTATCTCCGCCCTTAGACAGATAGGATTGGTTGTCTTCCTTATGTCGGCTGCGTGTTGAGACAACCTCTTTGCCCCCATCGATAAACGTCCCTGAGACCGAGACCGCCTGATCCAACAAACCACCGGGATTATTGCGAAGATCAATAACATACCCCATAAGCTTGTCGCCCATTTGTTTGTCCGCTTCAAGCAACGCCTTATTCAGACCGGGCTGAGTCTGTTCATTGAATGTCTTAATGCGGATATAGGCGATCTTGTCCTTGGCCTCCCACCGCACAGACTGAACATGAATGACGGCACGTGTCAGGGTTACATCAAAAGGTTGCCCGGAAATACCGCCACGGCGCACCGTCAGCGTAATCTTGGTGCCAGGAACACCACGCATTTTGTCAACAGCCTCATTCAAAGTCAGTTCTGTAACAGGCTTGGTGTCCAAATGGGTAATCAAGTCGTTGGGCTGAAGACCGCCCTTCGCAGCCGGCGTATCATCAATTGGCGAAATGACTTTGATCAAGCTATTTTCCATGGTGACTTCAATGCCCAAACCGCCAAACTCGCCTTTGGTCTGCGTTTGCATGTCTTCAAAACTTTTTTTGTTCATAAAGCCCGAATGAGGATCAAGGGCCACCAACATGCCGTTGATTGCATTTTCAATCAGCTTGTCATCTTGAACTTCATCGACATAGTCGGCACGTGTGCGTTCCAACACATCGGCAAACAGGGTCAGCTGTTTATAAGTGTCTGTTGCGGATGGATCGGATACAGCGGCTTGCGACGTGCTTTGATTGACCGTTTTGGCGCATGCGCACAGAACAGGCGCTTGCGCCAACAAAACAGCAAAAAAGAGGATTTTAAACAAAGGACAAACCGAACGAGACATAGATGGGACCCCATACCGAATCACAGAAGAGAAAACTTGATACCTGACTTTATACTCATACCTGTCACAAAGGGGAACAGGGTAATATGACCCCCTTTTCAGTTCGCCCCTGTGCGACTATGGTATGAGTCATGTTTGCTTATATCATCCGTCGCCTTCTTCTCATGATCCCCACACTCTTGGGGATTATGGTGCTGAATTTCCTTATCGTTCAGGCTGCCCCCGGCGGCCCGATTGAGCAAATCGTCGCCAAGCTTCAAGGCAATGCCGTGGAAGCAACCGCCCGCGTATCAGGCAGCTCGGGCGGAGACACAGCGGGCCCCGGCCAAAACTTGCGCGAAAACAATGTGGCAAATACAGCCATTTCGTCCCGATATAAGGGAGCCCAAGGTGTTGACCCCGAACTTATTCTGGAACTTGAAAAACAATTCGGCTTTGATCAACCGCTCCATACGCGTTTCATAAAAATGATGGGCAACTATCTTCGTTTTGATTTCGGAAAGTCTTATTTTCGTGACGAAAACGTAATGGATCTTGTCATCGCAAAAATGCCTGTCTCTGTTTCCTTAGGCATATGGACAACCCTTATTGTCTATCTTGTTTCCATACCTTTGGGCATCCGTAAAGCCGTGCGGGACGGAACCCCCTTCGACATATGGACAAGCGCTGCGATCATTGCCGGTTACGCAATCCCAAGTTTCCTGTTCGCCGTCCTCCTGATCGTCGTATTTGCTGGGGGGCGCTATCTCGACTGGTTTCCCTTGCGCGGCATCGTCTCTGACAACTGGCAAGACCTAGACTGGCTGGCACGTATCGGGGATTATATCTGGCACATGACGTTGCCTATCACGGCCATGGTTATTGGCGGGTTTGCAAGTCTGACCATGCTAACCAAAAACTCATTTATGGATGAGATTAACAAGCAATACGTCCTGACCGCACGCGCCAAGGGCCTCAGCGAAAACCGAGTCCTTTATGGCCATGTCTTCCGTAATGCCATGCTCATCGTGATCGCGGGATTCCCGGCAGCTTTTATTGGTATTCTTTTTACGGGATCTTTGCTTATCGAAGTGATTTTTTCATTGGACGGCATGGGGCTTTTAGGCTTTGAAGCTGCAATTAATCGAGACTATCCGGTTATGTTTGGCACGCTCTATTTCTTCACGCTCCTTGGCCTTATCATGAACTTGATCGGAGACCTCATGTATGTCGCAGTTGATCCTCGCATTGATTTTGAGGCTCGCGGCACATGACACAAAGCTTTACGCATAACCAAAATCCAACTTTGTGCTCCATACAGTCTGGGTCTGCGCGTTACGCCGTGGGGGCAACACTTGTCTGGAATGTCCCTACAAAAGGAGTCGTTACAAATGGGGGCGTTCTGTAATGTCCCTCTTTTTCAAAAAACTCTCTCCCCTTATGCAACGCCGTCTGGCCAACTTTCGGGCGAACAGACGCGGTTTATATGCTTTTTGGATTTTCCTTGTTCTCTTTTTTCTGACTTTGGGGGCAGAGTTTATCGCCAACGACAAACCCCTTTTGGTTCATGTAAACGGGCACTATTTCGCACCGATTTTTGTCAACTATCCCGAGACAACCTTTGGTGGCGAGTTTGCAACGGAAACACGTTATCGCGATCCTTACCTTAAAAATCTGATCAAAGAAAAAGGCGGTTGGATAATTTGGCCGCTTGTGCCCTTTTCCTATAACACCATCAACTATGATTTAACGGTGCCCGCCCCCTCACCTCCTTCAACTGAGAACTGGTTGGGCACAGATGATCAAGGCCGCGACGTACTGGCCCGCGTAATTTACGGCTTTCGCATTTCTGTTTTATTTGGCCTAACGCTGACGTTATTTTCCTCTATCGTGGGCGTAGCCGCTGGTGCCGTACAAGGTTATTTTGGAGGACTCACGGATCTTGTGATGCAACGAGTCATGGAAGTCTGGGGGGGCATGCCCGTCCTCTACCTATTGATTATCATGGCCTCACTCGTGCAACCGAATTTTTGGTGGCTGTTGACTCTTATGCTCCTCTTTTCGTGGATGTCGCTCGTGCATGTTGTCCGCGCCGAATTCCTGCGTGCCCGCAATCTGGATTACGTCCGTGCAGCGAAGGCTCTTGGCGCTCGCGACAGTGTCATCATGTTCAAGCATGTCCTTCCCAACGCGATGGTTGCGACGCTGACCTATCTGCCCTTTGTGCTGAACCAGTCCATTACAACACTAACGGCGCTTGATTTCCTTGGGTTTGGATTGCCCCCCGGATCTCCTTCGCTTGGCGAACTGCTCAACCAAGGCAAGAACAATTTGCAAGCACCATGGTTGGGTCTTTCAGCCTTTGGCATTCTCGCGCTGATGCTGACGCTCCTTATCTTTATCGGCGAGGCCGTACGCGATGGTTTTGATCCCCGCAAGATTAGGGAGGAAAAGAAATGAATCATTATCTAAATCCACGCCAAGGCCTTTCGGAACACATCTCCATCAGCGTCAGCGCGAGGAGTATTCAGGCCCCGTGGCGATCCATCACGCCAATTCGACACTTGGCCCCCTCGGAAAAATGTAGAGATGGATTGCCGCGCCACCTAAAGGGCGCTCGCAATGACGCGTTGTTGAGTGAGGCGGGCACATGACCCTGCTCACCATTGAAAATCTCAGCGTTGAATTCGGCCAAGGCGACACAGTCATAAAGGCCGTGCGCGATATTTCCTTTTCCATCAACAAAGGGGAAACCGTTGCACTGGTCGGCGAATCCGGCTCAGGAAAATCTGTAACGGCTTTATCCCTTTTGCGCCTGTTGCCCTATCCGCAAGCCAGTCATCCCAGCGGCCAGATTCTTTTTGAAGGTCGCGAAATCACGGAGTCATCGGTTCGCAGCATCCGCGGCAATCGCATTGCGATGATCTTTCAAGAACCCATGACTTCGTTAAACCCGCTTCACACCATTGAAAAACAAATCAACGAAGTTTTGTTCCTGCATAAGGGATTAAGGCCGAATGCCGCCCGCGCACGAACACTTGAACTTCTCGACCTTGTTGGAATTCCCGATCCCGCAAAACGTCTGGCCAGCTATCCTCACGAACTGTCGGGCGGACAAAGGCAGCGCGTGATGATCGCGATGGCGCTTGCCAATGATCCTGACATTTTAATCGCAGACGAACCAACGACAGCCCTTGATGTTACCATCCAAGCCCAAATCCTTGCCCTTCTCAAAAATCTTCAACACAAACTTGGCATGGCGCTTCTCCTGATCACGCATGATCTCCATATC
>JAQUYN010000081.1 GCA_028691835.1 Alphaproteobacteria bacterium | reverse complement strand
GACCATTGAAACCGAAAGACACGCGATCACTCTTTCCCCTGCTCAAACCGATGCACTCAAAGCCTTCCTCTTTGCTACCAAAGAAAGGGAGGCTCAATGCTGACCGCAAAGGAAATCCAGAATGCAAAACCAGCCCCGAAACTCTACCGCATGTTTGATGCGCGAGGTCTCTATTTAGAGGTTAATCCGGCTGGTGGTCGTTATTGGCGTTACAAGTACAAGTTTATGGGTAAAGAAAGACGGCTTGCTCTTGGCGTCTTCCCCGATGTGAGCCTTGCCGATGCACGCGAGAAACGCGACCAAGCCAAAAAGCTATTAGCAACCGGAGTTGATCCGGCTGAGCGAAAGAAGCTGGCCAAGATTACGGCAATGGTGAACGCGGCCACAACGTTTGAGCTTGTGGGGCGCGAATGGTACGCAAACCAAAAAGAAGCATGGGCCGAGAAACACGGGGCCAATATCCTGCGCCGTCTGGAAATGGATGTTTTCCCAGAAATCGGCTCTCGTCCAGTAAAAGACATAACACCGCTTGAGCTTCTGGCCATGATCCGCAAGATTGAAAAACGAGGAGCCCTTGAATTAGCCAGACGCGCCACACAAACCTGTGGTCAGATTTTCCGCTATGCGATTGTGACGGGCCGCGCCGAGCATGATCCTTCTGCGTCTCTCAAAGGCGCACTTAAGCCGATGAAAAAGGGTCACTTCGCTGCGTTTGAAGTTGATGAGCTTCCAAAGTTTCTCTATGCGCTCAATCTCAATCAAGCCCGTCTATTTCCGGCAACGATCAACGCCGTAAAGTTTCTTATGCTAACCTTTGTGCGAACAAACGAGCTTGTCGGCGCAACATGGGACGAGTTTAATTTTGAAGAGGCTGAATGGTCTATTCCAGCCGAGCGCATGAAAATGCGTCGCGCCCATATCGTCCCCCTCTCCAAACAAGCCATTGCCATTTTGGAGGAGCAAAAGAAAACGCATGTTTACGGAAACTGGGTTTTCCCAAACCAAGTCTCCCCGCGCAAACATATGAGCAATTGTACAATCCTCGGCGCAATCAAACGGCTTGGGTACAAAGGCCAAATGACAGGCCACGGCTTCCGTGCTCTGGCCATGTCCGCCATTAAGGAAAAACTGGGCTATCGTCATGAGGTTATCGACCGCCAACTTGCCCATGCCCCACGAAACCGCGTAGATGCGGCCTATGATCGTGCCATGTTCCTCAATGATCGCCGGATTATGATGCAAGAATGGGCGGATTATCTTGATAAATTAGCCGAAAAAGGCAAGGTTATTGAGGTTGATTTTAGAAAGGTTGGGTAGACATGATCCGAGCGACAATCTCTTTTTGAGATAGTTTTTCTGAAACATCAAATCGCGTTGTTTTGTATCCTACTTTGCCCAAGATTTTGTCCCTCTTTTTGTCTTTTCTCTTTCCTTCTTCTGTACGATGTGTTGGGTCATCAAGCTCAACGATTGCGACCACAGAGAAATCATGTGGATTGCAAATTACAAAGTCGGCATAGAGGCGGTTGAAACGCGCCCTTATGCTACGCCTTTTGGCTGTTATAAGGGCGTTAAATGATACTTGAGCCAGAATTATTTTGTCAGGCAGTGCTGTTTGCAGAACCCTATAGAATCTTTGCTCGGGAGGGGTCAGGATATTCCTTTTCTTCAGCTTATTTAACCAAAGGCTCTCTTGGTACCGCGATATAACGGCTGACATAAACAGGATCAGCAAAAGGGCGGCAACAACGACACCCCAAACCTCGTTTGAGCCTACATGCTGCCGAAAGAGGCTCGTCACCGTCTTTGCAGTCTCTATGATCATCAAAGAATCCATAATATGAGGACTATAGTCCGTGGTTTAATTGTCTACAAGATGATTGCTTTTGCTCATGAAAGAGCAAGAGACAGTGGCCCGAAATCTTAGGAAATTGCGCGTCCGTGAAAAGCTATCCCAAGAGGCTTTGGCGGTTGATGCGGGAATTGACCGCACTTATGTAAGCCGCCTTGAACGCGGTCTTGAGAACCCTACGGTTTCGGTTCTCAGCCGTCTGGCAAAAGCACTCAATGCAAAGATTGATGATTTCTTTGTGGCCGTTTCTCCTAACGAGCCTCGCCCTGCGCCATTGCCAAGCGGCAGAAGGTCAAAAAGAAAGTAAGTTATTATGAAGAGCAAAATTTCGTGGGTGAATTGTGATTATTTAAAGCTGTGGCAGTTGGTTTACCTCCTACATGGTGAGGCCCCACCTAACGAAGAAGACCTTTCTTTTGAAGATACGCCCCATACTTTCGCGGCGGCAAAAACCATTCTTTGGAACGCCTTTGAAGGCAAAGAGATTGAAGGAATAAGCGCGCCTGACGTTGTGCTCAGCGGTTCTGGTGATCCTATCTTCTATGATGCTGTTGAACGTCAATATCTAACCCAACTCAAGGTTACTTCTGTTCTCAAATATCTTGACCGTAAGCATATTGATCGCGGCTTGTTGAAATCGCCGAGCGAGCCTGATTATTTAAATCCGCATAGTGATTTTTACGCGCCTAAAATGGCCGCTGCCATCGCGGCATGGAAAGTCGTATCTTCTGATAAAAAGCTGAGCGCCGGAAAGACGGTTAAACAAGCTTTGATAAAATGGTTAGAAGAACACGCCGCCGAATATGGCCTAACAGCAAAGGGCATTGAAGAGGCTGCCACAGTCTCTAATTGGGACGCTTCAGGCGGAGCCCCATCAACACCATCTCAAAAAACCTAACCCCCATTAATTTTGGCCATTTTGCTTGTATTTATGGATGGCTGAGGGTGGCTATTGCAGAACCTCACCTGAGGTTAATTGAACCTCACCAGATATTCAAAATAAGAAATCCGCCTATGTTCACTTTCCGCGACGCAACTCGTGGAGAGCGATTATGGACACTCAACCAAATGAACAGACCAGCCGTCTCATTAGGCTGCCCGAAGTCAAGGCACTAACTGGCCTTGGCAAGTCAACAATTTATGAACTGCAAGGAATAGGTGACTTCCCTCAAAGCGTGTCCATTTCTGCCCGTTGTGTCGGATGGGTAAGAGAGGAAGTGAATGCGTGGATTCTATCCCGTATTGAACGCCGGAAGGCCATCCGATAATGACCACGCCAAATCAAAAGCAGGAGACGGGAAAAATATTACGGCTGCCGAGGAAGCGCCAAGGCACAGCCCTTAACCTGACCAAACCAGAGCCTTGGGATGATGACGTTATCGGGAGTGAACTGGCCGATGAGATTGCTGCAATCATCCGCCAATACGTCGTTTTGACAGAAAGCGCGACGACTGCAATTTCTCTGTGGGTGATCCTGACCTATTGCTTTGAACATTTTACAGTCACGCCCATCCTAGCTATCGTATCGCCAGAGAAGCAGTGCGGCAAAACGACACTGCTTGATGTTCTGGGTGAACTGGTATGCAAACCATTGCTTGCCTCAAGTGTGACAGCGGCCTCAGTCTTTCGCGTTATTGAGAAAGAGCGCCCAACCCTCCTGATTGATGAGGCTGATACGTTCCTACGAAAGGACGAAGCTTTACGTGGTGTTCTCAACTCTGGCAATCGGGCAAGTGGCAACGTTTTACGAACGGTCGGTGAAGATTTTGAAGTATGCGCTTTCTCCACTTATTCTCCAAAGGCAATTGCCCTTATCGGCTCTTTGCCGGATACATTGCATGATCGTTCAATATGCATTCGCCTTAGACGGCGCTCAAAACAAGAGCGTGTCTCACGATTTATTAGCAACAAAACAGAGGCGTTGAAAATTACAGCCCGCAAGGCGGCTTGCTGGGCAGATAATTTTGGGCATGAGCTTAAATCCGCCGATCCTGTATTGCCTACGTTCCTAAGCAATCGTGCTGCTGATAATTGGTTTTCACTAATTGCAATTGCCGATCTTATCGGCGACGGGTGGCAGCAACTCGTTCGGGATGCTGCTAAAGATATTGTGGTCAGAACTTTGGATGACACCGCCTCACACGGAATTATTCTACTGTCTGATATTAAGGAGCTTTTTGACCAAAGGAAAGTTGATCGTCTTCGTTCAAGTGCAATTGTCAATATGCTCAACGCGCTAGATGAACGCCCTTGGTCTGAGTGGAAACGGGGGCAACCTCTCACGACATACCAGCTTGCGTATTTGCTACGTGCTTTTGCTATCTCCTCACGCACCATACGCACTGGGGGTGATCCAAAACCAGCAAAAGGCTACTTGAGAGAACAGTTTGAAGAAGCGTGGGCGCATTATCTTTCTGATGGAATGCCCGCGTCCGAAAATGGTGGTGTGTGATGATGATCCACCAACAAGTAACGGATCAAAACAGAATATCACAAGCATTTATGCTGTTTGTAACGTTGTTACGCTTCACAGCAACAGAAGCGCGGAAGGCACCGCGCTGGGGCCCCGTGGCGCGAGCCACGGGTCAGCGCGAGGCCTGAAGCGAGGGGCGTTATTGTAACACGCCCCCATACCAATACATAACCACCATGAAAGGAAAAATATCATGAAACTTATCTATCAAAACTTCGACGGTTTAGACTTTTCTCTCTGTGGCGCATTTCCTAATGATGCGCTTGAAGTCTTACACATTGCCAAGGAGCAATCCCAAAAGATGCACGGGCAAAGTGTCCTGACCAGCATAGGTTCAGAGCATATGCCTGTTTCTGTGTATCCAAGTGGCGCAAGCGGCGGTTACTTTGTAAAGTTCAATACTGGGCCAGATGGTGCAATTTGGTTTGTAAAAGATACGACAACACCTAAGGCCGGAAACATTAGGATTTCATGTAGTAGCCTTATGCTTGCCCTTAACGGCCTTGAGAACTCAAAAGCCATTCTTCTTGAACAAATTAGAAATATCGGTGCAACAGGCGTATTTGAAGATGAAGGGTGTTTGCCTCTTGGCCTTCCTCCGAAAGTCAAAGCTGGTCGCTTTGATTACTGTTTTGACATTATGACGGATGAGGACTTTGAACCTAATCCTAAATATTTTATCAAACACCCGAAAAGCAGGATCAAAGGCGTTGTTGATGATAAAATAAATTTTGACGTTGAACTACCATATTTCCAATCCGTCACGATTGGGAAGATGCCAAACAGACAGGTGATTATATATGATAAAACAGCCGAGATTGTGGATCACCACAAGTTATATTGGTGGGATATTTGGGGATTGAGACCAGAAAACATAAAGGGACGAATTTGGCGCATCGAGGTTCGTGCCGGAGGCAACGAGCTTGACCGTTGGAATCTCCGTACGTTTGAAGACATGGAAAGAATGGCTGGCGATGTCGTTTTAGACATTCTCAAAAAAATCAGGCTTGCCGTTCCAACCGATGACTCGAACCGAAGCCGGTGGCCAAGTCATCCTATATGGTCGGTTTGTCAGCAATCAGCTGAAAGCGTTCTTGCGCCTTATACATCCAAAGCTGATAGAAAGAAGATCATCACAGACTTGCGTGAAAACGTAAAAACACGCGCCGTCAAAAATATTCGTGGGAGCTTTGCAACCCTAACTCACCTCTTGGGATATGAAGAAGGTGAAGTTGACAAAACAATCGAATATATCGCCGACGATGTTTTCACCTTTGCCGAACAGAACCCCAAGGAGTTCAAGAAGCGCGTGAAACGGGCGAAGGATAAGTATGTATTTTTGGATGACGAGGATGAAGGCATTGAATAAGCTTACCCCACCGTTTAGCGTCGTACTGTCGCGTAAGCCCAACGGGGACGTTGAGGTTTATCAACGTCCCTACAATCCATGCAAAACGGTCAAGATTGATGAGGACACTCACCGCAACCTTGGCCTGATGGCGAAGGGAAAAGGCACTTCGCGCCATGCCGAGATGAGGACAGCAATTCAAGACCACATTTTAAGGTTTCTAACAAAAACCAAGCTTTGAATCATTTCACAGGGTTAACCATAATTAAGGTTTTTAGGGTTGTTATGCCCTCTGGCATCTTAATGGGTTGCCGTTATAGCAACGTTTGCTATGTTATTGGAGCAACAGGAGGATTCGGCAGTGAACCAGAATTTATTGAATGATTTGAAAGCACTACTCTCGCAGGATGACCGCCTAGTGGTTGACGGACAAGTGCTGAAAAATAAAGTCATTGAGTTAGGCCTTGCTATGGATGCGCAGCTTATTAAGTTGCTCTTGTCCACCCCTACCATCAACACACATTTTTTTGTCGACGTAGATGGCGTCAAGGTTTTTGACAAAATCAAATTTCAGCAATTTGTCAGTAACAAAGAATTCTTGCCAGACAGTTATACGGCATACAAGAACAAGGTAGGCCTATCTAGCGGCGATCATTATTTAGCTGACAGCAAGGAAGTTGTTTTAGCGTGGCCTTATAAAGACTGCGTCCTTGAAGGAGGGCAAACAAAAGATGACGCCAAACGCACCGAGGTGTTTTGGAATGAGACGCTGGCTCCAGACCAGATAGACTGCCTACTTTCACCTAAGGTTCTGGCCAATTTCACGCGTCATGATAAGGAGGGCAATCACAAAGTTTCTAGTATCAGCCCTGATGATAACCTCGTCATTAAAGGAAACAACCTTCTCTCTTTATATACGCTAAAGAAAGCATATGCTGGGAAAATTGACGTGATTTATATTGACCCTCCCTACAACCCCGACAGCAAATCAAACACGTTTTGCTACAACAACACCTTTAATCGTTCCACGTGGCTAACCTTCATTAAAAACAGGCTTGATGTCGCTAAGCAGTTATTAAAGCGCGATGGTGCTTTGGTCGTTGCAATAGACGAGAACGAGCAGGCACATCTAGGCGTTCTTTTGAAAGACATGTTTTTAGAACACGATGTTCATTGCATAACAATTGTGCACAATCCACGTGGTGTACAAGGCACGAATTTCTCTTATGTTCATGAATATGCTTTCTTTGTACTTCCTAAGGGCAAAAAAATTATCGGAAATAAAAAAATTGATGAATCTGAAGTTGATTGGTCTCCCTTAAGGAATTGGGGCGGTGAGTCAGAACGTTCTGATGCGAAAAATTGCTTCTATCCCATCATTGTAGAAAATGAGAAGATTATAGGATTTGGTGATGTTTGTGATGATAACGAACACCCAAAACAAACAGTAAAGGTCGGAAGCAAATATTTCATCTACCCAATTGATACTAGCGGGGTGGAAAGAAAATGGCGCTATGCTCGACAGAGCGTTGAGGAAATAGCCCATCTTCTTTGTGCGAAGAAAACCAAGACAGGATATGATATAAAGATTGGAAAGGATTTTGGCGTTTACAAAACCGTTTGGACTGATCCACGGTATGATGCAAATGCATATGGCACACAACTTGTAAAATCACTGGTGCCTGGGTGTAAATTTGATTTCCCCAAGTCATTGTGGAACGTTTATGACTGTCTTTATGCTATTACTGCCAACAATAAGGACGCAATAGTTTTAGATTTCTTCGGTGGTAGTGGAACAACCGCGCACGCTGTTCTCGAGCTAAACAAGGATGACAACGGCAATCGTAAATTCATCCTTTGCGAGCAAATGCACTACATTGAGAGCGTCACGGTGCCGCGCATACATAGAGTTGTGCAGGATAATATCGCCGGATCGTTTGTGTATTGTGAGTTGAGATCAGCAAACCAGACTTATATTGATCAAATACAGGAAGCAAAAGACAATAAGGAGCTTCAAAAGATTTGGAAAAAAATGCAAGAGACTGCCTTCCTAAGCTACAAAATTGACCCCAAAACGATTAATGTGTCAGGTAGCGACTTTGTTGAGTTGGCACTTGATAGTCAGAAGCGTTTTATGATCGAGGTCTTGGACAAAAACATGCTGTATGTCCCCCTCTCTGAGATTGAAGACAAAAGCTACGGCGTAACCGCTGAAGACAAAAAGCTGAATCTTCAGCTTCTTGGCGCAGTATAAAGGGCTTGTCCATGCCGATTACATCTTTACATGAAGATTTCAGCAACAAGTTCGTCCAACCCATTATTAATGCGAGGGAGATTCCTCCGTATATCTCAAACAATTTGAACCCAGCTTTTTCTTTACGTCAGTATCAGGAAACCGCTTTTAAGCGTTTCCTGTATTATTGGGATCAAGAGTTTGATGGAAAGCCTCGGCAAAATCATCAGCTTCTTTTCCACATGGCTACGGGCAGCGGCAAGACGCTTATAATGGCGGGGCTAATGCTCCATCTATACAAGAAAGGTTATCGTAATTTTCTTTTTTTCGTAAACAGCACAAACATTATACAAAAAACGCGCGATAATTTTCTAAACTCTTTGTCTGCAAAGCACCTGTTCTCTCAACAGCTTTCTGTCGATAATAAGCATCTAGCTATTCGGGAAGTGAAAAATTTTCAGGCAGGTAACGCGGATGATATAAACATCGTCTTTTCAACAATTCAGGGACTACACGCTTCTCTAAACACACCAAGTGAAGGAGCGTTGACTTATGATGACTTTGAAGACAAGAAAATTGTTTTAATTTCTGATGAGGCACATCATATAAACGTGGAAACGCGACGCGGCGCCCCAACTTCAGATCTACTGGAAGTTGACAGTTGGGAGGGAACGGTAAAACGCATTTTTGAGGCGAATCCAGATAACGTTCTATTAGAGTTCACGGCTACAATCGATTTCTCTGATGAGAACTTAGCCGCAAAATACAAACCAAAGCTTATATTTGACTACCCTCTTAAAGACTTTCGCACCGACGGGTATTCAAAGGAAGTAAAGGTTCTTCAAGCTGATTTGCCTCAGTTTGATCGTGCATTGCAGGCAGTTCTGCTTTCACAATATCGCCAAAAGATATTTGAGAAAAATATGCTGGCAATTAAACCAGTTATTCTTTTCAAGTCCAGAACAATAGGTGACAGCAAGGCATTCTTTGAATCCTTTAAAGAAGGGATAGCCTCACTAACTCCGGCTCATATTAAAGCCATTCAGGAGAAAGCCGAAGACCCCATACTGAAGTCTATGTTTGCATATTTTGACTCACATAAGATTGCCCTAGAAAACTTGATTTCAGAATTACAAGGGGATTTTTGTGCCGACAAATTAATTGAGGTCAACAGTAAAGAAGAAAGCGAAACAAAACAAATTGCCGTCAATTCTCTTGAGACAAATGAGTATCGTGCTGTTTTTGCTGTTGATAAACTTAATGAGGGCTGGGACGTTTTAAATTTGTTTGATATCGTGCGGCTGTATGATACGCGCGATACCAATGCAGGTAACCGGCTTGGTAAAACGACCATGAGTGAAGCCCAACTTATTGGACGCGGTGCTCGTTATTGTCCCTTCAGATTGTCACCGGATCAAGCGCCAGATCAACGTAAATTTGATCGCGACCTTGCTCACGAAATGAGGATATGCGAAGAATTATATTATCATAGTGCGCATAACCCTAAGTATATACAAGAGCTTTATACTGCTTTGCGCGAGACAGGTATTGTTGCCAAAGATACAAAACAG
>JAQUYN010000080.1 GCA_028691835.1 Alphaproteobacteria bacterium | reverse complement strand
GATGCGTTCACTGCCATGCAGGATTGTCCCAACATAGGACGCGAATAGGTTAAAGCAAACTTTTCCTTCCTGTGTCGAAAGGCGAAGGCGCTCCGCGTCCTCGGCAGCCGCTTTTGCGGCTTTCTGTGCATCCGTCAGGTTTCTGGCCGGAAAACTGGAACGAATGCCTGAAAGTGCGATTGCTTCATTGGGTGGCGTTATTATATTCAAGCGGCGTGGCAATCCGACTAGATACCCATGCGACTTTAGGATACGCCAGAAAAAGGAATGATAGGTTTCGACGCTGATGCGGCGTTTCTGCGCGGCGGGAATCTTTTGTTCATATTCAATTGCTTCCACAACTCGTGAAACCGATGCACGCGCAAAACTCAAAAACAGGACTTTTTGACCGGGCCGAAGATGCTGTTCGGCGATCTGCGCTGCTTTAAGAATGGAAACGGTCGTTTTTCCTGAACCCGGCCCACCCGTAACAAGAAGCTGGCCATCAGCATTCATTATTTCAGTCTGCTTCTCACTGAGGTGCATTTGCGCCGACTTCCGGATCAGCGCCGGAATTTGCCGCCCCTTCAGGCGCTTCCCGACTTGTACCCGCTGGTGCAGTGATGCAGGCTCTTTTCAGATTCACGCAGGCATCCCGAAGCCATTGCGGAATCTCCGCTTCAGTGCATTGAGCCAGAAAATCGGCTATACCCCAGCAACCCTTTGCCCATGAGAAATAGTCTCCGAGCGCCAACGCGGCCTGTTGTTCTGGGTCTGGGTATTTCGTTTTGAGATGTGGGGGCCAGTCAATCAACTTCACAAATCTTTTCAGAGCAGCATCGGTTGTGCCTTTCAGGATTAAATTCTCGAAACCTTTTTCATTATGCATCAGAAGCAAGTCAACCTGCGCCTCAATGAGGGCTTTATTGGCAGCTTCCTGTTTGTCGCAAATGGCAAAGGTGCGTTTCCCAAGCTCTCGATAAAGCTTTGCCATGCCTGGGATGTTACTTTCGCTTCCTGCATCTATGGTGCATATGCCGAGCGCTTCAAGGGACGAATAAGTACTAGGCTGAAGTTCTGCAAGGCGGCGCGAAGCCACAGGGAATGCTGAGGTTTCTGTTGCCCCCTCGGCAACGAGGACACGGCGGGCCAATAGTCCTTCGCAGAAACGGGTGCGAAAATCCTGACGGTAGCGTTTGAGTTTCACGCTCTCCGGAAGGTTGATAGCGTTTTGAGTAAGGGTCCCGACCGCATCACGCCCCAGAACGATAGTTTCCTCGATGGAAAACTCTTCGAGAACATAGGGTGAGTGCGATGTGAAAAGCGTCTGCGACGCCAGACTGCGGACTTCGTGAACAATGCGTTTTTGAGCGTATGGTGGGATGGCGGTTTCTGGCTCCTCCATCGCAAAGATCACGTTCTGCTTCCCTTCGGCTATTTGAGAAAGCATAGCCAGCACCAGCATGTTTATCGTTCCAGTGCCTTGGCGATAGAATGGAGCAGAATGGTCGTCGTTACCCGTGGAGATAAAGGCCGTAATAACCTTCCGCAGATTCTCGCGCGTGAGGTTAGACACCTTTAGGTGCGGCTCAATCCCCCATTCCTTCGGCACGTATTTTTTCAGAGCCGTGTTGATGCTTTCCAAAATGGGGGAAATGCCTAAGGATGGGTCACTGGCAACGGGAATGGCAGACAAGGTACTGAGGGTGTCCTCCCACATTTGAGGCCTGACTTCTTTTAGGCGCAGGATAATGTCGAGCAAGCTTCCGCGTTCAAGGCTGAGGGCGCGGGAACCGGTGCGAAGGGAGCGCAAATACAGGAACCCGCACACCTGCTTGTCTTTTTTAGAAAACTGTTCTGGCTTTTCATCCTCTATCAGACTGCGAGTGAAGTAGGTTTTTCCTTCGAAATCGTCCTCTTCGGGGTCATACCAGCCGTGGAATGTAAAGCGGAGTGCCTCCGAGATGTTGGCAGGATCGACACCGGCAGGATTGGCTTCGGCGTAAAGCGTCTGGGTCGCTGTATCCCAAAATTCGATAAAATTTCCGAATTTTGCCTTCTGCTCTTCCGTTAAATCCGCGACCGTTACCTCGATCTTAATTTTTGGCAGTTCGGTAATGTTCCCATCGCATTGCGACACTGACGCGTCTAGCGGTTGGCTGTCTTCTGTGGTTGGAGTAGCTGCAGCTGGCGGGGAAAGGTTCGCGGTATATTTTCCCTTGAAAAAATCATGCTCATCGATTGGCGGCTGTCTGTTCAGACGGTCGGGCCCAAGCACAAGGTCCAACGCTTCCAGAATAGTGGTTTTGCCGATATTGTTGTCGCCGATCAATACCCCATGCTGGGGCAACAGAATGTCTGCAGTTTTTACTCCACGAAAATTCGATATCTCTACTCTGGTCGCACGCATCTAATTCCTCCCCACAATCTCCTGCCTCTCTGGATCGTACCGATAGTCCACGATCTCGCCGTTGAGAAGGAAGTGAATAGCCTGTTCAATGACGTCGAGCGGAGCCAAAAACCACTCTCGCGGTGTATGGCGTTGACCAGCCCCATCGAAAACGTCGATGTTTAGACAGGATGAGCCGAAAAAGGTGTGGAGTAAAAGCTCCAATTTCTGCGGGTTCATATTATAGCATTGGTATGCGGTTACGATCTTAACCGGAGCCATTAGATATGTCGGTTCTTCCGCCGCGTTCTTTATACGCTCTTCGACGGGCACACGGGAGAAACCGATTTTGTAGAGATTGTGAACAGACTGGATTTCTGGCTTTTCACTGAGAGAGCGCAAAACATAAATGAAGCCGGACTCCTGATCTTCGGCGGTGATGTTGTCAAAACCAGCCAAAAGGCGATCCCCGTTTTCCGTTACGCGCCGTCCATCTTTATAGAGTTCGGCAGAAAGAGACCGCAAAAGCATGTCTGACTCTGTGCCGTTTTCAAAGATGCAGCGAAGGCGGGCGTTTCTCTTGCCATCAAGCATTTCTCGTTCGCCAACTTCCGCGACGTAGAGAAGGACTCCCTTCAGGACAAAGAAGTATCCTTTGTCAATCTGCTGTTCATTTGCAAAAGGCCTTAATTGGCGTTTGCCAGACGTTAGGTCTGATTGGCATTGCTTAAAACGATCTTCAAACTCCGCGAAGTCTTTGCAGGGCTTTCTCTGCGCCACATAATCCGGCATCGTTGTTTCTTTGGGGATGTGCTTAAGGGTGAAAATACTTTCCGCATCATCATTCAGTATGCCGAGGTCATCATCGTCAAAAATATCGTTGATCGTCTTGATCTCCTTCACCTGATCAGGCAGAAGCCGTAAAGCGTCCAGCGGCTTCAGTACTTCGATCTTTTCCTTACTCTCCCGAAACCCCTTCAGACGGGCATAAAGGCGGTGTTCTTGAACACCGTTTCCTGCCGATGGCTCGCGCCCATTTTCTTTTACAAACCGACTGATCTCCTCAAACGAGGCAACAAGTCGTTCGTCGGCGGTAACGGCTCCGCTAACCTTCTGCCTGACCTGCAAAAGCCCCATATCATCGTCGGCAACAAGCCGAAGGAGATCGTTTTTGTCCAAATCAGACCCCCATCTCCCGGCGTTTGTTCTTGATGTAAACCAATGCCTCGGCCAAACGGCATTCAAGGGGATCTGTCGCCGCTATATTTGGCTCCCGTCCGCCGCTGTTTTTAACAAAGCTCTTAATCTTGGGCCAGAGCAGCATGGCCTCTTCGTCTGACATTTGAATGCGCGTGGATTCAATGGCCTCCTGTATGACTTTTAGAACACGCGGCGTAACGGACTTGGACAAGATCTCAAAAGCCTGCTGGAACGGATTGATTTGATCGATCAAATCAATGTGCAGATCGTCAATGTTAATAAACTTTCCAGCCATGCGAATGAACCGCTGGTCACCCGTCTCCTTGATTTCAGCGTTTTTGATAGCCGAGTCCACAACGACATATTGCCGAACTTCTTCAATCTCCGAGTCGCTTAAATCGGGATATTTGATCTTGATGATCTTAGGGATCATAACCTTGTTAATGATCTCTGGATCAACATTCCCAGGCAGTGCTTTAATGACTTTATCGTCTTGAAGGATCGAGGCTTTCAGGTCGTTCAAATCGGATTCAATAATTTCTCGAACACGCAAAGAACTTGGCTCTTTGAACCCACGGATTTTGATCTCGCCAGGCTCAGCCTTTTCATCATCCAGCAATTTCGTCTTAAACTTGAAGTTCGGGGCCAACACCTGCTCCATGAGCAAAGAACAGGTGATTGCTTTCAGCATATTATTGACGGATAGCGTAACAAGACCATCCTCCGCGTCCGGCTGCGCGATCAGATTCGTGAATTGAGCGTGCGTCTTATTCGGGCTGTCGCGGGTGCAGCGGCCAATGATTTGGATGATCTCTGTCAAAGAACCGCGATAGCCGACCGTCAAGGCGTGCTCACAAAATGGCCAGTCAAAGCCCTCTTTGGCCATGCCGAGCGCGATAATCAAATCCATATCTCCGGGGGACTTAATGCCACGAAGATAGGATACAATTCGATCTCTATTGCGAGGGGTATCATCGACAAGGTTGGCGACTTTAAGCGTCTTTCCGTCTGAGCGTCTCTTCACAAAGATAACGCCCGTTTCCTCATCCTGATGCTGCACCACGCCAATTTTCTCGAGAATATAATCGACCTCTTGGTACTTATCCTTCGTGGACTCTCCGGCATTCACGTTCGGGATATGAAGGATCGTCTTTTTATCAGTGTCGAGGATCTCCTCAATGGCCGAGGTATATCGCCCCTGATAAAAGTGATATCCAATCCCAAGGGACTTCAGGTAGGTGTATCCGTTAAGCTGTTCGTAGTAATTATAGGTAACCCTTGTGAACTTGCTTTCGTCCTCTGGAAGCAGGATAGCCACACCATCGCCACGGAAATAGGAACCCGTCATCGCCACAACGTGCGCGGTCGATTTCGTCATAACGGAATGAAGCAGGTTCCCAAGGCGGCTTGTCTCCTTATCCGCGGAAACGTGATGGAATTCGTCAATCGCCAGCACCGTGTCGTTGAACCGGGCTTCGTCAATTTGCTCAAATGCAAAACGTAGCGTCGCATGGGTACAGATGAGGATGCGCTCGTCACTATCAAGAAAACGAATGAAGGCTGCGACCTTGCTTTCGTCGATGCCGGGGATGCAAAGGTTGTATTCGGGCTTTGGCTCCCAATTGGCAAAGAACCCATGGGATTTGAGGTCGGTAGTGCCGAACGATCCGCCAATCGATTTCTCAGGCACGGCAACAATGACCTTTTTCAGACCCTGCTTATAAAGCTTATCGAGGGCGATAAACATAAGGGCACGAGACTTTCCCGACGCTGGCGGAGCCTTGATCAAAAGATACTGAGCATCACGTGCCGAGAAAGCACGCTCCTGCATCTCCCGCATACCCATCGTATTAATAGAAGTGCTTTGACCTGTTTGGGCATAGGTTACGTCAACGATGTTTAGCATTATAATATGTCCTCCAGACAAACGAGCATCCATTTATCGAAGCTTTGTTTTGATACAGTTGGAATGCTTTTGCGATTGAGCAAGTCAACAAGATTAGAAAACTTCTTTTTGCATCGTGTGTGGGTCTTAATTCTACTAGAAACAACAGATTTTGTTTCCGGTAAGTCCAACATGATCTGAATCTCACGTGGAGAAAAACTCTGAATTATATGATTATAGTGGACATCAGCAGCCGCTGAAGTTCCATATGGGTTTCCTACCGAACAAGTAACGACTGTTTCAACAAATTCAGCCTGTACTGTCGTTGGTATCGCTTGGTTTTCAGTTAGGTTTCTTAGCCGTTCGGCAAAAGGTGGCTCAGTGTCAAAATTATCAAATGCGTTGTGCACAGAAAGAAGTTTCTTCGCTGCTGTCGAAATTATTGCGTGCTTTTCAGCATCAGAAAGCAAGTCCAATAGGCCAAGGTTCTCAAAAAAAGCCTGTGACGCCTTGTGTCGTTCTACTTCAGCTTTTGCTTGATAATCTTGATGTCTGTTAATAAGTGTTGAAGCTATGCTAGGAGTAATTTTGTTTTTTAGGCGAAAGAAGATGGTTACCGAATTTACTCGTGACTCTTGGCCTTTGCTTGGATCGCAATATATGCCATGTAACATGCCAAATATGGCTTCCCGTTGCGCCTCAAAGGTATTTTCAATTCTTTCGCACCAGACACGGTATTGTTCTTCAGAAAAAGATCCAATATTGATGGACTCCATGAGCCCCTGAATATCGACTGCTTGTGGATTCTGCTCATTATTTAGAGCATAGCGACCGACACGATTTACGAAGTTTATAAACTCGTCTTCATCTAATGTTCCGATTGTTGGATGCGCGGACGAAAAATTATTTCTAATGTCTCTGCACTGATCAAGCATGAAGTAGCCATGCTCAGAAATTAAGTTGAGACTAAGACAAAGACTAAGTAATTCAGAGTCCTTCAGGTCCAGCAGTTTATTCTTATCAAATTCTTTGCCCGTGATCTGCCTGATCAAATGAATTCCGAAGCGATCAACTTTCTTCCTTAACTCAATTATTGCGGCATTCCAGGCATAATTTATTCCACTATCAAATAGACCACTGGCTACCGCAACACACATTCTGATGAGCCCCTCATCGCGTAACTCAGGTGGAATGCGTGATATTAACCTTGGAAGATTAGCCCAAGCATGTCCTATCTGTTCGTCAGAAGGCAGAATATTGCGGCTTACGCCGAGGGCATTCGTCAGCGCTTGCAACATTGGGGCGACGTGTTCACTAACCTGAGGCAACGTCACATCTTGAACCTGTACAAGGCCTGTTCCAGTCATGGTATTTCCTTTTGTGAATCCTGCGAAGTCATCTCCTCGTAAAGTTTAAAGAGATATTCGAGGCGTTCTTCATCGCTGGTGAAGGGTTTGGAGCGGTAACAACGCTCAACCGCTATATCCAGATTATGATGCGCTTCGCGCAACGCCTTAGGCATTTTATCCGGATCATAAAGCTCTTCTAAGGTCTTCTCCGAAAATTGTTCGCGAGCCGATAGAACTTCGATTGAATGCAGAGAAAGAGTGTCTTTTTGCACCTGTGTAAGAGGAGGAACGGGAAAGGTATTATAGCACAGGCCAACAGTATACCGCAGTGCATCACCTAAACGACCAGCAACGACTCTGGCCCAAACCATGTGAAGATGTGATGTCACAAGGCCAAATACATATTCTTCTGGATCAGGCAAAAGCATAGCCAGATTTGTTATGATAGCATCAGAAGGAATAAACCCAATTGGAATATATTCTCGTCGTACTGTCGATACATTTGGAATTACAATTTGATTGTGCCTTGCGGTGTTAATTTGCACGAAACGATAAGGAAAATCGACGAAGCTTTTTTCTACAGTATTTCCGTTCGCTCTTTTTTTTCTAACCATTTCAACGCGGCGAGCAATATCTTCAAGCTTCATGGCCTCATCGACATCGTTTTTGCTGATCCATAGGCACCAGCGGCTAATTCCTTTAAGAAGTTCATTCGTCCCCATTAGTCTTCTGATAAATCTGGTAGCGCTGGGGTGCTTCCTTAAGAGAGATGCCTTCTCGTCGTCGCTTAATATCAAAAACCCGCCCTCGCGCGGTTGGTTGCCACCCAGCATTTTGGGCAGCCCACCTATTGACCTATGTTGGCTGGAAACCGTGCCCGTCTTTTCAGCTTTTAAGTATGGGGTTATGTTATCAACAAATCTTTTTAGAGAATCGTTAATGAGGAATTTAGGAGAGGAACTTTTTTTCCGAAGTCCAATGATAGTGACCATAACTCCAGCATTATTTTTCGCATTATTTGCCCACTTGAAGGGAGTGTATGCAAAAAATATCTCAATACCTTCCTTAAATATTTTAGGCCACAACAAAGAAACATGACGTCCCTGCGCCACGGAACTTGTAGTAACGAAGGCTGCCCTTGAAGTTTCTGAAAGGTAGGCACCAGCCTTGAAAAACCAACAGCAGATATAATCTAGGTTTTTATAGCCATTCTCGGCTGAAAAAACAAAATCCATGTCTTGCACATGGCATTCTTTCTGATTTCTCTGGCCAACATATGGCGGATTTCCAAGGACATAAATTTCAGCTTCTTTATCTTTCGGGCAAACATCTTCCCAATCCAAGCGCGTGGCATTTCCATGCACGATATTTCCGCCTTCATGAAGCGGCAATGCGGGTTTTGTGCTGCCGAAGGTTTCTTTGAACAAAATGTTCATTTGGTGTTCGGCCAGCCACATGGAAAGGATGGCAACCTCATGGGCAAAATCGTCCAGCTCAATTCCATAAAACTGGGACAAGCGAATACCGGACATGATTGAAGATTTGTTACCTGCCCAATCGGGGTCATATTTCTGAAGCTGTTTGAAAATATCGATTTCTAATTTCCGGAGTTCCTTATAGGCAATGATGAGGAAGTTTCCTGATCCGCAGGCGGGGTCAAAGATTTTGAGATTATAAACTCGCCTGAGAAGAGACTTTAGCTTGCTCGGATTGTTGTGGCCCGTTTTGTATTGGTCGTTCAGCTCATCAAGAAAAAGGGGGTGTATAACCTTCATGATGTTGGGCACAGATGTGTAATGCATGCCCATGCCGCTACGCTGGTCGGTGTGAACGACAGCTTGGATCATTGATCCAAAAATATCGGGATTGATCTCTTTCCAGTTAAGCTCACCACACTCAATCAACATCCGGCGCGAACGCCGAGAAAATTTTGGCGCATGATATACTTCGCCAAACAAACCGCCATTCACGTAAGGAAATGCCGTAAGGTATTCAGGCTCGTTCGTTCGATCCTCCGTGTTGAGGATTTTGAAGAGCCTTTCCAGAAGATTAGGAAGATCATCGCCTTCCGTTTGCGAATAGGAGCCGATCAGTCCCGTGAAGGAGCCTTTTTTAAAAATGTCCGTGTCTTCAGCGAAAAAACAAAATAATAGGCGCGAAAGAAAAACGTTGAGACTATGAACTTCTACAGGTGACGCGCAGAGATTGTCCCGCAGAATTTCATCATAGAGCTTCGCCATCTTTTCGGCTGCTTTGACATCGGCCTGCCTTTCTTCAGGCGCTTTATATTTCTCGCTTCCTGTCCAAGGCAAAAAGAAATCAAAACGGCGGGGCAACGCTCGAATGTCAATATCGAGAGAATCATCTGTCTTTGTATCTACCGCCAACAGAGTTTTGTAATCTGTAACTACGATAAAACGCGGATCATGCCGGAACGTAGCCTTGTCTTTACGTAAGCCGTCGATGGCTGAGTGAATGTCCTCGCCGTTTGTGCGCTGAAAAAATAATTTATTCTTAAGAACAATCTGTCCGTCTTTTTGGGAAAGATTCCGATTTCCCTTTTTGATCAGTGTAATTGTGCTTTGTTTGAATCCGTACGCGCGCAGCAGTTCAAAGATAAATTCATCGGGAGAGAAGTCTTTGACAAGTTGCTGAAGATTTTCTTCGATCTGGGAGATGTTCATTCGAGTTCCGATTCCATTTACTTTTTGGCCGCAATTATGGACCCGTCTTAACGTTACATCAAAGGCCTATATCGCCATATAAAACAGCGCATTAG
>JAQUYN010000013.1 GCA_028691835.1 Alphaproteobacteria bacterium | reverse complement strand
CAAACTTGAAGATCATGCCAGCATCTTCAAACTTGCACCGCCACCGCTTCCCAAAATTTGGATTGATGCGGCTGCGCAGGCCAAAGCCGACCAACTTGTTTCTGTTGGCTCGCCCATACTCGCTCTTGGCCCGGCGGCCAACTGGGCACCCAAATCATGGGACATTGGGAATTTTATCGAAGTTGCCCACCGCCTTCTCGACGACAAGGGTTTGATGCCTCATGCACGTCTGATGATTGTGGCGGCCCCACATGAACGGGCACAGGTTCAACCGCTTCTTGATGCCTTTCCTCCTGAACAAATCATTGACCTGATCGGCAACGATCTTCTGACCGTTGCGGCTTGCCTTAGCAAAGCGCACTTGTTTATCGGCAACGATTCAGGGCTGATGCATATGAGTTCAGCCATGGCGGCCCCTACCCTCGGCCTATTCGGTCCGAGCAACGACCGCATCTATGGGCCCCATGGCCCGCGTGCGCTCGCTGTACGCACGCCAGAGAGCCGTAAAGAACTCTTTGCCATGCAGCCCTACCCGGGGGCCAACACACCTCTGCTCATGGGCAGCCTGACAATTGAAGCAGTGATGGCGGGGGTCGAAAAACTTCTCTCGCAACACAAGCCCACTGATTAAAGATAGCCCCCCCTCGCACCTCATCAAGAGTTGGCTTTTATTGGCGGAGTGTTGCCATAATATAACCCGAGTTATGGGTATAACACACTGATAAAAATAAGAACGGTGTCATTGCGAGGAGGCCTATTGGCCGACGAGGCCATCCATCGCCCGCATTTTCAACGTAGGCCCATGTTGAAACAGTAGGAGATGGATCGCCACGACCCCTGAAGAAGGGGCCTCGCGACGACGAGTCCTTTATGTTTATCACCGGTATCAACCCATAACTCGGGTTATATATTCTTTATCTGCTAAAATCCCAGTCGTCCCGCCGTCCCACCTCATTCGCTCTGCGCCTCACCTGCCGCTTGCCGAGTGGAAAGGTCGTTCTTCTTGGCTTCTTCGGTCCGGCGAGCGCCCGGCAAGAGGAGTGCGAGGCGCAGAGTGATTGATTGAGAGCAACCCTTTCAATGAGTCCGTTCATAGGCTCGCTTGTATAAGACCCTTCGCAGCGGCAAACAAATAGATAGAGCGACTGTTCACGCAGTCAACTATGCGTCAACCCAAACGAAAATCGCCCTATCTAATTCGAAGCCCTTGTTTCCAAGGTCAGCCCCTTACGCCGCGTTCAACCGCGCTTGCACATCCTTGTCGCTTTCGATCGCGGCTTGCGCCGCAGCAAGGCGAGCAATTGGCACGCGGTAAGGTGAGCAGGAAACATAGCTAAGCCCCGCATGATGGCAGAACTTGACCGAGGCCGGATCGCCACCATGTTCACCACAGATACCAAGTTTGATGTCGGGGCGTGTCTTACGTCCACGTTCTGCCGCAATTTTGACTAACTCGCCGACGCCATCTTGATCAATGGTGACAAAGGGATCTTGTTCCAACACATTGGTGCGATAATAGTCTGGCAGGAAGTTGCCTGCATCATCGCGGCTAAGACCAAACGTTGTTTGCGTCAGATCGTTTGTGCCAAAACTGAAGAACTCAGCCGTCTCGGCAATCACGCCCGCCTGCAAAGCCGCACGTGGCAGCTCAATCATTGTACCGACCAAATAGGCAAACTCTGTGCCGGCGTCTTGCATCATCTGCGAAGCTACGCGACGCACCATCTGCTCAAGAATATCGAGTTCTTTCTTGAGCGCGACGAGCGGGATCATGACTTCCGGCAAGACCGTCTTCCCTTGCTTCTTCATCGCGATGACCGCACCAAAGATAGCGCGCGCCTGCATTTCGTAAATCTCGGGATACGAAATACCAAGACGACAGCCGCGATGGCCAAGCATCGGGTTCGACTCATGCAGCATGGCGGCACGACGTTCCACTTGCTCGACAGAAACGCCAGCGCCCTTCGCGACGGCTTCCATATCGGCCTTCGTGTTGGGCAAGAACTCATGCAAGGGCGGATCAAGCAAACGGATGGTAACAGGAAGACCGTCCATGATCGTGAACAGGTCCTCAAAATCCTTTTGCTGGAACGGGAGCAACTTCGACAAAGCGGCACGACGGCCATCTTCGTTTTCGGCAACAATCATTTCGCGCATGGCGGTGATACGTTCAGCGTCAAAGAACATGTGCTCTGTACGGCAAAGGCCAATACCCTCTGCGCCAAACTTGAGGGCTGTACGCGCATCAAGAGGTGTTTCTGCATTGGTGCGCACCTTCAACTTGCGAACGCTGTCAGCCCAGCCCATCAGCACGCCGAAATCACCGGACAATTCGGGTTGGATCGTGGGGACTTCGCCCAGCATGATCTCGCCCTTTGAACCATCAATCGTGATAATCTCACCAGCCTTGACAACGACACCCTTCACAAGCATTTGACCTTGCGAATAATCGATATGCAGATCGCCAGCACCAGCGACGCAAGCACGCCCCATACCGCGAGCCACAACGGCAGCATGGCTTGTCATCCCGCCACGGCTTGTGACAATACCCTTGGCAGCATGCATGCCGTGAATATCTTCCGGCGAAGTTTCGATGCGGCACAGGATCACTTTTTGTCCTTTGCTGGCCAAATCTTCGGCTTCGTCAGCCGTGAAGACAACGATACCCGAAGCCGCGCCCGGCGAAGCAGGAAGGCCCTTGGCGATCACATTACGCGGAGCCTTGGGGTCCAAAGTTGGGTGCAACAGCTGGTCAAGCGAAGCCGGATCGATGCGATTGATAGCCTCTTCCTTCGTGATCACGCCTTCGCCAACCATCTCAACCGCGATGCGCAAAGCGGCAGGAGCGGTGCGCTTGCCTGTGCGCGTTTGCAACATATACAGCTTGCCTTGCTGCACCGTGAACTCAATGTCCTGCATATCGCGGTAATGCTTTTCAAGCTTCAGGCGCACATCGTTCAACTGAGAAAAGACCGTTGGCATGACTTCTTCCATAGCAGGAAGATCCGACATGTTTTCCGTTTTGCCCTTGATGGTCAAATGTTGCGGCGTGCGAATACCAGCCACAACGTCTTCGCCTTGCGCATTTACAAGATACTCGCCGTAAAACGCGTTTTCGCCTGTTGAGGGGTTACGAGTAAAGGCAACGCCTGTGCAGCAATCTTCGCCCATATTCCCGAACACCATCGCTTGGACGTTGACGGCTGTACCCCAATCGGCAGGGATTTCATTGAGACGACGATATGTGATAGCGCGAGGGTTCATCCATGAGCTGAACACAGCGCCGACCGCGCCCCACAACTGTTCATGCACATCTTGCGGGAATGGCTTGCCCGAGGCTTTCTCGACGACGACGAGATAGGCTTCAATCACTTCTTTCCAATCCTGCGCCGTCATCTGCGTATCGAGCGTATAACCGCAAGCACGCTTGACATCATCCATGACTTCTTCAAACTTGTGCATCGAAATCTCAAGCACAACAGAACTGTACATCTGGATAAAGCGGCGATAGCTGTCATAAGCAAAACGAGCGTCCCCGCTGCGCTTGACCAAACCTTCAACCGTTTCCTTGTTCAGCCCCAAATTGAGGATCGTATCCATCATGCCGGGCATAGAGGCGCGTGCACCGGAACGTACGGAAACAAGCAAGGGGTTCACGGCATCACCAAACTTGCAGCCAACGCTTTGTTCGACCGTTGCAACCGCTGCCGAGACTTCGTCCTTCAAGCTTTGAGGATAACTTTTGTCGTTAGCATAAAAATAAGTGCAAACCTCAGTCGTGACGGTGAAACCCGGAGGGACAGGCAACCCAAGGTTACACATCTCTGCAAGGCCGGCTCCCTTACCGCCCAGAAGATTGCGCATTTCGGTGCGGCCTTCTGCTTTGCCATCTCCAAATGAATAAACCCATTTTGACTGTGTGGTCATGACTTGTTTTCTCCTCAATTGAGAATGTTATAAATGACGTGCGGAACATAGACGCTTCACCTCAGTTTTACAAACTGAAATCAGGGGCAAAACTATGGATTTTTCATGGCATTAACCCACTATAGTTTCCACAAAGGGAAGATCATCACTTAAGTACGGGCAACTTAAGCTTAAAACCCAAACCAACTCTTTTTGGGCGCGCATTCATAATAAAAAGCCCACTAATGGCGAGGCCTAAAACTGGATAAACCACAGGAACAAAGAAGCTCACCAAAATAGCCGCCGTATAGGCTGGAATGCGGCCAGTGCAGTAAATCATTTCGCGAGCAATGATGCCAGAGGATGATCTCTTTTTAAACCAACGCCCCATCTCCATCGGGTTTAAAAGCCCCATACCAATGGACAGAATGGCAAGCCCCCATGACAACACCCAAATATACTCGTACCCCAAGGCGACAACAAGCCATCCTGTGACCATGGCAATTCCGCCAAGTTGCCCGGCCCTAAATCCACCTTTTTGAATGAGCCAACCCACGATTGGGGTCAACAACATTCCGATGATCGGACGGACCGACATATTGACCCCCGCAGCGAGCGGCGAAATCCCCATCGCACGCATCCAAATGGGAAGACCTCCTTCCACCATGACGTTAAACATCCCAGCGAAAAATGAGATGCGTGATGAAGGCTTATGCCAACCAACCAATTTCCACACCTTGCGCATATTGTTTGTGGCAGTAATCGGAAAATACAGAAAAACCGCGCCCAAAATCCCCAAAAGGCTCCCCGTAATAACGGCGGTATAATAAAAATCGTACTGCAACGCGGCGCCACCAATAAACACCCCGACAGAATAGCAAAACATGGAAAGATAACTGCTCAGAGCCGTCTCGTTCCCCTGATTGTCAAAGGTTCTGTTCTTGGCAAATCGATAGCTGTAAAGGACAAGGAACGGCGAATAAGCAACGGTAAAAGCAAACCCATTAAGAATAGGGGAAGTCCGATCCACAAAAAACAAGCTCACGGCAATCAGCTGAATGAGCGCGAGCAGCCAACGTGATTTGTACTTTTCCAAAAACCAAAACGTCAGCGGTGCACAAATAGATCCCATCAAAATCATACGAAAAGATTGATAGATGATGCTGCTCATCGGGCCTTCGATTGCCATCGAATAATTGAGGGCAAAAGACAAAACGCCATAGCCCGTATGAGCCAGTACGCCAATAATCAAAATCTTCGCACGCGTGATGTTCTTCCACGGATTCACAAAGGCTCGGACAATCACATGTTTTGCTTTTTTAACAATACTTTTGGGTGTCATTGTCTTTCCTATTTTTAATCTATCGAGTTCAAAAAGCCCTGCATTATATTTTAGGACATAAAAAAAGCCATCATTCTTATCAGGCTGATGGCAAAATAAGGACCCAAGTAACAATTACGACGTACACTGGAATGTGGCTACAGCTCCGCGTAACAGAGTCAATAGCAGATGAAGGTACCTAAGTCAAGTGATATTTCACTCTTAACGATGATTGTTCTCACATTTTATCGTTAACGATAAAGCCCCCTTGCCTACTCGCTGTATATGTGCACAAATTAGTGCGCATAAAACAATTCCACACGATAGCATGAGAATTATTCATGAGTTCTTCCAATCCGGCCATGCGTGCACCTCAAACGGCACATGGCCACAAGGACTACTTTCCGACCGTTATAACCTTCGCTCGGCTCGGAGCATTGGTACGCGGCCTCCCCAGGATCACGCTTGACGCACAAAACGAGCACGACAAGCAAGGCACCGACTTTCACACCGCTTTCCATAATACCTTCCACAAAAAAAGAGATACCGTTGTGTTTCGCAAAGATGCTGAATCTGTATTGAGTCACTTTGCCCAATCAGGAATCCCGACACACATTATGACCTGCCTACCCGATGAAAAAGCCATAACGCCAGTACTTGAGCATATCAATCAACTCACAGCCAAGAATGGCAGTATCAAACGCTTCACACTTAGTGATTTCTTTTTTTCTGGTGAACAGCAAGATATCCATCTCGGATACAAAGATATGATCCGAGAAATTAGGATCACCCAGAATATACAAGATCAATCCGAAAGATCAGCCCCCGTGATCGCCCTCATGTTTGGGTATGAACAGGCTGATGCCCTGTTGTCTATCGAAGCCAGCAAATTTGTTTTTAACAAAAAGACTTTTTCCCTCGTCCTGCCATTCATCCATGCGCGCGAACATTATAAAGCACCAAAATCGAGCCCCCCCATTCACCTCGAGCAAACAATGAGCCCGATAGATCCATGTAATTTAATCATTAAGAGTCAATGCCTTAATACAAAAGTGTTATCCTCATGCGAAACGGCCGAACGCTATTTTGAATCACGAGATCTCAACCTTCTGGCGGAAACAGCCCTTCGGTTAGCGGGGACCTTAGGGCGAATGAAATCTTTAGATAGTTTTCCTTGCAATTAGGCCTATCGGCAGCTTATACACCTCCTACACGATACCTCCTTGCCAGCCACTTGATGGTTGGCTTGACTGGTGCGGCTGAATGTTTGGGATGGGCCCAGACCAGCGACCAGTCGTTTAGACCCGAAAGGAGTGTGGATTTATGCCATACTACGAGTCCGTCTTTATTGCGCGTCAGGACATTCCGACGACACAAGTTGAGGCCTTGACAACCTCCTTCTCCGAAATCATCACCGCCAACGGCGGCAAAATAACCAAGACCGAACAATGGGGTCTTCGTAATCTTGCCTATCGTATTCGCAAAAACAAAAAAGGCCACTATGTCCTTCTCAATATCGACGCGCCTTCCGCTGCCGTTATGGAAATGGAACGTAACATGCGTCTTCACGAAGACGTTTTACGCTTTATGACCATCAAGGTTGAAGAGCTGGAAGAAGCGCCTTCTGTCATGATGCGTCGCGAAGAGCGCGATGGAGCAGAACGTGGTGAACGGGGCCCCCGTGGCGACCGTACTGACCGTGGGGATCGCGCGCCACGTGCACCTCGCGAAACAGCCGTCGAAGCCTAATTTTCGTACTTAAAGGAGACTCACAATGAGCATCAGTGAAACAACATCGGCCCCATCAGGCGACAAAAAGCGTCGCGGTGGGAATTCATCTGGCGGCATGGGCGGTGGCGGTGGCCACTTTTTCGGTCGTCGCAAGACCTGCCCTTTCAGCGGGTCGGAAGCCCCAAAGATCGACTATAAAGACGTGCGCCTTTTGGGCCGCTTTATTTCTGAACGTGGCAAGATTGTTCCTTCACGCATCACAGCGGCGAACAACAAAAAACAGCGCGAGCTGAAGCAAGCCATCAAGCGTGCGCGCTTTCTGGCCCTGCTGCCCTATGTCAATGACCGCGCTGGCGCATAAGAGCGACAGCTTTAGGAGGAAACGATGATTGAAGTTATTTTGTTAGAACGCATTGAACGTCTCGGCACCATGGGCCAGACGGTCAAGGTTCGTCCTGGGTTCGCCCGCAACTATCTCTTGCCACAAAAGAAGGCCCTTCGCGCAACGAAGAGCAATCTTGAGTTGTTCGAAAAGCAACGCGCCGAATTGGAGGCCCAAAACGCCAACAAGCGCGTCGAAGCCGAAACACTCGCCAAGAAAATTGACGGCATCAAAGTTGTCGTCATTCGTCAAGCCAGTGAAATGGGCATGTTGTATGGTTCTGTTACGGGCCGCGATGTTGCGGAAGCCGCCAAGGAAGCTAAGCATCCTATCGACCGCTTGATGGTTCAGATCGACACGCCGATCAAGACACTCGGCCTCTTCGACGTTAAGGTGAAGTTGCATCCTGAGGTTACGATCAAGGTTACAGTCAACGTAGCCCGTTCGCCTGAAGAAGCGATCATGCAATCTGAAAAGGGCGCAGCCAAGGCCAAAGCTGATGCCGCTGCTGAAGCTGCTGAAGCCGAAGTCGCAATGATCGAGAACATTGGCAAGAAAACTGAAGCCCCAACAGAAGCAACTGAAGAAGTTGCCGATGAAGGCGAAGTCAAGAAGGCCAAGAAGCCTCGCGCCAAGAAGGCCAAAGCCGATGAGGCTGCCGAATAAGCAGAAACGACGGCTCTTAATAGAAAACGCCGCCCTGAACAATCTGGGCGGCGTTTTTTTGACTTTGCTTGACAACGGTAAGGTTAATTTGCCAAGAAATTTACAAAAAGGGCGACACTCTCGGTAATGAAAATATATAAAACACAACATCCACGATGATAATGATGTATATAATTATACGACTACACGATGGCTACCCCTTATCGGAGTTAAAATGAAATACCCCAACGTTCAATCTGTCCTATTCACTTGCCTCGCTTCTACAGTAGCAGCAGTGGCCCCCAATTCTTCAACGGCGGCTCCCATTTTTTCTGCGACCAAACTCGTCTCTACAGAGCGGCCAAGCTTTGAACAACGGTTGACTGCAACTTGTCTCGCTTACAAAGCAAATGAGATTGGCTCAAGAGTTGATAACTTCGGGGTTTATATCATCGAGAATGGGGACCGTCCCATTTTCACGGCGCCGGCTATGGAAAGCCAATACGTTTACCTATTAATTAAAGAAGACTCAATGTCCCCTGTTTCTGCGGAAGTTTTAACCCGACCTAACAGTAAATGGATACAAGTTTCTGTTGGCGACAAGTACTCGGAACAAGAAAAAGGCTTCGTCCCCCCATTCAGCGTAGTTTCAGCCCACCTCAACAATAATGGGAGTGTTTCAATAATTCAATCCGACACAGTGGCTCAGGATGGAACCCTAGCGCAGGGGGGGGCAGCCAATGAAATAGCCGCGCGGAGAATCGCACAAGCCTTAGGTTCATGCACGGGTATGATCAAACCAGACCGTACGCTTCAACAAGCTACATGGACACAGAAATATCAACCATCGGGAAAATATGCGGATCCATCACCGGATGAAAATGTGCCACCTGGAGAACATACGCCTCAACCTGAATACTATAATATGTCCTCACGCAGCTTTACGACGACGAATACGCTGAAGTCAGCATCGCCTGAGCCTTAGAAAACCCGAGTTATGGGTTGATACCGGTGATAAACATAAAGGACTCGTCATCGCGAGGCCCCTTCTTCAGGGGCCGTGGCGATCCATCTCCTACTATTTCAACATGGGCCTACGTTGAAAATGCAGGAGATGGATTGCCTCGTCGCAATGACACCAAGAAACGCATGAACGGAACGCAAGCCCAACATCACTCGCTCCGCGCCTCGCAACCGCCCGTGACCTGATTGGATGCTTTCATTCGAGGGTTGGTAAATGTGCTGAGGGTACTGTGGCAGGAAGATTCTGTGGTTGAATCATATTGTTGATGCAAACAGCCAAAGCATTCGTCCAACCAAATCCGACCACGTTGGTTACATAGCCCACAGTAACGGCGGCCATACCGCTTGATCCAAAGCGGGCGTTATATTTTTCATAAACAGCCCCTTCTCTTGTAAAAATTGTATCGACTGTCTTCAAAAATTTGACACCGATACGATTGGCATCGTCCTTGTAACCATAAGCCAAGAGCCCCTGAATTGTGAAATCAACCAAAGGGGCCCACATATTCGGCGAATCCCATTGGCAGCCTGTTTGTTCAGGGGCCGACATAAGGCCAAACTCAGTTTCAAAGAGTGGCAAATTATTTCGAACTTTTTGAGCTTGCTCACGAGTCGCAATACCCGCCAAAAGAGGATAGAACGTGGTGAGAAAAACGAACGTAGATTGTTTGCCAGTTCGATGATTAAAACTGAAATACATGCCGGCTTCTTCGTTCCACATATAGTGTTGAATTCTTGCGGCAAGAACATCGGCTTTCTCTGCCCAATAGACAGTCATAATTTCATGACCCAACTCATGATAAAACGCCGCAAGTTGCCTCATTTCAATCACAAGCAACGTGTTCAAACACACAGGATTAAAATCCAACGTTTCAAGACCGAGATACCCCATATATGAAGACAAATCAAAACCGGACTCGCGGACAGAACGATCACCAGCGACCGCTTCAAACGTCAGACTGTCCCGCTCGACATCATAAAATCTGGCGCGGACAGGATCACTGGCATCTCGTAACTTGAGATCTGCGATAATCCGATCATAGTGGTTCAACCCACTGTCAGGATCAATCTCCCCCATCGTAACTTCGGGACAAAACCCCAAAGCCCCCAGATTCGGATGACCGTAACGGTACAAACCTGTTTCTTCGACATAGCGATTTTGCACCCAAAACTGCGTGTCAGTTTCCAGATAAGAAACGGCAGTTTCTAAAAAAACCTTGCGCTCATCCGGGGCCATTGTCGCGGCAACTTCTTTGATCGATAAGCCCAATAACGGCGGTTGGGATCGACGCAGATAATATGTGCGATTTGCATTCAGAACTTTACCGCCATAATTTTTAATTTGATAGAATATGTTTTCGACCATGCCTTTGGCGAGATCCGCTCGCTTGGCATCAATCAAGCCCCGGATAATCCAATAACTGTCCCAACCATACATTTCATTAAAGCGCCCGCCCGGAACGATGTAGGGATTCGGCAAATAGAGAAGCCCGTGCTGATTTGCTGGTATCGAGGCCCAGTCCTCGGGAAGATATTTGACGATAACAGGAATAGAGCTATCTTGGGCAATTCCAGAAGCTGCTAATGTTTGCAACCGTTCCTCGACATGAAACTCAATGTTAGCCTTGTCCTCACAGGCAGGAATATACAGAAGAGAAATCTTGCCATCATGTATCTTGGGGTCTGGGGCTGGCGCAAAAGGAGAGCGCATCAAAAATCCCCAACTTGCGCTGATGTACTTTCGTAATTCAGCAGACATCGTATACAAAACCGTCATGCCATAAGTCCTTTGCCCAATTCTAATAAAACTATACAGAAAACAACACGCATGCACATCTTATACCAACCCTCGAATGAAAGCATCCAATCAGGTCACGGGTGGTTGCTAGAAGATATTCTCTCGCCGGACAGTCCTCTCCTTTAGGCGCAAGGTGTTCCGTCCGGCAAGAGGAGTGCGAGGCGCAGAGCGAGTGATTGAGAAAGGCCCCTTCAATGAGTCCGTTCATAGGTCCGCTGGTATTACATGACATCAACATCAACATAAACCCAAACTGCTCGCGCACATGTCGAAAAGACTTCAATAACCCGAGTTATGGATTGATACCGGTGATAAACATAAAGGACTCGTCATCGCGAGGCCCCTTCTTCAAGGGCCGTGGCGATCCATCTCCTACTATTTCAACATGGGCCTACGTTGAAAATGCGGGCGATGGATGGCCTCGTCGCAATGACACCGTTCTTAATTTTATCAGTGTGTTAAGCCCATAACTCGGGTCAATAACAATGGAAATCATTTTTATTAGGCGCCGAGGGCCTTCACAACGTCTTCACACATTTTCTTGGCATCGCCAAAAAGCATCATTGTGTTAGGGCGGAAAAACAGCTCGTTTTCTACGCCAGCATAGCCAGCGGCCATTGAACGCTTAATGAACAAAACAGTCTTTGCCTTCTCCACATCTAAAATCGGCATGCCATAGATGGCCGAAGTCGGGTCCGTCTTTGCGGCGGGATTAGTCACGTCGTTCGCGCCAATGACAAAGGCAACATCGGTCATACCAAAGTCGCGATTAATTTCTTCAAGCTCAAGCACGTCGTCGTAAGGCACATTCGCTTCGGCAAGCAGCACATTCATATGACCGGGCATGCGGCCAGCAACAGGGTGAATGGCATAACGCACCTTCACACCGTTTGCCTTAAGTTGGTCGGCCATTTCGCGCAGGGCGTGTTGCGCCTGAGCCACGGCCATGCCGTACCCCGGCACGATCACTACACTGGACGCATTTTTCATAATGAACGCGGCATCTTCCGCAGAGCCAGCCTTGACGGGACGATCCGATGCATCGGCAGACCCAGAGGCCGATCCGCCCTCAACACCAAAACCGCCCAAGATCACATTAAAGATCGAACGGTTCATGCCTTTGCACATGATATAGCTGAGGATCGCGCCCGATGCCCCGACGAGAGCCCCCGTAATAATCAGCAAGGGATTTTCCAACGTGAAGCCCGTAGCCGCCGCAGCCCATCCTGAATAGCTGTTCAGCATCGAAATAACGACAGGCATATCCGCCCCGCCTATTGGAAGAATAAGGAGGAAACCAAGAACCATCGTGACAATAACAAGTCCCCAAAAGACAACAGGCGACTGCGTCAAAACAAGGACAGCAACAAGAAACAAGGCAATCAATCCCAAAGCCAAGTTCAGCATATGCTGATTTTTGAAAACGAGAGGCTTACCACCGATAAGACCCTGCAACTTCGCGAAGGCAATCAACGAACCAGTAAACGTAATTGCGCCGATGGCAACACCAAGGCCAATTTCAATAAGACTGGAAGCAAAAATCTGATCGCCACTTGCAATATGAAAAGCGACAGGCGCAAAAAATGCAGCCGACGCGACAAGAACGGCGGCAAGCCCGACAAGAGAATGAAACGCGGCCACAAGCTGCGGCAAAGCCGTCATCTTGATTTTTCTTGCAACAATTGCGCCGATCACACCGCCAATGACGACAGCGATAATAATATACCCATAAGACGTAACGGAGGGGAGAAAAAGGGTCGTCAGAATGGCAATGGCCATCCCCAACATACCAAAACGATTGCCCTGTTGCGCTGTTTCAGGAGACGACAATCCGCGAAGCGCCAAAATAAACAGCACGCCGGATATGAGATAAGCAATCGAGATCAAGGAAGCCGTCATGATTTACTTCGCCTTTTTCTTATACATATGAAGCATACGTTGGGTCACGATAAAGCCACCGAAAATGTTAATAGAAGCCAACACGACAGCCCCCAATCCCATCCAAGAGGAAAAAGTGAGTTCTTGGAGTCCAGCCGCCATCAGCGCACCGACAATAATAACGGAGGACACAGCATTTGTGACAGCCATCAGTGGCGAATGAAGAGCTGGCGTGACACGCCACACGACATAATAACCGACGAAACAAGCCAAGATAAAAATGGTCAGACCCGTCATAAAAAAGCCATGAGAGCCACTTGTCGTCGCCCCATCAAGGGCAACGTTTTGCACCTCAATCGCGAGAGATGACGCATAATCCGTCACCGCCTTTTGTTGTTCGACCAGACTTTGTATGCCTTCCAACAAGCCCGATTTATCCATGACACACCACTTTCATCCATCACTCAATTATTTAGGTTGATTTGTTTCAGTTTCTTTCGGCATCTTGATCAGCAATTGTTCTTGTGGCGCCATGCCGTTCATAACGGGCATCAAATCATCTTTTGCAGACGTCTGCCCACGCTTCGAACTAGGCTCTGGCGCAACGGCAGATTGATGAGCAGGTTTTTGCTCAACCATCTCTGGGGAGGCCATCTCTGGGGTCGTGGCCATTTCTGGAGTCGTGGGGGTCTCTGCGGTGGCCGCCGTATTATCCTGTACAACAGAGGCAGGTTGTTCTGGCATGGCATTATTAATTTGAACAACAGTAGGCCGCTTCATCAAAGTCAGTTCGTTATTCAGTTGATTATGCCGCTCTTGCAAAACTTCAAATTTAACTGTCAACAAATTGGTCGTGTCATGCAACTCGACAATATATCCGGCAAAGACGATAAAAAGGACGGCGCAACACACAACGGAAATAGCAAGACTTGTAATCCACTGCGCTACGATCTGAGCCTGCAACGACTTATTCAAATTATTCATGCCATTGTTATTGTTCATTGCCTTCTCCTAAAAAGTAATTAACCGATGCACGGCTTTGTTCCCGCGTTTCTAAACGGATTGAAACTGAGAGTGGGTGATCCTTTTCTCGTGAGTCAATGTAACCGCCTTCACGATCTCATCATCCCAGTTCACATCAAGTGTACCTCCAGTCTTTGACGATATAAGCTCGACAAAGTTGAAAACATTTCTGGCGTACAAAGCAGAGGAATCGACGGCGATACGACTCGGCATGTTACGGTAGCCTACAATCCTTATGCCTTTATATTCAACTACCTTCCCCGGCTCGCTCACTTCGCAGTTTCCGCCCTGCTCAACGGCAAGATCAACAATGACAGACCCGGGCCTCATACCGTCAAGCATTTCACGCGTAACAAGACGCGGCGCGGCGCGTCCGGGGATCAAAGCCGTGCAAATAACAATATCCTGCTTTTTCAGCGTTTCCATTATCAGTGCCGCTTGTTGACGCTTGTAATCGTCGCTCATTTCTTTGGCATAACCGCCAGCCGTCTCGGCTTGTTTCGTTTCTTCATTCTCGACCATGACAAAAGAAGCACCAAGACTTTGCACCTGTTCTTTGGCCGCAAGACGAACATCAGTTGCCGAAACGATAGCACCCAACCGACGCGCCGTGGCAATGGCCTGAAGTCCGGCGACACCAGCGCCCATTACAAAAACACGGGCAGGAGGCACAGTTCCAGCCGCCGTCATCATCATGGGCATGGCCCGACCGAATTGATCCGTTGCGTCCAAAACAGCCTTGTATCCGACAAGATTTGACTGACTCGAAAGAACGTCCATGGACTGGGCCCGTGTGATGCGGGGAACAAGCTCCATCGACATTGCAGAAATATTATTGGCGGCATATACGACCAAATCATCATGAGCTGCATACGGATTCAGCATGCCAATGAGGAGAGCCCCTTGCGGAATCAGGCCAACTTCGTCAACCCCCTCGTTGGCCAGCATAGGACGCTGGACTTTCAAAACAATATCTGCCCCTTGCAAAACCTGATCCAATGACACCCCAACGGAAGCGCCTGCCGCGACGTAGGATTCATCCGAAAACGACGCGCCTAAACCACAGCCGGACTCGACAACGACATCGTAACCTAACGCCTTATATCTTTTGACTGTATCGGGCGTTGCGGCTACGCGTTTTTCATAGCTTCGACGTTCTTTAAGGACAGCAATTTTCATGAGAATCACAAGTTATGCGGGAAAGAGGAATCGCTCGGTGAAATTAATCTGCCTTATTTAACGGGTCCTGTGAAGGGGGTAATACGGCAGGTCACACAATTGCATTGATCCAACAGCACTTTATGCGAACAAGCTATCAGCCCCCGAACGGTGAGCCTCTTTCGATTCAATCATTGTCTGGGCCCGCGAGATCTCACCTTGCAGCGTAACGATATACTGTTTTAATTCATTGATCGACATGCCCTGCAAATCGTGAGGAGCTAGAACTGGGCGCGGCTGGTCTAAATCATCTGCGTTCATGATGTTCCCCCTTATGTTTTTTCGAATCTTATGATAACGTTTCTATACAAACTGTCATCAGAATCTTTCATGAGGATACAACCGAATGAACCGCCCATTTCGCCTGCTTTCCTTTTTGTTACTCGCCGCTTGTGTCACGGCCTGCACATCAACACCTGAATATCCAGGATTTAAAACAAACGTCAAAATTGGGCACACATTAAAACGCACATCGCACGAGTCGGCAGGTTTTATCAGCACAAAGGAAACAACGTCGGGTGACAATGCCGTCTGCGTGGGGGCATGGTGCAGCTGCACAACAGAGTAAGCCTTTGCAATATAACAATAATGTCTTGTGTACTTTAATCTGGAATCTTCGGCGCATCCTGTTAATATCAGCATCGAAGTCGCGCCTTTTATGTTAGGCTTGCCGCTTTAATCGATCCAGAAAAACAGGCTCTTTTGGATCGTTCGGTTGCTTTGCGTGACCGGATGACACGAAACGTGTGTCCGAAAACGCCTGAATGATTATGTTGAGACAAAGGAGATTACCATGCCCCTACCCCTTATGCCCAAAGCAACCGCCGTATGGCTTGTTGAAAACACGGCCCTGACGTTTGAACAGATCGGTAATTTCTGCGGTCTTCACAAACTTGAAGTCCAAGCCATTGCTGATGGCGAAGTGGCCACAGGCATCATCGGCCTCAACCCCACGATGAATGGGCAATTGACGGTCGAAGAAATCAAACGCTGCGAAGCTGACACGCGCGCGCATCTAAAGATGACGAAGACAGAACTTCCCTTGCCCGCGACGCGCACAAAGGGCCCACGTTATACGCCCGTTTCCAAACGCGCCGACAAGCCCGATGCCATCTTGTATCTTGTCAAAACATATCCCGAGCTCATGGACGCTCAGGTCGCGCGTCTTTTGGGAACGACCAAAGATACGATTGCCAAAGTACGTGAAAAGTCACACTGGAACACTGCGAACATTAAGCCCCGCAACCCAGTGCTTCTTGGTCTTTGCAAACAAATGGATCTTGATGCCGCGATTAAAAAGGCGCAACGCCGCGTCGCACGTGAAGATAAAGCTGCAGGTAAAGAAACGAACCCAGATACGCATGGAGAAACACCTTTCAAGGATTTCGACACGCCAGAGACATCTCAAAAAGATGAACCCTTTATCACGTTCGGCTCAAGCGCGCCGTCTGAACAACAGCCCGACCTAGATCCCGAAGCCATGAAACGCAGCATGACTGACGACTAAGCTGCACAGATCAAAACACCCAAAAAGCCAAGGGTTCGCGCCTTTGGCTTTTTTATTGCGACCTTAAACCCTTTTCCCTTCTCAAAACTTATACCAACCGCCCGATGAACTGACGCGCTGGGTCATGAGCGGTTGCGAGGAGATAGCCTCTCGCCGGACAGTCCTCTCCTTAAAAAGCAAGGGGTGCCGTCCGGCAAGAGGAGTGCGAGGCGCAGAGCGAATGAGTAAAAACAATGCCACCAGTGAGTCCGCTCATAGACCCGCTGGTATTAGACCACAACGCTTGAAGGGAAAGCAGTATAGAACTGTTATTATGATTATCTGTCCGATCCTATCAATTTTCATTCCATCCGTTTCTGCTTTGTTTTATACGATCAGAACCTTTTTCTCTATCCGAGTCATATTATGTCACAATCCGATTTAATGCCTGCAACAAAGACCACGCCTCGCCTTCGGGTTGCTGTCTTGGTGGACCTCCCGCGCTCTGCATTATCAGGCGGCCACGTGAAAGGCTGGGAAAGCCGCGCCGCAGCCGCTGCAAAGTCGGATATACCCATTGACCTGACCGTCTTTTTCTCGGGCAAAGAACGGACTGACATTTTAGCGCCACATGTGCGCCTGCGCGACCTCCCCCCGCTATTCAGTACGTCCCGTCTTTCCTTCCTGCCCTATGTTCCCGATAACACCGATCTTGCGCCTTATCACCCGGCTCTCGCCAAAGAACTTAAAGAATTTGATGTCATTCATACAACCGATGCCTATTTTGCCTTTTCTCGCACGGCAGAACGGATCTCAAAGAAATACGGCATTCCGCTTGTTACATCCTTTCATACGGATACGCCGTCCTATGCCAATGTCTTCACACGCAACACCATCGAAAAAATCCTTGGCAAATCGTCATGGCTTTCTCACTTCTTGACTGAGACGTGCCGTCTTCCTGCAAGGCAAGAGCAAAAAATGCTGCGCAAGCTGCGCGGACATTTAGCCTGCTGCTCTGATGCCTTCGCCGTCCGCCCCGAAGACATTGCGATTGTCGGTGAGGTCATGGGAAGCGAACACGCGCACGATCTGCGTGTTGTCTCCAACAAAACACTCTTCAATCCCAACAAAGCCGATCGCAAAGGTGTCGAATCCGCATACAACATCCCTGAAGGTCATTTGTTGGCGCTGTTTGTTGGCAGACTCGATGTGGGTAAGAATATTTACATCTTGATCGAAGCAATGGAAAAATTGATCGCACAGAATGTTCCTGTTCACCTGCTCACAGCGGGCCTAGGCCCAGCGTCAGACGATTTAAAAACTCGTCTTGGATCACACGTCACCGTTGCGGGCTTTGTCGATCCCGAGAACCTCGCACGCATTATGGCAAGCGCGGACGTTTTCGCCTTTACTTCGGAAATTGAAATCCGCAGCTTTGTCTCTGTCGAAGCCTTAGCCGCCGGCCTTCCCGTTCTCGTTTCTGAAAAAGGCGGCATCGCCGCATTGATTGAGGCTGGCGACGGGTTGCGCGCCGTAGCGACCGGGGCGCAGGCATGGGCCGATGCCCTAAAAGAGCTGGCAGAAAATCCTGAACTTGTTGCAAAAATGCGAAGCGCCGCGCAACACTATACCCAAACCAAAGTTATCAGCTGGGAAGAAAATATGCGCGATGAGTTTTTCCCTGTGTGGGAAAAGGCAGCACGAAAAGGGTGAAGTTGTTTTTCTCGCTTTCCAAGAGATACCACAATGTATAAAATTACCACAGGAACAACTTTCCAAGATCATATTCAGGCAGAAAATCTGGAAAAGGAATATTTGCCATCGGAAATGATCGCCTCAGCCCCAACAACTTGGGCATGGGGTCAAAAAAATGCTGAGGGACTTTTTCTCTTACGGCAAAAAGATAGCCAAAAGCTGCTTGGTCATCTCAGCGCTTTTCCTGTGCGCAAAGAAATATCAAAAGCGTTGATTTCAGGAGAAATGAACGACACAGAACTACATTCCTCAGCTGTTCTTCCTTATGGTTCGAATACACCCTCAGATTTTTACTTTTCTGTGATTTGCGTTCACAAAGCACACCGTTTCACAGGCGCATAGATTCTTTTATCTTTCTTCATCAACTTTCTACAAAAGAAAATGGAAAATGGAAAATGGAGACTGTCGCACCATAGATGGTTTCTTTGCTGAAGCAGGAACAGTCGAAGGGCAGAGACTCCTTGAACGGTATGAATTCCAAAAATGCTGCCCCGACAAATCTCTTCCCTGTTATTACACTTCTCGCTTTGCTGATGTGATACAAGACAGCCAACGATTTACTAAACATATATAAGTTCGCACTATCCTTTGGGGGAGAGCCGAAAAATGGTGGACCTGATCGGGATCGAACCGACGACCTCGTCAAATGGGGTGCAATTATTGAAAATATGCGTTGTTTTTCAGGTGGCTTGTCGCGGCGCAGCCCAACGGGCGAAGCTGGATTGTGATGGCCTCAGCCTGTGGATATTAACTTTTGGCTATTGCGGAAGTCGCTCTTTCAACCGTTCTATCAAATCCATCTTTTCATGAAGCACGGCAAGAATGACCTGACCTTTTTCTTGCCTGAGGTAAAAGACATAATGATGTTCGCAGCGACATACACGCACAGATTCGTTGTGGGGTAAGATTGCTTTTGATATGTCCTTTCCTTCTGCAATCTTCTGGAACCATTGGTCCAGAAGGGACGCATATTTCAAAGCCTGTTTCTTTCCCCACTTATCGGCTGTGTAGCGAGCAATATCAGCAAGATCAGTTTTCGCTGCAGGTGCGAGCTTAAAAGAACGCGGCATGCCTATTGACCCGCTAATGTTTCTTCAAAAACACCTAGAGCGGTTGAGCGAAGGATATTTCCGCTTTGTGCATCCTTAATGCGTGGCGCAAGAAATGCATCAAGTTCTCGCAACACCAAATCATCTTTTGGAGAAGGGAGAATTCGTTCTAGAACATAATCACGGATGCTGCACCCCTGCATGGCTGCAACAGCTTTAACCCGCTTATGTTCTTCAACAGTCAGTTCAATAGATAAACGGCTCATTTTCTTACCCTTTCATATATCCAAGCATAGCACCATTATAACAACATTTGGTAAAATGTTCAAATGTTCATGGATGGGGCGCTCTTATCAAAAATAGGCGGGTATTTCAGTTGGTTACGAGGTGGCTAGAAAGTAAAACCGTTTTCAACTTTTATCACTTTTCCCTGTGGATATTAATAATTTCTTTTCGCGATTAATTTATAATTGGATTTATATTTTAAAGGATTAAATAATGAATACCTTCATATATTCAGATGATGAGATTAACCAATTTCTTGATGAACAACATCAAGTTCTCGATAACTAGGCTGTTGTTGTTAAGCCCAAAAAAATTGGCATGCCCATGTTTGCAGCGTGTGCAGATGAATTCTATAGTCAGCGTGCAAAGGACAAGGCTGGCCCCGTTATTTTTGATTGTCGTCTTTCTGATCTATTTGACGATGATCGGCTGGGAAAAGTGTCAAAACGGATTAAAGTTTACGCAGAGTGGGAATTAAACCAATTTAATCCTAGTGAAAAAACTAAACTTTTTATTGATAGGATTAAGGAGCTTAGAGAACAAGGGCTTACTACTTCTAAAATGACGGTCATTCTTAATGAGGAGTTTCAAAAGGAGCTAACCCCAGAAAGAACTGCAATTGCGGTTGATGCTATCAACAGAAGAAAAGAGCTTCAGAAAATCTCAGATGATCCAGAGTCTTTTGTAAAGACTAACCATACGTTTGAAATGGTGGAGGTAATAGGAAATATATCGAACCATTCTGTCCTTGATGAACTCGTTAAATGGGGTGCCATTATCGAAAATATGCGTGGTATTTCAGATGGTTGCGACATAGCTAGAAAGTGAAGCCATTTTCAAATTACACATCTTTTCCCTGCGAATATTAACTTTTTGGCTTTTATGAAAGTAAACTAATGACACCATAAATATGGTACTATGCGACTTCAATTTTCTAATATTTTAACATGGATTTTTATGGTTAAAGTTACTTTTTCAAAGCCTTTTGATCTTACACAAGAAGAACACGCCCTTTATGAAGAGGTGGGGGTTGTTTTTTCTGACCATACGAAAGACGGGTCACTTCCAAAGCGAAACGAATTTGCAGGAGATGATTGGTATCAACATTGTTGCAAACTTTCTGGATACGTGGCCGTTTCTGCAAATGTTGAAACTTATGAAGCCATTGAACGCATTTCTCTTTTGCCAACAAAGAACATTCAAAAGCTAATAGAACTATGCGCATATTCACCTTTATATGAAGGCATCAAAGATGCGCAAGCAATGCATCTTCTGAGAAAGATGGCAGAAAATTCGACAGATAATTTCCCACTTCCATACGCTAAACGCCCTTTCACATGGGCAGTCAATACGCATATTCCAGATGAAATTGAAGAGTTGAATAAAAAACTACAGAAACAAGGAATTGATCAGGTTCGTGTCGGCATGGAAATCGAATTCTCTTTGCCGGAAGAGCCTCTGCAGTGGATCAAAAAGGCCGAAGAAGTCAAAGCGGAAATTCTGGGTGAGATTTCGGATCAAATTAAACAGTCACCACATAACGAACGAACCGTCTTGCTCGAAAAAAAGAAAGAGTTGGTCGAACAATTTAATGCTCGTGAAATTCTCATGTTCGATATGATTGAGCGTGATGAGAAAACAAAAGATATATTAGAACCACTATTTGGCACGGGAAGAGATGGTAATGGCTATTATGATGCCGAGGGGACGTTGGAGCTCAAAATCAAGCATTGCGATAGTCGCGATATTATCCAAAATAGGCGTACAGTATTGCGAACCCTTTTTAGAAAGGCGTCAGAGCTTGGGTTGCTTTTGGACACAGCACCGACGCAGCATGTAAATATTAGCTTTTGGAAAGATGAACAAAATCTTTTCGACGAAGCGCATCCTGAATTTTTGATAACAGGGAAAAAAATCATGGAAGGAATAACCAAAGCCTTCTACGAAACTTGCCCTGTTCTCATCACTGATCTTGAGCTTAATGAACCTCTTCCTCCTTTAAGTTGTTCTGCAAACAGGGAAGAATACCTCCGTTCCTCTACAGGACGTTTAGAAGTCAGACCATCTCAATACGGGACACATCAAGATCCAGATTTTATAACTATGGTAGCAATGGCAGGCGGATTATACGGCCTTGAGTCCATGAATAACGATGCGCAGCAGCGGGCCATAATCACAACGAAAGGTAACTTTTCACACACAGAGGGCCTTTTCAAAGTTACATCCCACGTTCTCTCAAACTCAACGGTTACCGACAAAGGCCTAATTATTCCACCATCTGCCTATATCGAACAAAAAGCACAAAGCATCGCTTTCGAGCTTGGCCTGACTACAATCTCTCCAAGCAGTCTGGAGCAATGCTTGGGGGGAAAATCTCTTTTTGCCGATCCTCTCAACAATTTTTTTAAACAAGTCAAGATAAGAAACACCCCCTCAGGCTTGTCTGTCCAGTGGCCAGAAACTAAACGAGAGCAGTATGCCTTTACAACACCTGAAATAAATATGCACCTCCTCCCGGCAGACCTTCAGGAACGTGTGCGCGGCGGTAAAGAACTTCCAGAACAACTCCCTGAAGGACTTTCCATTAAACTTTGGGGTAAGGATTTGCCAAAAGCCGCACAAACCTACACGATAAATACGGCAACGCTAAGTAAGAACATACAGCTTCATTCATTTTCAAAACGTCTTATTATTCCAAATGGCTATAATATGAACACAACACAAGGCGGCGCATCAATTGAACAGTCAAGGTTGCAAAGAATGGCAGAAAGTTCTGTTCTGAAAAAATGTCTTAGAGATGAAACTTTTCAAGAAATTCAAAAATCTCTTTATGAGAATTTCAATTTTTCTCCCCGTTCTTATATCCGAGAAAAACTAAAGACACTGTGGCAGCAAAGGTTGTGATAGACCGTTAACCTTATAAGGAAAAGTGGTGGACCTGATCGGGATCGAACCGACGACCTCGTCATTGCGAACGACGCGCTCTCCCAGCTGAGCTACAGGCCCTTATGCCCTAAGGCGGACGGGAACTCTTTATGATCGGAGCAAAGGTTTCTGTCAAGCTTCGCTTGCCACCAGCGCCATAAAAGCTTAATTTACACAAAATTACTTCACTATGGGGCATTCATGGCAATCCTAACCTCTCTGTTCTTCGCCTTTGTGGTGATCATTAACCTCGTTCTTGAACTTTATAAATGGCTTTTGATTATCGGGGCCGTGCTTAGCTGGCTTGTCGCTTTCGAGGTCGTCAATACGCGCAATCGCTTTGTTCACTCGGTTGGTGATTTTTGTTTTCGCCTGACGGAACCGCTTCTGCGCCGCATTCGTCGCTGGATTCCCTCAATCAACGGGCTTGATCTTTCGCCGATTGTCCTTATCTTTGCGATTATCTTTCTCCAGTCCTTCTTAAGCCACCTCACCCTTTCGTAAGAACCCATGACAGCACAAATCATCGACGGTCTGGCCACGGCCAAGCGCATTAAATCTGGCATTGCGGAACATGCTGCCGATATGAAAATCCGACAGGGCGGGATCGTTCCCGGCCTCGCCGTCGTGCTTGTCGGGGACGATCCTGCCAGTCAGGTTTATGTCCGCAACAAGAATCGGTCCTGTGAAGAAGTGGGGTTTCGTTCCTATAGCCATACACTGCCCTCTTCGACGACCGAACTTGATTTGTTGGGCCTCATCACAGAGCTGAATGCCAATCCACAAATCAATGGCATTCTTATTCAGCTCCCCCTACCCGATCACATCAATGAACACACAATTATCAATGCCATCGATCCGATCAAAGATGTTGATGGGTTTCACCCCGTCAATGTTGGGCGACACATGACAGGCCTTATGAGCCTGACCCCATGCACACCGACGGGATGCATGATCCTTCTTAATGAAGTCACACAAGATCTCGGTGGCAAAAAGGCTTTGGTCGTGGGCCGATCCAATATCGTGGGCAAGCCTATGGCCTTGATGTTGTTGCAAGCAAACTGCACCGTGACAATTGCGCATTCTCGCACGCAGGATCTTGCCGAAGAATGCCGCCAAGCCGATATTCTTGTGGCAGCCTTAGGTCGCCCCAATTTCATTAAGGGTGAATGGATTAAAGAAGGCGCCCTCGTCATCGACGTTGGTATCAACCGGATTACGGACCCGGAAACGGGTAAGAACAAGTTGGCGGGCGATGTCGAGTTCAGCGCCGCATGCGAACGTGCCGCCGCCATCACCCCCGTTCCCGGGGGTGTTGGTCCCATGACAATTGCCTGCCTAATGCAAAACACGCTGCAAGCGACGATGATGCAAAACGGTTGGGGTTGGTAAAAAAGGATCTCGTTATGCCTGCATCTCCCAAAATAAGTGCATTGATTTGTGTCCATAATGAAGCGTCCCAAATGAAGGCCTGTCTCGCCCCTTTGGCGTCCTTCGTCGATCAAATTGTCGTCGTTCTGGATCGATGCACGGACGCAAGCAAAGACGTTGCCCTCGCCCACAAGGCCAAGATCGTAGAAGGCGCTTGGCCCATTGAAGGCCATCGGCGCCAAGCTGGTCAAGACGCCTGTTCTGGACGATGGATCTTTGAGATTGATGCCGACGAACGCGTTTCCCCGGAACTGATCGAAGAGATCAAGCAACTTATCGACAACCGTGAAGCGCAAGGCGACCATGGGCCTGATTGGTGGCGCATTCCCTTTGACAACTATATCGGCGAGCGCCTCGTTCGCCACGGCTGGGGGGCTCAATTTGGGGTCGGGGCCAAAGCGATCCTCTACAAAAAAGGCTATAAAACTTGGGGCAATCAACGCGTTCACCCCAAAGTGCAAATGCGCGGCGAATCCGGCCCAGCCCTTACCCATCGCATGAAACACCTTGTTGATGAAAATGTGTCTGACATGATCCAACGCCTCGACCGATACACGACCCTCAGAGCCTTGGATCTTATCGACGAGGGTAATATTGGTACCTTCAAAAAGAACGTTGCACGTATATTTGGACGCTTTTACAAGTGTTTTATCCTCCGCAAAGGGTACAAAGAGGGGGCTTTAGGGCTCGTTATTGCCATTTTTGCCGGGTTGTACCCCTTCCTTTCCTTCGTTAAGGCTGCGGAACGTCATAAATCTACCCTCTAACGGGCAAAAACCTCCCAAATATGACAAAAATATGACCTGAAATAATTGTCCGGCCATATTATCCCCTCATTGTTGACTACACTGTCCCAACACAGTCAGCTGCTGAAAGGGGATGCATTGGCATGGGTGAAGACTATTGGGGACCAGAAACTGCGAAAAATGTGGCCGTATATTCCACAAGCTTCTTGCTCGCCTTATATTTAACCCAAGCCTCCTGCACGCAACATCCGCGTTGCCACACGAACACCCTAGGAGCAGGAAATGACCAAGCCGTTCTCACGAGCATGGGGCCAGCCCCTTCCGCCAAGGCAACCCCAACAGTACCCTTTCCATCCCAAAACGGCATCAAACTCACCATCAGCACAACGACAGATTTCACGGCCCTGCCTCTCAATTACGGGCAAGCCCGACGCGATAGGCTTATAAGCCAGTTATCAAGCACCTCAAGATTCACAATTCTTGGAGCTCGCCTGTTTCCCGCAAAGTCAATCATGTCAGAAAACCTTGCGTATTTTGAAGGCCTGTGGGCCATGCCGATAGGGTGTGTGTTCGAACCCATAAAGTTTATAGAACAGACTCCCTCGCAACAGCCCCTCTCACCAAAACCGAAGACCACGCCTAAGAAGCTGTCAGATCATGTCGGTCCGAAACTTAAGGCGGCCATGAAAAGACAAAAGGCTCATGTCGCAAAGGATGCCCCCTTATGTCTGGTTAAAGCAAAAACACTTCTCAACCAAATCCATAAATTTGAAAAAGTAGAGGCAATCTGGGATTTGCCCGCCATATTCTTTATCACAACGTCCTATATTGAATCCTCATGGGGGATAAACACAGACAATCTCTTACAAAACATGCCGGGTCCATTTGCAGATCAGTTGCGCAGTGCGGGACGGGATATGATTGAAACAATGACAGACGAGGATAAGAACCCCAAAAGAGTTCAAGATGGCACACCAATTGTAAACGAAAAAGTCTTAAGTGATTTGAAATACGCCGTTGCCCTGATGAACAAATGTAATGGCAGGCCCATTAAGCCAGCCCACATCAAGGCAGCAAGGGAAAGCCGCAAAAATACAATCATCGCAGCAGGACTGACCGCTGAATATATTCAAGACCCGCTCGATGAGGCCTTAAATAATCTATGCCCCAAAGGCAAAGAGTTGGCGGATTTGATGCGCAATGGACTTGCCTATGGCATGATCAACGTTGGGGCCCCCGGCATCCTTGACATGACCAAACATCTCAATGCAAAAGTGAACACAAGATATATCGACACAAAAAAACAGCGCATTTTCGGTATCGATCCAAAGACCGATACCAACCGTTCGGCCTTAATGAAAATCATTACAAAATATACGGCAACCGAAGAAGCCATTACGGAGTTGCTTGTGCAAAAAGATATGTTGCCGAAGGTGAACTCTTTTGCCTACGCCTTCCCCACGCAGCCAATATTTGGCACAGAATCAGCGTTATTGCGCCTCAATCGTTCATAATGTGGGTTATTCCCCTCCCCCTTGCATTTCCAGCCCTACCCCTTTAGAGACTATACTGCTCTCGATTCAAGAGTTGGTGTTTTGACGAGCCGATCCAAGGTAAAAGTTCGAAGCGGCGATTATAAATGAGCCGTCATTCCGGACACTTTTCTTTTCGGCACATTCTTATGTGACGAAAGAAAAATGATCTGGAATCTGGTTTGGTTTTCTTTTTTTTTGCAGGAAAAATTAAAGGAAACCAGATTTCGGGTTAAACTTTCTTTCGTCTTCTGCGAAGCTGAAAAGAAAGTTTCTCCGGAATAACGGCTCATTTACGAATATACCACTTCGCCATTTTATCTTGGACCTACATGATGAAAACCCAACGTAATTGCCGAGCAAATTCACGCGATAAGATTGGCACAAAATGTCAAACGAACCCTTGAGTTAAGATGAGATAAGCCTACACAGTCTAAAGAGGTTAAAAATGAAACGAGCAATAGTCTTTCCCGGCCAAGGCAGCCAAAAAATTGGCATGGGCAAAGCCCTTTACGAAACCTTCCCCGAAGCCAAAGAGGTTTTTCAAGAAGTCGATGATACGCTTGGCCAAAAGCTTTCGACGTTGATGTTTGACGGATCTGAAGATGATCTCAAATTAACAGAAAACACACAACCAGCCCTAATGACCGTCAGCATGGCGGTTATGAGCATCCTGACCAAGCAAAGCGGCAAGTCTATCCAAGATTTGGCTGCCTTTGTTGCGGGACATAGCCTTGGTGAATATGCTGCCCTTTGCGCCGCAGAAAGCCTGACGCTGGCCGACACGGCCCGCCTTTTGCGCAAACGTGGAGAGGCCATGCAAAAAGCCGTCCCCATTGGTGTGGGGGGTATGGCCGCCCTTATCGGCGTTGATATTGATATTGCGAAAGAGGTTGCCAATGCCGCCGCGCAGGGCGACATTTGTTGCGCCGCCAATGACAACGCCAATGGCCAAGTCGTTATTAGTGGACACCTTGCCGCCATTGATCGGGCCATCGCCATAGCCGCCGAACGTGGTTTTAAGCGAAGCGTCAAGCTGCCCGTCAGCGCACCGTTCCACAGCCCCTTGATGCAGCCTGCTGCTGATGTCATGAAGACAGCGCTTTGCCAAACGATAGTCAAAACGCCAGTTATCCCCGTTATCACAAACGTCACGGCAGAAGCCACACAAGATCCGGATCAGATCAGATCATTGCTTATCAAGCAAGTAACGGGTGCCGTTCGCTGGCGCGAGTCAGTCCTGTTTATGAAAGCACAGGGCGTTGAGCAACTGGTCGAATGCGGATCAGGGACCGTCTTGGCAGGACTTACCAAACGCATCGACAAAGAAGTTTCAGCCGTTTCTTTGCAAACGCCGGAAGATATTGCCACATTTTTAAACACAATGACGTAAGAAGAAAGGAAAACCTATGTTTGAATTAAATGGGAAAAATGCGCTTATCACTGGCGCTGCTGGGGGCCTTGGCTCTGTCATCGCCCGCACCCTCATTGCACAAGGCGCTCGTGTTGTTTTAACTGACCGCTCTGCCGAAGGAATCGAAGCGCTGCAAAAAGAACTCGGGCCTAACAGCTTTACGATCACAGGGGATTTGGGCGACCCAGCCATTCCCATGAAACTGATCAAAGAAGCCGAAGAAAAACTTGGCGGTGGCGTAGATATTCTTATCAATAATGCCGGCTTAACCCGTGACGGTCTTGCGTTGCGCATGAAGGACGAAGACTGGGATCTCGTTTTGAACGTCAACCTTTCGGCTGCCTTCCGCCTGTCTCGCGCCTCATTAAAGGGCATGATGTCGCGCCGTTGGGGACGCATCATCAACATTGCTTCCGTCGTCGGGGTCATGGGCAACGCGGGGCAAGCGAACTATGCCGCATCCAAAGGCGGACTGATTGCCATGAGCAAATCCTTCGCACAAGAAATGGCCCCCCGCAACGTAACGGTAAACTGCATTGCCCCGGGCTTTATTATCTCACCAATGACGGACAAGCTTAACGAAGAGCAAAAGAATAAGATGCTCGCCAATATCCCTCTTGGTTATTTGGGAGAAGGTAAAGATGTTGCGGCCAGCATTGCCTTTTTGGCAAGTGAGGAAGCTCGCTATATCACGGGCCAGACTATCCACGTCAATGGCGGGATGATTATGGTTTAAACTGGTTTACCAAATTAAAAGGGATGCAGCGCAATCTGCATCCCTTTTTTTTTACAATTAACCATAGATACCCCCTAGGCCAAATGGCCCCAAACAGCTAAAACACTTGGTCATGTGGGGGATAAGAATGTCAGGACCATTAAAAAATCATTCGAAGCAAATAGTTATGACAACAGAAGAATATCGCGATGCGGTTCATGCGCTGGTCACCGAGGCCCTTATTCAATTTGGCATTACAGAAGACCAGAAACTGCGCGATCTCTACATTGTGCTTGGCTGCACGCCACGAGAGGCACAAAACAATGTTGTAAAAATTCGGAATAAAAAAGTCCTGAGCGGGACAGAGCATAGACCAAAGCTTGCCCATCATATAAACCTTCTAGCGGCAACAATCGGTCTTCCTGAACGACCAGGGATCAGCACAACAGCTTCACGCTATCGCCTGACCGACTATTCAAATATGTCGAATACTTTGCGCAAAAGACTTGGCACGCACAATATTCATACCTTCGCGGATTTGTGTCACCTGTTTTTCGATCAAGGTTTGGGCATCGTCGAGTCCGCTGGGCATGCTGTCAAAATTACACAAAACATTCTGAATATAGAAACGGGGCAAGGCATCATCGCAACAAAAGCGTGGACGCAACTTCAGAAGTATTTTGCCAATAATGGTGAAAACAGTGAACCGCAACCATTACTGGATTCCGTCAATCAGTCGCGGCCTGCGAGCGAAGAGCAACAACACGCATCGATCACGCCGGGGTTTTCAGATAAGCTAGCCGCCTTGGCCGCTTTGACCATACAAACGCCAAAGCCAACTGAAGCCGTAGAGGTAAAATCCGTTTTAGCGCCCAAGGAAGAGAAGCCAACGGTTCACAGGATACTTACAAAGCGCGAAACATTTGGACCGAAAATAAGATTTCCAGCGTCCCCTACACATATGAAAGCGCCGCCCCTATTGATCGGAGGCCTCACTGCTTTTTTATTAGAGCATGATGAGGGGGTTCCACTTTCCAAAGTTGCAAAACTTCCTAAAGATCTTCTTGAACGCATGGCAAGATGCGGCCTTCAAAGCGAAAACCAGCTGTACGATCTTTTAAAGATAACACTTAAAAACCAAGCCAACGCCTCAAAATACAAAAAGAAGATTCTCGATGGTGACCTTCTGATCCGAAACACGATGGACTTTAATGTTGCTGGCGATTTCCTCATGAGCTATTTGGAGCAACAGGAAGAGCGCATGGAAAAAGCCAACGCCACCGCGCTCAACGAGCATCAATTGAGGTGGGAGGCCTCATGCCAAATCTATCAAACCGTGGAAGTCGTTGACACCATCACATTCAGAACAAGACGCAAAAGAGAAGATTCTATGGACGTGATAACCGTTGGAAAAGATTTATGTGGTGATCCGATCCGACATCCGTCCACGCCACCCATCTTAATTCCTACGCAACAGGTACCGTTTGTCGATGAAGAAGGATCATACATTTCCTCCAACCAGCCATTACCATTCAATCAAGCGGCAACGCCAGATGCACCAATTGGAACCAAAGCTGACATTAAAAAGAATGGAAAAAGAACCAAGCTTCCGCGTCAAGATGACGGTTCAGACTTTGATGTGGAAGAACGCGATCAACCTCAAAAACGTCACAGGCGAGAGCGTCTGAGCTTTGACGCGCCGACCGGAACCAACACCTCCTATAAACGCGACATATGCGAGCCTGATGGCTTTAGCGAAAGAGAACAGAAAGAAAAACCGCCAAATGGACCAAGGGGACCATCAAGCGAAGAACTACTTTCACGCGAAATACGAGGCCATGCTCTTCTTACGCACGCAAAAGAACAGAAAATCTTCCATGAAATACTGGATGAACAACACGGAATCCTTTCTATCGCACTGTCCTTGCCTGAAGCCTATGAAGAGTTGACACATTTTTACGGTCGGAAAAATGCCTCAAGCATGTATATCTATCGTCCACAAAAGCAAGAATTCGCTCATCTCACCGATGCTGAACAAGAAGATTTAAGTGGAGATTCGTTGACAACGCTCCAGCACATTCGGACTCTATTCGATCAGCATACTCTACACAACACATCACCCTCATCAACGGAAGATTACAATCCGTTGCCAGATCTAACCTCTTCGATAATGGACTTGTTTCCTGCACATGGATTCTGGATGGAACTGCGAAAAAAGCTAGGGTCTCAAAATCAAGATGGGAAGATAACGGACAAACTGACGATATGGGACACACACGTCCAAGAAATCAAAAAGCGCGAAGATGAGATTATGAAATCCAATATGAGGCTCGTATTCAGCACAGTTAACAAACACTATCTTGCCTTCTCAAACTTACGCGCTGACCTTGTGAGTGAAGGAAACATTGGCATGACTCGCGCCACACGAATGTTTAATCCGTACCTTGGGACTAAATTTTCAACCTATGCAACGTGGTGGGTAAGACAGAGCGTAAATCGATGCGCTACTAATACATATCAGGACGTACGTCTGCCCACTCATATACATGATCAACTTGTAACATTGAACAAAACGACAGCAGATCTTAAGAAAAAACTAAGACGCGATCCAACTGATGAAGAAACTGCCGACAAACTCGGCTTGACAATCGATGACCTGCGGAAGCTATCCTCGTATCGTCAAAATCAGTTCTCACTGGATGCAGATGTGAATGGCAAAACAACACCCGATGATGGTGAGCAGAACCCATTGATTCAATTCTTTGCTGGAGTTTCAGAATCCCCTGAAGATCATTGCATACAGCAATCAACGGGCATAGTTGTCCGCGAGGTTATTAGTACACTCACCCCAAGAGAAAAAAAGATAATACAGATGCGCTATGGCATTGATGAACAGGGGGAGCACACACTTGAACAAATAGGCGAAGCTTTCTCTGTCTCCCGGGAAAGAGTTAGACAAATTGAAAAACAAGCTTTAACAAAGCTTCATCGAGGAAAAAGGAGAGAGGCCCTTACCCCTTTTGCAAATTTCATAAAACCGCAACCCTGATTTTTTGTCATCATTGACGCGGCATGCAAAAGCTTTATACAAATCCTATGGGCAAAGCATCTGATCACAACACCCTTTCCAAACGCTCGCGGCGTTATGCCAACGTAGGGGGAGCCATGGCCAAGGCCGGGGCAAAATATGTGGGATCGTGTGTCCTGAACGGCAAGAACCAACAAAGCGAAGCCACGATCCTACGCGTTGCGCTGGGCGGATTAAAAGGCCCGCTGATGAAAGTCGCGCAACTCATCGCGACTATACCCGATTTTCTGCCCCCTGAATACGCCGCCGAGCTCGCGACATTACAATCCAGCGCCCCGCCGATGGGCTGGCCATTTGTGCGTCGTCGCATGGTGGGCGAGCTTGGCACAGATTGGCAAAGCAAGCTCAAAACCTTTGAGCAAACGGCAACGTGCGCCGCATCCCTTGGCCAAGTTCACAAGGCCACGGCTCACGATGGACGCGCCCTCGCCTGCAAACTGCAATATCCCGAGATGGCCTCAACCGTTGAGGCCGACTTGCAACAATTGAAAGTTATCTTTTCACTTTTCGAACGGTTTGGCGGAGCCGTTTCGACAGAAGCCGCCTATGAGGAAGTGGCCATTCGTCTGCGCGAAGAGTTGGATTACACGCGTGAAGCAAAAAACATGGCCCTTTATCGAGACATGTTAGAATCTGTGCGCGAAGTACATGTCCCCGAACTTCTCGCAGAATTGTCAACACCACGCTTGTTGACGATGACATGGCTGGACGGCATCAAAATCGACGAAACGATCACACACAAATCTCAAGCCGAACGCAACGCGCTTGCGATCACCATGTTCCGTCTTTGGTACGTGCCCTTTTATCGGTACGGCGTTATTCATGGCGATCCCCACTTGGGAAACTATACCTTCCGTCCTGACAACAGCATCAATCTTCTCGACTTTGGGTGCATTCGCGTTTTTCCGCCAGCCCTTGTGCAAGGTGTCATTATGCTTTTTGCGGCGCTGCGCGATAACAACCTTGATCAAGCGGCGCAAGCCTATCGCTTGTGGGGATTTGACGCCATGTCCCACGAATTATTAGAGGTTCTCAACCTTTGGGCACGTTTTATTTATGCGCCAGTCCTGACAGACGGCGCCCAACCGCTTTCGCAAACAAACTCAACACAGCGTGGACGTAAGATCGCGGCGGAAGTGTATCAAAAGCTCAAAGCTATGAAGAGCGTGAACATCCCGCCAGAGTTTGTCCTGATGGATCGCGCCTCTATCGGCCTTGGCAGTGTCTTCCTGCGTCTTGGGGCCGAGGTGAACTGGTTCCGACTCTTCCAAGAAATGACGGCGGATTTTGATATCAACGCCTTGGCTAAGCGCCAGAACGCCGCCTTGAAAAAGCATGGCCTACCTCTTTAAAACTTTAAGCACATAAAGCCGTAACGCACTCGACAGATTGCCGCTTCGAACAGCGTCGATTTCTGTGACAAGATGATTGAGCGATTTGCCTTCGCACGCCGCAATCATATTAAGCTCGTTCCAAAAGGCGACTTCCAGCGAAACGCTCGTGCGATGGCCCGCCACCGACACTGAGCGTTTGAGAATTTGTGCCTGAGGGTCTTGTTCAATCAAGTGGATGCACCATATCTTGCGGTCGGATCAAGCGGTCATAGTCGTCTTCGGAAAGAAGCCCCAGCTCGACGGCAACCTGCTTCAACGTCTTCTTTTCTGCATAGGCTTTCTTGGCAATTTTGGCTGCGTTGTCATAACCAACATGTGGATTAAGCGCCGTCACAAGCATTAAAGATTGTGAGACAAGTTCGCCAATCCGATCCGTATTGGCGACGATCCCGACAACACAATTATCGGTAAAGCTGTTCGCCACATCGGCCAACAATTTAATTGATTGCAGAACATTATATGCGATCACGGGTTTGAAGACATTCAGCTCAAAATGGCCATTCGATCCCGCCACCGTAACCGTCACGTGATTACCCATAACTTGCGCTGCAACCATGGTCATCGCTTCGGATTGTGTGGGGTTGACCTTGCCCGGCATAATGGACGAACCGGGTTCATTTTCCGGCAAAGAAAGCTCACCGATGCCGCAATTCGGACCGGATGCCAGCAAGCGAATGTCATTCGCAATTTTCATAAAACTCACAGCAATCGTATTCATCATGCCTGATGCTTCGACCAAGGCATCGCGACTTGCCAACGCTTCAAACTTGTTGGCCGCCGTCGTAAACGGTTTGCCTGTGATGTCGGCAATCTGTCGCGCAAACTCCTCTGAGAATCCCTTTTTAGCATTCAAGCCTGTCCCGACAGCCGTACCGCCTTGCGCGAGCGGATACAGGCGCTTCATACAATCCGTTGCGCGATCAATCGAAAGTTGTAACTGCATCACGTAACCAGAAAATTCTTGGCCTAACGTCAAGGGAACCGCATCTTGCAAATGCGTGCGACCTATCTTCACGATCTTATCAAAGGCTTTTGCCTTCTTGTCCATCTCGTCATGGAAATGCTGGAGCGCGGGAAGCAGCTCGTCCGTAATCATCAAAACGGCGGCAATATGAATAGCCGTCGGGAAGCTGTCATTCGTGCTTTGTCCGCGATTGACATGATCATTTGGATGCACGGGTTTCTTGCTGCCAATTTCACCGCCCAAGATTTCAATCGCACGGTTCGCGATAACCTCGTTAACGTTCATGTTCGTCTGCGACCCTGAGCCTGTCTGCCAGACCACCAATGGAAACTCGTCATCCCACTTACCCTGATAAACCTCCTCAGACGCCTGTACAATGGCCTCGCCAATCTTGGCGTCCAACTGGCCAAGCTTAACATTGGCCAACGCAGCAGCCTTTTTAACAGCCCCATAAGCCCGCATAAGCGACAAAGGCATCCGTTCCCCCCCTATCCTGAAATTGATAAGGCTTCGAGCGGTCTGTGCGCCCCAGTACCGCTCACAAGGCACTTCCAAAGGCCCAAAAGTATCGGACTCAATGCGAACGGACGCTTCTTTCTGTAAAGGCTGGCTCATGTGATCCTCTTGACGATCTAGATTTTTGTTTCAACAACGGCTATATGTGTATTGTTATCCATGAATTGACGGGCTTACGATGAGCAACGCGGCAATTCTAGAATAACGCAAGCTATAACACCGAGAGCCTAATTTAGGCCATGATGTTCATCTAGTGTACTTACATGTTAGATAAGACCAAGCATAATATGCGCTGCACTGCACAAACACTTATGATTATATTGATGGCGACTGCGTACGCCTTCCCCGCGAACGCAGACCATCTTGAAACGCTCCACGGTGTTGCTGTCGTCGAAGATATGGGAACGCTTGCCATCAATGGCACGCGCGTCTCCCTTTGGGGTATGGATATGCTCGCGCCGGACCAACAATGCTGGCAGAACGATGAAGCCTGGCCTTGCGGCGAAGAAGCCCTTATGGCGCTTAAACACTTTGCAGGCGGCAGAATTGTTGAATGCGAAATGCAGACAGCGCCTGACAAGGACGGGCCCGCGCTTGCCAAATGCTATCGCTGGAAGCGCACCCGCAAGATTGATATTGCCGAACATATGATCGCCGAAGGCTGGGCTCTTGAACGCGGAGCAACGTCTGGCGGCATCTATTACTGGGCTGAACAGTCGGCTCAAACAAACAAAGAGGGCGCATGGTCAGGCCGGTTCCAAACAGCTCAAGACTGGAGAGACGGCATTCAAAGATTTGTCGGAGAAGATGACCCGGACCAACAACCAGAATCCGACTCTCCACAAGAATAATACCAACCGCCCGATGAACTGACGCGCTGGGTCATGAGCTGTTGCGAGGAGATAGCCTCTCGCCGGACAGTCCTCTCCTTAAAAAGCAAGGGGTGCCGTCCGGCAAGAGGAGTGCGAGGCGCAGAGCGAGTGAGTTTGTCGTACCATATCATCAATAGTTTTACTGTTGCCGATCCCGAAACGGGCAAACAGAAAGGCGGCAATGGCGCGGTAGTTCTTTTTGTGGATAGCAAAGATAAGTTTTCAGATGATGATCAAATTGAAATCGCAAAAAACTTTCCCGAATACACCGAGATCGTCATCGTTTATCCGTGCCCGAAGGGCGATGCCGCCGATTTTGGCATGCGCTATTGGTCTCCTCAAAGATTATGCGAATACAGCATAGCTGCTGTGAAGACAATAGAGCGACCATGTAGGAAACTTTCTGGGCACCGCCACACGGGGTGAGGGCAAGATCAGAAGCCCTCGCTTCTTGTAAAGATAAAGAAAAAGGTGGCAAGAAAATCGAAGTCTGTTGGTTCAAACGAATTGACCATGGAGAGGCTCTAGGAAAGATAATTTTTGAACATTGGAATCAAATCGAAACAGATAAGCGCATCAAGAAAATGTTTGAGGATCTTTCAGAATGGGTATCGCTTAATCAGGTAAAAGCCACTCGCCTTGAAGCTTCACGGAAACCTTACACGTTCCCCATTCGACGGCATCAACGGTCTGAACCATATCCAGCGCATGACGGAACAGCACCTTTCCATTCTGATCCTGAATAAGCATTTTCCCAGAAGCGTCACCGGCTTGCCCCGGCATCGCGAAGAAGAGCGGGCGCTGGCGCATCACAACGAGCCTATAATGCCCATCTGGGCGCACAAATACGGCGCGCTGTTCCCAACGATTGTTGGCACAAACCAAAACACCGACACAAACCAAAACGCTGGATAAGAGCAATAGCTTTATTGTCAAGAAAGAAAGGCGCGACATGTTCCTCCAAGAAAAGACTTAAAAACTTAAGCACAAGGGTAACTTAAATCAGTGGCTCACAAAACCCACCTAAATCGCTCGATCACTGGTAACGTCCCTGACGTGTGGTTTTTTCGGGTCTGGTCTTGTCCGCTGTCTATCGGATCTCCGCCTTTAATCGTCCATGCCCCTAAAGCCCAGTGTTCCAGCCGTTTTTGAAGCTGTGAACCTGACTCCGTTTCCCCAAAGATTTGTTTGAAACTGCTGAAATTCTCTCTCTAAAGGCCATTTCTCTCAGAGCAACCTGACTTTTGTCTCGGAGTCAGGTTCCTTATTCGCCAATAACTTAGCCAATATTTCGTTTAGTAACGTTCGGTAGGAGTAAGAAATGCATTTTTCAAAAAACAACGCCACCAGTGAGTCCGTTCATAGACCCGCTGGTATAACGCATTGGCGTCATTTCTTCTTTAAATTCGATTTCGCAGAGGATGCCCCGGACTTTGGCGCGACAGAAGCCGGAGGAAGTGCCGCTTTAGGGTTATCCATGTCAGATTCGTTTTCGACAGATCCTGATGTGTCCCCATTGGAGAAAAATAGGCTACGCAAAATGCCGGGTGTCAAAAGTGATACGGGATTCACACTGATATTGGGGTTGGACAAAGGCCCCTTCATCGTAAAAGACGCAGCAATAATCCCGCCTCCGCTCCCACCTGTGATGACATCGCCAAGAAGCGGTATCGAGCCGATGATGCTATTCATAAAACTAAAGGGAACCAACGTTCCCGACAAATTACCTTCGCCAGATTCTATATTCAAACGCCCACTGAGATTAATACCGACCACAGACCCCGCCGCCCGAACTTCGCTGAGATCAACATCATTACCGCGCCATTTGTAATGGGCGAGAAAGCGATCAAAAGACGCCTCCCCTGTAATCAGATCCATAAAACCAAAGGGCGAGACAGCGCTGAGCAGACGCGCAAGCACGGGTAAATCCGTTACGACAAAAGAGTCAATTTTAATTTTGCCATTAATTGTACGCGGATCAGCGCTTGAACTTTCGCCTTTAATCTCAATTTTGCCGCCTTTGATCCCCCCCCCAAACCCAAGGCCCTGCAAGGCGCGCCCGAAATTATCGGCCTCAATTTTAAGGGCGAGATAATCGTGATCAGGCCCCAACTTGATACTCACGGGTGTCGAGCCTTGGGCGACGCCCCAAAGATCAATGTCCTTCCAACCAATGTCATCGCGCAAAGCATGCCCCTTCATGCTGGCCATAAATCCGTCTTCACTCGTGTACAGCTTGACCAACTGGATTTTATAATCTTTGGGCCGTTTGGATTCGGGGTTGTTCGCCGTATCGTGTTTCGCCGCGCCTCCGTCCTTCGCTTCGTCCTCTTTCTCCATTTCATCAATGCCGTTCATATCAAAGGACTCGCCCATAATTGAAACTGAAAGCGGCTTTGTGACATCAAGAGGCCTTATATAAGAAATGGTCGCATTGCTACGTCCCAAAATAAAAGGCTTGAACGCCATCGACAAAAGCTTTCCCGATTCAGAATCAAGCTCGGCGTTTCCTTTGACCTTTATGCCGGGTCCTTGCAGCTCAATGGTGCGGAAAACCATGTTTTCATGAGACGGAATGTCCAAGGCGAAAGTCAATTGAGCGGCCTCGCCAATGGGTTTGTTCCAGCCAATATCTTTCATACGAACCGAAGCTTGCTTCAGGCCAACCTGCCCCGAAACTTTTGAAAAACCAGCTCGAACATTTGTATATTTGATCGTTGTCGGCGTTTCCCCGTCGATTTTGGCCAAGGAGCCAAGCCCGTAAAAAGCATTCCACTCATTGCCCTTCAGGTTCGCCGTAATGGTGGCTTTATGGAGAGGCTTCTTCGTTTTGACGGTATCAAAAACGCTATCCCAAACAATTTGGGACACGACATTATTCAACGCAGCCGTTCCCTTTAAGTTAAAGCCATCTTGCGTCAAATCGAGAGCAAGATTACCTTGCGTAATGGTAATACCAGGAACAAGCTTTTGAGCAGCAAAGCTCGTAATCTTGGCCTGCGCATTTAAATCAATATCCTTCAACAACAAGGCATCAAGAAGGGGCATGCGTAACGTAAGCGTTCCTTCGACCAAGCCTGAACTGTCCTCTGCTGAAAGACCTATAGCCTTTGCATATCCCAGTGGAGGGGAATCTAAAACTTTCAAAACATCTTTCACAGGCCCAATAAGTTTGATCGGAATCATAATGTGCTGAATGTCTTCTTGGAATTTGTTCATAACAAGCGTGAATGGCTGAATCTTGATAGCCCCCGTATTACCGGATAAAATCGTGACGTCCATGTGATCAAGATCAAAGGTCGCTTCGGCATTTGCATTCTCGACATTAGGCATTCCAGCCAAATAGTTGACAGTGCCCCCTTTGGCGTAAACCTTGCCGCCACCAGAATCTAAAACAACATGCTCCAAATCTTTTAAATTAGCCTTGCCATGGATCGTCACATCTCCATGCGTATAAATACCTTTGCTCAAACTGTTGACCATCCAGTTTCGGGCATCGGGAATAATGGTCTTGGGCCACACAGACCCAAACTCATCCATGGGAAGATCATCAAGCGCAATACGCAGCGTGAAAGCGTTGTTCCCGTTCTTACGGCTTAGCCAGATCAAATCTTTAGGGGGAGGAATTTTCGCATCCAATGTCAAGTTGAGACGTGGGCCACCAAAATCAATCTCAGCCTTCGATACCTGAAGCGTATCTTTGTCCTTGTCATAATTTGCTTGAACAATGAGACTGTGAAGACTCCGGGGTTTATCCCAAAGGGTTGAGTCTGCAAGCGTCCCTTTTCCTCCGTTCAAATTCACGTCAACTTTCGCGATATTCAGCTCACGATCTGTGCTTAAGGCTACATGGCCAGAAATCGGAAATTCGGCAATTTTCAAGAGAGCCAAATGCGAGTTCTGCGCGGCAAAGGCCGATGGCTTAATATCTTGAAAATTGAGCGTAAGCTTATGTAACTTACTGGATGGCTCAAACGCATAGAGCAACTGCAGGGCCGCCGTTCGATCATTCTCTTTAAGCTCGACCTTCGCCTCGCCAGTTGCCACGATTTTATTGTGCGACAAATGAATATCAGGAATTGTAACAACCCAATCCTCATCAAAGCGCTCATCACGCACCGAAACGACAACATCCGATATGGCAATAGAATGCTTCAATCTTGGATTTGAAATCTCATCAGCAACAAATTGAAGGAGCGTGAAATCTAAAGCCTGTTTGACACGACTCTTTTCCTGAACGACCTGAGCCTGAGGTGTCCCGAATGAGATCAGACCGTTTTCCCCACGCACGAGACTCAATTTGGCATGCTCTACCACAAATTCTTGGGGCAAGACACCGCCGCTCAGCAAATGCCAAAGCCGTAACTTGAACTGCGCCGTCTGAAATATAGCAAGTTCTGCGCCCGATTCACTTGTAAAACGAATGTCACTACACGACAGCGTCAGCGTTTGCTTCGTATTGTCCCAAATCAATGTTGATTGTCCAACTTGAGCCACCCCGCCGGGGATGACTCGAGACAAAGCCTTTTCAATATAAGGCGTTAAAGAGGTTGAATGGACGGGCACATAGGCCAGCCGCCACGACGCAATCATCACCAAAAGGGCGAGGATGCCGAACAAAGTCGCCAAAAATCTTGAGCCATGGTGAAAAATTCGAGACATGTCGCGCAGATTATCCAGAGTTCATCCCGGTGTCATGCAAAATCGCGACGCCACTCAAGACGCCGTTAAAACAAAAGGGGGTAGAATCTATTATCTTTCCGTGCTTTACTCACATATTCTCATATCAATGGTGAAGCATACCGTGTTTAAAAACGACCACATTCAAGCGCCAACCCCGCAAGCCCTCGCCCAAGCCGCTGATTTCATCCAACGCGGCAAACTTGTCGCCTTTCCGACGGAAACCGTCTATGGGCTCGGCGCAGATGCAACAAATGATCAAGCCGTTGCCATGATCTATGCGGCCAAAGGGCGGCCCCAATTTAATCCCCTTATTATTCACGTAGCCGAACCCACGGATTTGGACGACATCGTTATTCGCAATGATACTGCAGAGCTTTTGACCAGCATCTTCTGGCCGGGGCCCCTGACTCTCGTCCTGCCACGCGCCTCAAACTCGACTATTTCGCTCTTGGCCAGCGCTGGCCTAGAAACCCTCGCGGTCCGTTGCCCCAATCACCCTGTCGCCCAGAAACTTATTCAGCTTTCCGGCAGGCCTATCGCAGCACCAAGCGCCAATGCCTCCGGCGGCCTCAGCCCAACAGAGGCAAGCCACGTCGCGGACTCCTTGGGCGATAAAGTCGATCTCGTTCTTGATGGTGGCCATACGCGCATTGGCGTTGAATCGACCGTTCTCGACTTGACGGGCCGCATCCCAACTATTCTGCGTCATGGTGGCGTTACACTTGAAGACCTCACGGCCCTTTTGGGGGAAGTACACTGCTCTCTGGTGGAAGACGAATCCCCCAAGAGCCCGGGCATGATAACAAGCCACTATGCGCCGCGTCTGCCCGTACGCCTTGACGCCATGACGGCCAGTCCCAACGAAGCTTTTTTAACTTTTGGGGAAGATCGGCTGGCCTCAGGCGGAGCGACTCGAATGAACCTGAGCGCAACAAGCGATTTGATTGAGGCGGCAGCCAATCTTTTTTCTATGCTGCGTGCGCTTGATCAGTCCCAGTTCTCGGGCATTGCCGTTATGCCTATCCCTGAAAAAGGCTTGGGCGCTGCGATCAATGACCGCCTGCACCGTGCAGCCGCGCCAAGGATTCCCGCGTAAAAGAGATCAGGCAACATTTGCCAACGTACTGAGAATGGACTTACGACGGGCTTCGTCATTGCTGCCATTGATCTTGCTCATATTCGCTTTAGCATCCAAACCAAATGTATCCATATCCATCTGGGCCAAAATCATTGCGGCAAAAGGTGTGGAGGTTGTCGTTGAGCTCAGCGACATACCGTTTGCCAACGACACGCTGCTTGTTGGACGACTTAGGCTGGTCAATGTTATGTTTGTGGCAACACTGCTTTCAACAGACTGGGCTGATTGAACCGTCTGTGCCGTCGCGGAAGCGACCTGAACATCTGCCCCACCCAAATCTGGAGCCTGATCAAACTTCTGAGCAAACTTTTGATAAATCTGGGCAACTGATTTCGCCTCGCCCGTCGCTGAATCATAAAAGACGCTCCTATTTGCCTTTGCTGCGGAAGGAAGAATGTCAGCAGCTTTGGCGGTCGGATCGCTCTGCATTGTTTTCAGCAAATGAGCGGCACCGCCAGACCCCAAGAAATGGGCCAGATACATTTCTGTCGCGCCGACTTCGGCACTCACCGTTTTTTCAAGAGATTCTTTGTTGTCCTTGGCAAGAGCCGCCGCCATCAAGGATGAAACTTCGGGGTCCTTGCGCAAAGCAAGGATGGCTTTCTTGTCAGCCTCATTGGCGACCGTGGCCACTCCGTTAGATCCGATTGTGATTTTGTCAGCCTGTTCGCCAAGACCAAATTCCTCGCCATTTTCTTTGATGGTCCGAAGCCAAGTCTGATCGATAAACTGATAAAGACCCGTTGCAGAACTTCCTGAAGCCTTCGCCTCTGGGTTGAAGCTACTTTCCTGCGCTGCCTCATTAACCAGATAGGCAAAATCGACCCCAGTACGGGCGCTCGCTTCCTTAATTGCCGAAAGCACGCGACCTTTTGTTGCGCTTTTTGTTAAGGAAGCCTGCTGTAACAAGCTGATATTGCTGATATTATCGACCAATGTCTTACTCTTCTGTGATAAGTGCGTGATTGAGCTCCCCCTTTACGTTGCAAGCACTGTGCCAAGATTATACCCACTATGCATGAAAGTATTCAAATCTCCCATAGCTAAATGGGGATCTGCTTGTTACGATCCAAATAATATCAACCCTCGAATGAAAGCAGCCAATCAGGTCACGAGCGGTTGCGAGGAGGGATCCTCTCGCCGGACAGGCCTTTCCTTTAAAAACAAAGCGCCCGTCCGGCAAGAGGATCGCAAGGCGCAGAGTGAGTGATTGAGAGCGATCCTTTCATAAGTCCGCTGGTATAAGATGGAGATCCCAAAATAAGTGATTAATAAATAATGGATACAATATCTTGCACTGAAATCATAGCTCTGCTCAACATCGTAAAAGCAACCACGACCAAAACCGCTGTACTGCGCACGGGATTGGAGTTGCGACGGATCAATCAAGGTCCAAACGCGCATAGATGGGAGCTTGAAGCTCTTATCACCGCCTGCAACCGAAGTGTCGGCCTCAGTGTCTTTATGGCAACCGGCATGAACCTTCTCCTCTGGCCATGGCAAGATCACATTAAAAGAGGTGAAGCCCCTACAAGAGAGGTCGAACCCCCCAAAGAAATTAGAGCTGCATTTCATTCAACAATCGGCACCTGCCTAGGGATGACAGCTCATTGCAACGGAATAGCACATTCGTTTCTTAAAAGAGCGGAGAGCGGCTCTACCCCTGAATTAGTCTCATTCATTCCTCAACTTAATCAATCGACTAAAATCTTTCTCGACTCGGCAACTGACACTTTCGGCAAGCTTATAGAATGCTGTACCGAACAATCCGGACTTCGGCAGAATATCATCTGTGTTAAAAGCGGAATGATAGAGTATAGTCAAAAATACACGACGACACGCATCGCCAAATGCCTAAAAAATGCAGCCTCAAAAAAAAGTATCGCATCGGACTATGCCTGATTTATCTTATGAAATTCAAAGTGGACGAAATTTAGGGCGGATCATCTGCGGCGTGGATGAGGTCGGTCGTGGCCCTTTGGCTGGCCCCGTCATAGCGGCAGCGGCCATCATCCCACCAAAAGGCCTGCCCGAAAGCCTGAGCTCTCAAATCAACGACAGCAAGAAGTTAAGCGACAAACAGCGTGAGCGCCTGTTCCCCATCCTCACCCAGCATTGCCTCTACGCCGTGGCCGAAGCGTCTGTTACGGAGATCGACGCGATCAACATTCTGCACGCCTCTTTGCTTGCCATGACCCGCGCTGTGCGGCTTTTGACAACGTGCCCTGAACATGCATTGATTGATGGAAATAAGCTCCCAAAGGACTTGCCTTGCCCCGCGACGACCATCGTGAAAGGGGACGGTAAGAGCCTGTCCATCGCCGTTGCTTCCATCATCGCAAAAGTAACCCGAGACAGGCTGATGAAAGAACTTGCGCTCACCCATCCAGCCTATGGCTGGGAGCGGAATGCGGGGTATGGAACAGCCGTTCACCTTGCTGCGCTTCAAGAATATGGCATCACATCATGGCACAGAGAATCCTTTGCGCCTGTGGCCGCCGCGAAAAGGCTAAACAAATGATTCACTTAGCTCTTTGTGAAAAATTAACTTGCCATTAACGGCCATTATGCAGTAATCGCCACCATTATGACAAGAGCATCAAAAACACCGACTTCAACTAAAAAAGCCGCCGCCAAGCCAAAAGCTAAGGTAACGGCACTGCCGCTTAACACAATCATGCTTGGCGACAGTATCGAAATGATGCGAGGGCTTCCCTCGGGATGCGTCGATGCGATCTTTGCAGACCCTCCCTATAATCTCCAACTCGGCGGCGACCTTTTGCGCCCCGATCACTCGCTTGTTGATGCCGTTGATGATGATTGGGACAAGTTCAGCAACTTTGCCTCCTATGACCAATTCACCTATGACTGGCTGAAAGAAGCCAAACGGCTTTTGAAGCCCGATGGCAGCCTGTGGGTTATTGGCAGTTATCACAACATTTTCCGCGTCGGCGCCATTTTACAGAATCTGGGCTTTTGGATTCTCAATGACATTATTTGGTGCAAAAGCAACCCGATGCCGAACTTTCGTGGTAAGCGCTTCACGAACGCACACGAGACTCTGATTTGGGCGGCAACTTCAGCCGAAGCGCGACCCTGCTTCAATTATGAAGCTATGAAGAATCTGAACGACGAAAAGCAAATGCGCAGTGATTGGAACTTGCCGATATGTAGCGGTAAAGAACGCCGCCGCGACGATGACGGCGAAAAACTGCACCCCACGCAAAAACCGGAATCCCTTTTGTACCGCGTGATCACCTCATCGACAAAACCCGGCGATGTGATCCTTGATCCTTTTTTTGGGAGTGGAACAACGGGCGCTGTGGCGAAAAAGCTGGGCCGTCACTTCATCGGATTGGAACGTGACAAGCGTTACGCCAAATATGCGGAAAAGCGCATTGCCGAAATATCGGCGGCACCCCAAGCCGAGTTTCTCCTCACGCCATCCAAGCGCGATGAGCCGCGCATCCCCTTTGGAACAGTGCTGGAACGTGGCCTTTTGCATCCGGGAGATTTTTTGTTCGATGAACGGCAACGGCATCGTGCGCGCGTCAAATCCGATGCGACCCTGATGTCTTCAAGCCGTGACGGTGAAGA
>JAQUYN010000012.1 GCA_028691835.1 Alphaproteobacteria bacterium | reverse complement strand
CGCGAGGAGGAGGACGCTCGCTGGAGCGGAAAAGAAATTACAAACAAGGGTGAAGCCCAGCAAGCGTCCTGCGAGGCGCGGAGCGAGTGATGTTGGGCTTGCGTTCCGTTCATGCGTTTCTTGGTATCACTGGTGGCGTTGTTTTTACTCATTCGCTCTGCGCCTCGCTATCCTCTCGTGATCTATAGGGATGCTTTCATCCGCAGGTTGATATTATTCACAACAAAAAAAGCGCACGCAATTTTAACTGCGTGCGCTTTCTTTTGTCGTGACTGGTTCTTAGTTCTTCAAAGGCTTGCCTTTTTCAAGCATGTGCTCGATACGGGCCAAGCTTTCAGGCATCTTACAGAGCTTGACGAAAACCTGACACTCGGTATCCATCAATTGCTGCTCTGTCACGGGCCCCGTCAGGCCACCTTCGCCACCACACAACACCTCGGCCAACAGCTTGGCGATAGTAATGTCGTGAGGCGAAAGCTTACCAGATTCAATGATCAGCTCCAAAGCCGCCTTACCGGATGGACCAGGCAAGTTGATCGACCATGGTTGCGGAGCCTTGTAACCAGCCTTTGCCAGTTCAAGCACGCGAGCCTTGGCATCAAACAGCAAACGATCACGGTTCATTGAAATGCCGTCCGTCTTACGGAAGAAGCCCAGAGCCTTGGCATCCGCAGCCGACTTTGAGACACGAGCCGATGTAATCAGCGAGAACACACGACTGACGGGCGGAACGGATTGATCCGCATCGGCAAAGGCGCGGCCCAACATCTGCGTACAGCCACCCCAACCGGGGATCAGACCGACGCCGAGTTCGACAAGACCGATACCACATTCGCAATAGGCCTGAACTGCCGAACAATGCAGGGTGATTTCAGCGCCACCGCCAAGAGCCGTACCAGCCGGAGCCGCAACGGAGGGGAAGCCTGCAAACCGCAACGCATGGTAAGCCGTTTGACCTTGCTTGATAAAGGTTTCAATCGCACCAAAATCACCGGACTTAATCGAGTCACGGAACACGCCAAGATTAGCGCCAGCTGAGAAGCTGCCAGCTTCGTTATAAATAACGAGGCCCTTCCAAGCACCGGAACCGTCCCCGATCAGCGCGATGGCGCGATGGATCATCGCAAAGATGTCATTGTTAAGGATGTTCGCTTTTGTAAGGAACTCAAGACACAACACGCCATCGCCAATATCCCAAAGAGCCGCAGATCCATTCTTTTCAACGGGTTGGGAGGAGAGTTTAATGTCAGAAAGCATCATCACGCCTTCCGCACGCTTGATCGGTGTATAGCTGCCGTCGAGCTGAAGGATTTCGACGCGTCCCGAATCCACACGATAGAACGACTTACCCGAAGCCTTTTGCAGGAATGCAGGAATTGGTCGCGCTTCCGCCTTAAGCCGCGCAATCATCCAATCGGCCCCCAGCTTGTCGAGCAATTCGAACGGGCCAAACTTCCAGTTGTAGCCCATTTTCATCCCAGCATCAACGAGCGTCACATCGGGAACCGTTGCCGGAACCAATTCAAACGCATAAGTCAACGTCTCGGACAAAACGCGCCAAGCGAATTGACCGATCTTGTCCGTGGCTTCGCACAGGATACGAAGATCCTTGCCTGCTGTTTCCAAGGTTGGAATTTTCGGTGACACCGAAGCAGCATATTCGCCAGTCTCCAAATTGATGGATTCCTTAAGCTTCGCGCCCGTATCGGTTTTAGAGAAACGATAGTAACCACCCTTCCCCTTACGACCCGTATAACCATCCGCAATCATGCGTTGGAACAACTCAGGTTCCTGATAAATACGGCAATAGGTGTCAGTCGATGGCAAAGTCGAAAGAAGGCTCTTGCCGATCAGTGGCATCAAATCGAGACCAATCAAATCAATCAAAGCAAACACGCCCGTGCGGGGAATCCCCATGGGGCGGCCACAAACTTCATCGGCTTCCTCAACGGTCAATCCTAAATCCATCGCAGCGTTAATGGCAGATTGCAGCCAGAACATGCCCAGACGGTTAGCAATGAACCCCGGCGTGTCATTACACGGCACAACACCTTTACCAAGGGCGCGATCACAAAAGCTGCGCATCAGTTCAATCGAAGCGTGGTCTGTCTTGGGTCCTGTAATCAATTCAAGTAACGCCATATAGCGAACGGGATTGAAGAAGTGCGTGATCATAAAATCTTTGGCAAATTCTGGCGACTGATCGCCGATGAGGTTCGCCAAGGGAATGGTCGATGTATTCGAAGAAACAATCGTGCCGGGTTTACGAACGGAGTCGACCTTCTTGTAGATGTCGCTCTTAATCTGTGGATTTTCGAGGACGGCTTCAAGAACCCAGTCGCAGTCTTTAATCTTGGCAAGATCGTCGTCGATATTGCCGGGCGTAACCAGCTTGGCTGCGTCAGGATGCATAAAAGGCGAAGGCTCTTTCATAAGACGCTCGATGGCCTTCTTAGCCAGAACGTTTCTGTCAGTCGCGTCTTTCGGCACAATGTCCAAAAGGAGGACGGGAACACCCGCATTAGCGACTTGGGCTGCAATTTGGCTTCCCATGACACCTGATCCGATAACGGCGACTTGACGAATTTCTGTTGGCATTTGATGGCTCCTTAAAGGGGAAAATGCATAATGAACTTGACCTATATGCACACCGAACGTTGAAAAAAACGTTAAGCCACTTTCCATACACGAGTACGCAAAGCATCCATTGCAAGTTTTCGCAAACTCCCGTAGCATGCGCCTGCGAAAGAACGAGCCTATCCAAAGGGTTATCAAAGGGGTTTTTAATGAGAACATTTAATGTCGCTGTCGTCGGTGCGACGGGTGCTGTTGGGCAAGAAATGCTCAAAACGCTTGCGGAACGAGAATTTCCTGTCGATAAAGTGACGGCGTTAGCGTCCAAAGCTTCTGTCGGGCGCGAAGCCAGTTATGGCGAAAAGCAAGTTTTGAAAGTCCAAGACCTCGACAGCTTTGATTTCACGGGCACCGATATTTGTTTATCCTCCGCTGGCGCTAAAATCTCGGAAGCCTTCGCTCCTCGTGCCGCAGCGGCAGGCTGCGTTGTAATCGACAACACGTCACAGTTTCGCATGGACCCCGATGTTCCATTGATCGTCCCCGAAGTGAACCCACAAGCGATTGGCCAGTATCAAAAGAAAATGATTATCGCCAATCCAAACTGCTCCACCATTCAAATGGTCGTGGCGCTGAAACCTTTGCATGACATGGCCAAGATCAAACGCATCGTCGTTTCAACCTATCAGGCCGTGTCGGGTGCCGGACGCGAAGCGATGGATGAACTCTTCACGCAAACACGGGGCGTATATGTCAATGATCCGATGAAAAAGGACATTTTTCATAAACAAATCGCGTTCAACTGCATTCCACATATCGACGTTTTCATGGATGATGGCTCGACCAAGGAAGAATGGAAAATGATGGTGGAGACGAAAAAGATTCTTGATCCGTCCATCAAAGTTTCGGCCACAGCCGTCCGCGTTCCCGTTTTTGTGTGCCATGCCGAGTCTATTAATGTCGAGTTTGAAACCGAGATGACGGCAGATCATGCCCGCGCCATTCTCAAAAAAGCCCCAGGCGTGAGCGTTGTGGATCATCGGCACGAAGACGGTTTCGTGACTCAAGCCGAATGCACAGGCGAAGATGCGGTTTTTGTCAGCCGTATTCGCGAAGACATTTCTGTTGAAAATGGCCTCAACTTATGGATTGTCAGTGATAATCTGCGCAAAGGAGCCGCCCTCAACGCTGTTCAAATTGCCGAAATTTTAGCGAAGGAGTACCTATGATTATTACCATTGGCATCTGCGGTTATACGGGCCGCATGGGACAAGCCATCGCCGAGATTATTCAGTCCCATCCCAACACATGCCTTGTTGGCGGCATTACGCGCAGCGAAATCTCGCCCCCAAAGTCTTATGAAGAACGCGAAGTTCTGATCACCAACCAACCTGAGCACATCATCTCAAAATGTGATGTCATCATTGATTTTTCGCACGCGACAGCCACGGCAAACTTTGCGCAAATCGCAGCCGAAGAAGGTAAACCGTTTATGTGTGGCACGACGGGCTTGAGCGAAAACACACAAGCGGTCCTCAAAAAAGTCAGCGCGACGATCCCTGTCCTTTACGCCAGCAACACAAGCCTATCGCTGATTGTTGTAAAGCGCATCGCTCGCCTCACTGCCGAAATCCTTAAAGATTATGACTATGACGTGTCAATTCTCGAACGCCACCATCGCTGGAAAAAAGACGCGCCCTCAGGCACAGCCCTCACGCTCGGCGAGTCTGTCGAGGCAGGCAATGGCGGCAAACATCCTGTGTCGTATGCTTCCGTGCGGAGTGGCGCGATTGTCGGTGAACATGAAATCCTGTTCGGCGGCAATGGCGAATATATCAACATCCAGCACACTGTCACCGACCGTCGCGTTTTCGCGCGCGGCGCCGTCGAAGCCGCCATGTGGCTTTCCAAACAAAAGCCCGGCTTCTACACAATGGACGATGTGCTGAGTGCATAACACAACGAGACCTTCTTTTCTTCTCGAACAGGCACCATCATGAGTGATCTTATCAACAAACGTGAGTTCCTGCGCTTGATGGGTACAATGGCTGTTGCTGCGCCCACGGCCATGTTGACAACACGAGCCATGAAAGAAGCTCACCACACAGGGGAAACGAAAAAACGCGAAACAGCTTTCGAACGCGTTATCCGAACCAATACGCTACGCTGCGGCTATGGGATTTGGGAACCCGGACTTTCAAAAGATATGATAACTGGAAACCTCAAGGGTATTTTCTTTGAATATCTTGAAGCCATTGGCAAGCATACCGGACTGAACATCGTCTGGACGGAAGAAGTTGCTTGGGGTGATTATCCGGAGGCACTCAACAGCGGGCGCATTGACGCGATGTGCTTTGGCGCTTGGCCAAAAGCGAACATTGCCCGCGAAGTCTTATTTACCGAACCAACCTATTACCTTCCCATCAAAGCCTATGTGCGTGAAGGCGACAAACGCTTTGACCACCAGTTGGACAAGATCAATTCTTCCGAGATCATCATCTCAACCATGGACTCCGAATTATCGTCAGAGCTAGCACGCACGTACTTTGCACAGGCCAAAACGCTTTCTATTCCACAACTCAGCGATGCCAGCATGTTATTGTTGAATGTTACGACAGGCAAAGCCGATGTGACCTTTACCGATGCGTGGACAGGCGCGGCCTTCATGATCAAAAACCCAGACAAAATTCGTGAAATCCCGGCAGAACGCCCGCTTCGTCTTTTTGGTCATACAATCCCCGTCGCGAAGGGAGAGCATTCGCTCGTCAGCCTTCTCAACACGGCAACAGATGAAATCATGAGCTCAGGAGAGTTTGAAAAAATCGTCCATCGGTATGAAACAATGCCTGGCGTCTTGATGATGCAAAAAGAGAATTATAGCTAAAAAACACCCAGCCGAGGCTCTATGATCAAGCAAACCCTTCTTAAAACACTCAGCTATGCCACGATGCACATGACCATCGCGATTATCGTGGCCTATGTCCTTTCGGGAAGCTGGCGCGTCGCCTTTGCTATTGGCCTGATCGAACCCTGCTTTCAAACCATCGCCTTCTTCTTTCATGAACACGCATGGCACAAGATCGAAGCCAGAGAACATTCCGAAGATATCCACAACAGCGTCATCGACAGCACCTCGCCAGCATCTGGTGCGGTTGAAGGAATGCTGCGAAAAAACTAGCCGTCTGCTATCTAAACTCAAAGATGACGTGATGGCCTGAAAGATAACGGCTCACGTCGCTTAGATAAGAGGAACCCGCCAACAGGTTTTTCTGGCCCCTTCTGCTTAATGGTGATTTTTGGATAATCAACTTTGCCGACAAGGGCAGGAATCAACCTCATGAGACGTTTAGGCATAAAGGATTGGCCATCAGGCAAGATCGTTAACTGCTCAAGATTTTTGGGCTGTAAAAGCGAATAGGATTCTACCGTCTCGTCCCATTTTCCACACACCTCAAGCGCGGCGAAACCATCAAGACACAAGGCATCATAATCCCCCCTTCCCTCTTCGCCCTTCAAAGAAGAAAAGAAACTTCTGAGGGCCATTGCGTTATGCCCATAATCCTGTTCGAATTGATGTCGAAAAGGATGTGAGTATGGCATATCAAGCTTCTTTGCTAGGCCTTGATACATTTCATCTGTAACGACAGCCATAACAGCGTTGGCTGCGGCCTCTATGAGTCTTGAATAGAGCAGCGGCGACTCTACTTTTGAATCCATGCATGTTTTTAGACCAAGATTGAGTGCATTATCCATATGGGCGAGTTCATGGGATAAAGTTTCGGCTTGCCCCAGTTCCCTTAGCCTTAGCTCTGGGTGAACCAAGATTCCGATTGTCTTTATTTTCGCATCATGTCTGCCGAGTGCGATCCCGGGACCATCCAAATGCTCCAGTCCTTCATATTGATACAACTGGATCTTATAACCACTTGCTTCGGCCTTGTCGAGAAGCAGCTTGCCATTTTTAGAATAGCTCAAATACTCTTTGATCTTATCAAGGATCTCAGGGGCTTCAATAATCTGAATCTTGGATTGAACAACCAGATAATCAATAATTTTTTGATTGCTTCTTTTCGTGGCCTGATAAATAATTGAGCGATCTTTCTGCTCTTTCAGCGTAAGACAGGTGCGAAGGTCTTCAACAAAATCTTTTTCCGCATTAAATAAGGGGGCAGGAATATTCTGCCCCGCCAACGCTACTTTTAAGCGCGCCGCTCTCTCTTGAATTTCTTCATAATAGGCAAGAGAGGTCGAAGAATACTGAAGTTGGCTTTGGGCAAACTGCACACTGGCATCACGATTTCCTTGTTCCCGTTGGGCTGCAATCACTTTATCATAAGCCTCTTGCGAGAAATCAGTATGCGTCCACTTCGTCTGTATCCCTTTTCGTGCAACTTTTCTTCGCAGGAACCGCAACGGCCACCCAAGAATGATCGACGATTTTTTGTCAGGTAAATCACCACTTCGGGCAACAGATTTGTACGCGAGCAAGGTCTGGCTCTCCTGACCGAACAATAGCCACGATGTAATTGACCATGGCTTGATGCGCACGAAGGAATCCCGATGTTTCTGATTCAACTTTTCCGGTGGAAGAAGTGTGCCGCTCTTATCAAGAAAGGGATATTCCTGAAGAGCCCGATCAAATCTCGCCTGAGCGTCCCGCTGGAATTGTTGTACTTCTTTAACTTCTTCTGCCAGACGTGCGGCTCGGCCCCGTGTTTCTGCTAAAGTTTCATCAAGAAACGTATCCAGCTTTGACCAAGAATATTCATAATAACTTGTCATAATACACCATCGAAATATCTCAGCAAATAACGGCTAACTGTAACATATCTATATTACTTGCGCCTTAATTCCTTATCACAGGGATGTTAAGCAAAACAATGTATTACCTCTTATTCTTTACAAATCCCCCATAAATCCACTGGTTCTTAAACGACATTTGATATGCACTAATTGGTATAAAAATACCCCCCCAAACGGCACCAAAACTGGCCCTAAATGACCGAAAAATGTCGAATTCTGTCATACAAATGAGGTCCTTTCGGCGCTTTTTCTCATTTTTTGATGTTTCCCCCGATTCAAACTATTGCAGGCAGGCGAACATAATGCTAAACCGCCTGCTCTGACCTTGCCGGACGCTTCCCGCCTCCGGCTTTACGGGGAAGAACGGGCGCGTAGCTCAGCGGGAGAGCACTACCTTGACATGGTAGGGGTCACAGGTTCAATCCCTGTCGCGCCCACCACCCTACGCTAAAGCTTCGGGTGGCACGCCACCCTAAATACTCTCGCTTGGTTCAACCTCTTTCTAAACTTAAAGCGGTACATGAACATGCTGAAATCGGGCGGCCTCATTGATAAGGTTTTTCAGCTTCTTAAAAAGCCGACCTTCATCCAATTTCTCAAATTTGGCGTCGTTGGTGGTTTAGGTTTTTTGGTTGATGCGACCTTTACCTATTTAGGTATCTATGCCTTTGCAATGGACCGCATTCCAGCTGGTTTTTTTGCCTTTCCCTTTGCCGTAACCTTTACGTGGATCGGCAACCGTCTTTACACCTTTCGCCACATCGACCACGACCCCATGGCCAAACAGCTTAGCAAGTTTGCCGCCGTTTGCGGTATCGGGATTGTTTTCAATCGCGGAACCTATAGCCTTTTGGTCAGCACTATCCCCTTCATTTATGACTATCCTATCTTGGGGCTTATGGCAGGCAGCATCGCGGCCATGTTCTTTAACTTTTTTGCCTCGCGCAAACTGGTTTTTAAGTAACGCCCCCCCCTCCCCCTTGTAATTCACAAGAGAATGCCCACATACTTTTCAGGAAGACGCAATATAGCGTTTAATGAGGGGGACGGTATGGACATTTCAAAATACACCGAGCGGGCACAAGGTTTCATACAAAATGCGCAAATGGAAGCCTTAAAACGCCAGCACCAGCGCCTTGTCCCCGAACATCTTTTAAAAGCCATGTTGGATGACAACGAAGGCATGGCCGCTGGCCTCATTCAGGCAAGCGGGGGCAACACCAAGCAAGTTACGCAAGATGTCAACGCAGCCTTAGAAAAAATACCAAAGGTTTATGCATCAGGCAATGCCGACCAGCTCCATCTATCTGCCGAACTCGCCCGCATCATGGGGTCGGCTGAAGACCTTGCCCAAAAGGCAGGGGATAGCTTTGTAACCGTCGAACGCATCCTGCTCGCTATGACCATGGCGACCAACACGCCACTGCAGAAGATTCTTTCCAACGCAGGTGTAACGCCGCAAAAGCTCAACCAAACAATCAACGACCTTCGCAAAGGACGTACGGCTGATAGTGCCGGGGCCGAGCAAGGCTATGACGCGATGAAAAAGTACGCTCGCGATCTGACCGCCGCCGCCAAAGAAGGCAAACTTGATCCCGTCATTGGGCGCGATGAAGAAATCCGACGCACGATCCAAGTGCTTGCGCGCCGCACGAAAAACAACCCGGTTCTGATCGGTGAGCCCGGGGTTGGCAAAACCGCCATCATCGAAGGTTTGGCCCAACGCATTTTTAAAGGCGATGTGCCGGAAGGCTTAAAAAACAAACGAGTCCTTTCGCTGGATCTGGGATCGCTTGTCGCAGGCGCAAAGTTTCGCGGTGAGTTCGAAGAACGGCTGAAGGCTGTTTTAAGCGAAATTACAGCCGCCGCTGGCGAAATTATTATTTTTATTGATGAGCTGCATTTACTCGTCGGCGCAGGTAAAACCGAGGGCACAATGGATGCCTCAAACATGCTCAAACCCGCCTTGGCACGTGGAGAGCTGCACTGCATTGGCGCCACAACTTTGGATGAATATCGCCAATATATCGAAAAGGACGCCGCCCTCGCCCGCCGTTTTCAACCCATCTTTGTCAATCAACCAAGCGTCGAAGACACAATCTCAATCTTGCGCGGCCTGAAAGAAAAATATGAGGTGCATCATGGCGTGCGCATTACAGATGGCGCCATTGTTGCCGCGGCAACTTTGTCCAACCGCTATATCACAGACCGTTTTCTTCCCGATAAAGCTATTGATTTGATCGATGAAGCTGCAGCGCGGCTGCGGATGGAAGTTGAAAGCAAGCCCGAAGAAATCGATGAAATCGACCGCCGGATTATCCAACTGAAGATCGAGCAAGCCGCCCTGCGACGCGAAACAGATGCAGCGTCCGTAACGCGTCTTGATAAATTGCAAAGCGAACTCGCCGAACTTGAGGAGCAATCCGCAGGCCTCACGGCGCGCTGGCAAAACGAAAAGAGCCAAATCAACAGTGCTCAGAAAATCAAAGAACAAATTGAACAAGCCCGGGCTGAACTCGAAAAAGCTCAACGTGAAGGACAATACACACGTGCCGGTGAGCTGACCTATGGCATCATTCCCGACTTAGAAAAAAAACGAGCCGCCGCCGAAGATCAAGGCGAAGGGGCCTTGATTGACGAAGTCGTCAAGGACACAGACATCGCCTCCATTGTCAGTCGATGGACAGGAATCCCCGTTGACCGCATGATGCAAGGAGAGCGCGACAAGCTGTTAAAGATGGAAGATCACTTACGCCGCCGCGTCATCGGACAAGACGAAGCTGTGATTGCCGTATCCAACGCCGTCCGCCGCGCCCGCGCCGGATTGCAAGATCCCAATCGCCCAACAGGCTCTTTCCTTTTCTTAGGCCCGACAGGCGTTGGCAAAACAGAGCTGACAAAGGCGCTGGCCGAATTTCTGTTTGACGATGAACAGGCCATGATGCGGATCGACATGTCTGAATATATGGAAAAGCATGCCGTGGCTCGACTGATTGGCGCGCCTCCCGGCTATGTCGGCTATGAAGAGGGGGGCACGCTGACCGAATCCGTACGCCGTCGTCCCTATCAAGTGATATTGTTTGACGAAGTTGAAAAAGCACATGTCGATGTTTTTAATATCCTGCTTCAGGTGCTTGACGATGGACGCCTGACCGATGGACAAGGTCGCGTTGTTGATTTCCGCAATACGCTCATCATCCTAACGTCGAACCTCGGTTCAGATGTTATCGCCAATGACAGCGACGAAGAGTTGACCACCGCAACACGCGATCAGGTAATGGAAACGGTCAAGCATCATTTCCGCCCTGAGTTTCTCAACCGTTTGGATGAAATTCTCATCTTCCACCGTTTGAGCCGCGCCAACATGACAGCCATTGTCGATGTTCAGATTACAAAACTCAAAAAGCTTCTTGACGCTCATGACATCAAAATCGAACTTACACCTGATGCCCTGCAATGGCTCGGCAATGCCGGTTACGATCCCGTATATGGGGCGCGCCCTCTCAAGCGCGTTATCCAACGCAGCCTGCAAAACAAATTAGCAGAAGAGTTTTTAGCTGGCAAAATTGTCGCAGGCAGCACGGTACATGTCAGCACTAACAAAGGGGATATAGCTTTGACGTCAAAATAAGAGTAGTCTTAGTCCGGCGTAGGTATAGCGGCAAGGATACGCGCGATTTCCAACACACTTGTTGCGTCATCTCATCCACGGGCCACTTTGTATGAAATGGGAAGCGTCAACTCATTCTGCTAATGCTACTGATGAATACCTCTTTCATCAGCTTATCCCTTATATTGGGAACAAGAGAAAGTTGCTTCGCCTGATTCACGAAGCCATAAACGCTTCGGGAATTCGACCAGAAACACACACGTTTGTTGACCTTTTTGCGGGAACAGGCGTTGTCAGTCGTCTGGCGCGACAATTGGGTTATGCCGTCGTCGCAAACGATTGGGAGCCTTACAGTGAGATCATTAATCGCTGCTATCTAGGCCTGACAAAACCACCGACCTTCTTTAATGACCAAACCTATGCAGAGGTTCTGGCTCAACTCAATACCCTCCCCCCACGTGAGGATTGGATCACGCGCCACCTGTGCCCCAATAATGATGAATGTTACGACACCACAAAAGATCGCATGTTCTATACACGCAAAAACGGCATGCGCATTGACGCCATTCGCCACCAAATCGATCTTTGGCAACAGGAAGGACGCATTGATGCGTCACAACAGGCGGCGCTGCTCGCGCCTTTACTTTATCAATGTTGCTATAACAGCAACACAAGCGGCGTCTTTAAAGGGTTCCACAATGGCTGGGGCGGACGAACGAACACAGCGCTTTATCGCATCAAGGGCGAACTGAGTTTGCGACCCGCGCAATTCCTCGATAATGGTCAACCGTCCTTTGTTCTTCGCGATGATGCCCACAGCGTGGTGCGCAATTTACCCCAGCATATTTCAGGTTCGGCCTTCCTCTATCTCGACCCACCCTATAACCAACATCCCTATGGCGCAAATTATCATGTCCTGAACAGCGTCGCGTTATGGGACAAGCCAGAACTTCCGGCAAAAATCTCCAAGCGCGGCGATAAAGCTGCGATCCGCAAAGATTGGCGCACCGAGCGACGCAGCGCCTATAACTATCGCGACGAAGCCTCTGATGCTTATCAAAACCTTTTGCAAGCGATCCCTGAGAGCTCGTGGACGGCAACAAGCTATAGCACAGATGGCATGATCCCCTTACGGACACTCCTCCAAGCCAATTGCAACGCCGGAGATACCCAGCTTTTCACCCGCGCCTATAAACGATACCGCGTCAGCAGCCAGCGTTATTCCGTCAAACCCATGAATATTGAATTTGTGGTTTTAACCAAGATTGGAACCAAACCTAGGCTTTCCGTTGACGAACTGGCCTCAACCATCCTAAGACAAGAGGCGGAGATATTATCAGACTACTAAAAAATCAAAGGATCGTTGATGAAAACGCTTATTGTAATTCCGGCACGCTTTGGGTCAACGCGCCTTCCGGGCAAACCCCTTCTCCAAATCGCAGGAAAAACGCTTTTACAGCACATGATTGCCATTGCGAAAAACGCTGCACAAAATGATCCTGATGTCAGTCTTCTTGTAGCAACAGATGATGAACGCATCATAACCCATGCCAAAGAATGTGAAATTGCCGCCGTACTGACTCCCGAAACCTGCGCGACGGGAACGGATCGCGTTCGCGAAGCTGTTCGCATCAGTCGTTCAGAAGCCGATTTCATTTTAAACCTGCAAGGCGACACCCCCTTTACGCCACCAGATTTTCTTGATGCCATGATCCAGTCTTTCAAACTGTCGCCATGCGATGTGGTGACCCCCGTTACTCAGCTGACTTGGGATCAACTCGACAAGCTGCGCGAGACAAAAGAAACCACACCCTTCAGCGGAACAACGGCTGTCTTTAACAAGACAACGGGCCTTGCGCACTGGTTCTCTAAAAACATCATTCCTGCCATTCGCAAAGAAGACACATTGCGCGACACGACAACGCTTTCCCCTGTCTGGCGACATATCGGCCTGTATGGGTACAGTCGTACGATGCTCGATGCGTTTGTTACACTTTCCGAAGGTCACTTTGAGGCTTTGGAAGGCCTTGAGCAATTGCGCGTGATCGAACATGGTTATAAGATACGATGCGTGCCTGTTGACTATCGCGGGCGCCCCAGCATGACGGGCATCGACAGCCCCGAAGATGTAGTTCGCGCCGAAGCCTTGCTCTGATCTCAGCCCCCCCGTCCCTCTCTGCGAAAGGTTCCCATGCCTCACCTTCTTCTCGTCCGCCACGGTAACACTTTTGAATCCAACCAGACTCCAACTTTTGTTGGGGGCAAAACGGATATGAAACTTACAAATACGGGCGAAGATCAAGCACGGGTTTTTGCCGAGATGGTCGCCTCGCGCTACGCCCCCCTCAGCGGAATTATCTGCGGCCCCTTACAACGCACACAACGCTTTGCCGAAATTATTGCCGCACAAACACATCAGATTTTTACGGTCGATGAGCGACTGTGCGAGATTGACTATGGCCTTTGGGAAAACAAAACAAGCGCCGATGTTCGCGCAGCATATGGTGACTCTGTCGTCGAGGCGTGGGAGCAAGATGGAATTTGGCCCGAGGATATGAACTGGGCGCCATCCCTGCAGAAGTTACAACGCAACGTCTCCACACTGATGGCGGAACAGCACAAGAAACTTATCATGCTGGGCGCACATGATCGCGTCATCGTGACGAGCAACGGGATCCTGCGTTTTGTGTATAGCCACATTACAGGCAAGCCTGCCGATAAAGAAGCCAAGGTCGGAACAGGTCGTTATTGCCTTTTAGAAACGACAACAGAAGGCTGGACCCTTCAAGGCTGGAATCAAAAGCCAGATACGCCCTGACGTTTAGGCTTTATGATCTGCGCCAATGGCCTCGCTGACATTTGCAAACCCATCGCGCCTCAAACACTGCGCCAGCTCGCGTTTGATACGTTGAACAACCAACGGCCCTTCAAAAATCAACGCCGTATAAACCTGCACAAGAGATGCCCCCGCACGTATCTTGAGATAAGCATCTTCACCACTACTCACACCGCCGCAACCAATCAACGGAATCTTGCCTTCTGTGCTTTTGTACATTGTTGAGAGTAACCGCGTCGAAGGACCAAACAAAGGCGGACCTGACAGTCCCCCGTCTTCTTTCGCAAGATCATCCGGTATCGTGCTGGGACGCGCAAGAGTCGTGTTCGACACGACCAAACCTTGAATCTTGCTCTCTTTCACAACGGCGGCAATGTCGGCTTGCTGTTCATCCGTCAAATCCGGCGCAATCTTGACAAGAACTGGCAGATTGGGAGCAAGACGATCACGCGCATCCGTCACACCTTTTAAAACTTCAGCCATACGTTCACGTTCTTGCAAACCGCGCAAGCCCGGCGTGTTAGGCGAAGAAATATTGATCGTGACGTAATGTGCATAAGCAGCCACTTTTTCAAAACAGGTGATGTAATCGGCAACATCGTCCGTCGTATCTTTATTCTTACTAATATTGATCCCAAGAGGATTGGTCGTCCGCCCCTTCTTCTTATGCCAAGCTTCCAAATGCTCAGTAAAAACTTTTACACCAACACTATTCATCCCAAAGCGATTAATGAGCGCTTTGGCCCCGGCGACACGAAACATGCGCGGACGCGGGTTTCCAATTTGAGGCAAGGGAACCACTGTCCCAATCTCTATCGACCCAAACCCAAAGCCCATAAAAGCATCAATGCGTGTCGCCTGCTTATCCAACCCCGCAGCCAGACAGATGGGGTTAGGAAACGTGACTCCAAAAACAGTTGATTTCAAAATTTCATCATCTGGCCCAAAGAAATGAGGCCCCAAACCAAACCCTAACATCTTGAGCGTTAACTCATGGGCATCCTCTGGATCCAACATGAACAAAAAAGGACGAATTAATGGATAGGGATCACCAAGCTTATCAACCCATTTCCATAGATCAACCTTGTCCAACCCAAACATCTTTGTGCCCCCGACGATAAGAAAATGAATCAAAATGTAGTGCGAAACATCAGAATGTCCTGTTACTCGACAAAAGGCAAGTACCTTTCCCCACACTGTACGTGTGGTAATGTATTGATTTATAACAATAAATCTCGATCTATATTTGAAAGAACATAGAAATTCGTTTGAATGAATTTAATTCCATAAAATATATGGCTTTTTTCTGCATACAGTTATAATAATCAAATTCATTGAATGATGTATTATTGTGACAATTTCAGGTATTTAAATGAAACAAGAGAAAACCAAGATTCCAGAATTCATCAAGGATCTCGATGAGGAGACCTCAACGGTCGCAAAGGATGATCAAAATGGAAAAGTCAGAAGCAAACTGATGGAAGCCGCCCTGCAAGAAGTCGAGAATATGAACAAACCTATCAAGCATTGAGTATTTGCGTTTCTTTTGGCGATAAGATATTATTCCTAATATGTTGTCTCACAAAAATATATGGAAAGCTATAGACCTCCTTGCCGAGCACAATGGCCTTTCCGCTTCAGGGCTAGCCATCAAAGCAGGGCTAAGCTCGACACTCTTTAACCCAAGCAAACGCACGACAAAAAAACGCGAGCGATGGCCATCAACAGAGAGCATCGCCGCAATCTTGCGTGCAACAGAAACGCCTATCGAAGATTTTATCGCCCTCATCACGCCAGAAAACAGTTTAAAACATCAAAGTCTTTTCCTGCTAAACCTTGAGGAAACATCTTGTTTGACGCCCTCAGGAATCCCGCTCTCCGCCGAAAAACGGGACATTATTCCACTCCCTGGCGGGACAGACACTCAATCGTTCGCCGTCGAAATCGCAGATAAATCCTTTGAACCAGCCTATCCCGAGGGATGCAGGCTCATTGTGTCTCCCGCCGAAAAACCTCGGCGTGACGATCACGTTCTTGTGCGCATGAAGACTGGAGATATTCATATCAAGCAACTGGGTCGTGAAGGCATCCAGAAAGTCGAGCTTCACCCCTTCCTCAAGGATCAACCGCCAGTAACCCTTTCCCGCGCCGACATTTCATGGATATACAGAATTACTTGGGTTAGTCGATAAATCACATCTTGCCCGATGATCATAAACACCATACATTACGCGTCTGTTTTGTTGTGTTTTAAATTATGAATGGTCAGAAAAATGTCAGACGCACCTACCGCCCCAATTGCAGTTGAAGATGAAGTTGCCCGCCGTACGGGGCGGCTTGAAAAGATTATCGCCGAATATGGCAATCCCTTTCACGAAACACGCTTTGACAAAACCCACAGTGCAGCTGACGTTAAAAAGCAGTTTGAAAACCTTGCCAATGGCGAAAAAACAGAAAGCATCGTTAACGTTGCTGGCCGCATCATGGCCCACCGCAACAACGGCATGTTTATCGATATTCAAGACGACAGCGACCGCATCCAAATTTTTCACGATCTGAAGAACACACCTGAAAAAATGCTTGAACTTCTCAAGCTTCTCGATCTGGGCGACATCATTGGCGTATCAGGTCCTGTCCGTCGCACCCCTCGCGGCGAAATTACAGTTGATGCATCAAGTCTCAAATTATTATCCAAAGCCCTTGAGCCACCACCCGAGAAATATCATGGCCTGAAGGATGTGGAGACGCGCTTCCGTCATCGTGAGCAGGACATGGCGTCATCCGCCAAGACACGCGAAACTCTGCGCAACCGCTTTAAGATGATCGCAGCAATACGGCAACATTTGAATGAGAGCGGTTTTCTGGAAATTGAAACGCCTGTTTTTCATACGATTGCCGGCGGCGCAACGGCCAAGCCGTTTATCACGCATCATAACGCGCTTAACATGCCCCTATATTTGCGTATCGCAACCGAATTGCACTTGAAGAGAGCCGTCATCGGCGGCTTGGCCGAAAAAGTCTATGAAATCGGCCGCATTTTCCGAAATGAGGGGCTGAGTCCGAAACACAATCCAGAGTTTACAACAATCGAGCTTTATCAGGCCTATGTCGATTTCCACGAGATGATCGACATTACGGAATCAATTGTCGAACACACCGCGCTTACCCTTCATGGCACGACCAAAATCAAGTTTGGCGATAAGGAACTGGACTTCACCACGCCGTGGCCGCGTAAAAGCATGGTCGATCTTATTACTGAACATACAGGCGTCGATTTCTATCAAATAACAGACCCTCTTGCCGCACGAGAAGCTGCAGCGGAAATAGGAGTCAAAACGCTTGAAGGCACCAGTTGGGGACAAATCGTTGAGGCCGTCTTTGGTGAGCACGTGGAAGACAAGATGATCCAGCCCACGCATGTCATCGACTTGCCCAAAGAAATCTCGCCGCTTTGTAAAGCGTGGCCGGGTCGCCCGCATATTGCGCAGCGGTTTGAAACCTATGTCAACGGATGGGAAATCGCGAATGCATTCAGTGAGCTGAATGATCCACGCGAACAACGCGCTCGATTCTTGGAACAAGCCGAACAAAAACGCGGCCCTGACGAACCACCGCATCCCATTGACGAAGAGTTTCTTAAAGCAATGGCTTTCGGCATGCCTCCAATGGGTGGCATCGGCATCGGCATCGACCGCCTTGCCATGCTCATGACGGACAGCGCCAGCATTCGTGAGGTTATTGTCTTCCCGACCATGCGGCCCGTCGAATAGTCTGGGTCATACCCCTTTGTTGTGGCGAACGATGTCCAATGGGGCCATCGTACCCACATCTGAGCCCCAGATTTTCTCAAGTTCTTGCAGCCCTTGCCGCAAGACTTTTAGACGCGCCTCTTGGTTGATAACGATGATTGAAGCAATCATCGGGGGAATGGCGTAGAGGATAAGGTGGCCGATACCCGCCGCCCCTAACATAATCGCCCACGACATTGGATTACGAATAATAGCGGTCGCAACCTCCATGGACTGACCTTTCTGCCAAAGCTCCAACAAAAAAGGAAGCACGCCCGCGAGATTCATATACCCAATTGTCGCAAGCTTAGATCTGTGTGAATCCGCATCCGTAAACAAAGCAACAACCGTCGGAATGAGGCCAAGACATATAAGTAAGGTTGGCACCCCAAAGGGAATCAAACACCCAAAAATGGCCATCAACAGAATCGTTTTTCCGCCGCCGCTTTTCTGTTTGGCCTTTTCCTTGACAACCACTTGCTCTTTTTGTGCGTCAGCCATTCCCCTACCTCATACACTGTAACAAGAAGCGGCCTAACGTTACGGCAATGAGAAGCAAGGCAATCATGCTTGCAATCGTTGCCGAAATAGGACGCCCTATATCACGAGCAATCAATTCTTTGTTTTTCATGCTCTCTTGCAAACCTGCTATTTCGCGCTGAATATCAAAATACATTTTGCGCGCCATCAGAAAATCATGTTCATCGCCAGATACGCGATCAGGATCATCCAGCCTTTTCAGCAACGTCGAAAGGCTGCCTTTATCAACAGCCTCTTTGGCTTGGCGACGCACCTTTTCTTGAAAAGGCTTACTGAGAAACCGCTTTATACATGGCTCAACAAGAGGCATCAACCATGCACAAAGTTTTGGCAACTGATCCGGTCCATATCGATACTGCATTTCACCGAACAACGACAGAAGCGCAAGACCTCTTCGAACAGGGACTTCTGACGGCCCCATCGCGGTAAAAAGGGACTCGGTGCGTTTTTCTCGAGCAATCAAAAAAGCCGCAATATGTCGATCCATAGGTTCAGATCCATGCCCCCCTTTCATGGCCACACGTTCCAAAGCAGCCAGCATATGCCTAGGGGTAAGAACACACTCGTCGCGCAGCATCGGACTCATACATGGCAAGTTTGGATTCAATTCATAGGCCACACGCTCAAAACCACTTCCAAAGCTTGTTTTCTCTATCAGAGCTTTCATACGTTCAAGTTGCTGAGCCATAGGCACCAAATCTACCTTGACCTCTTTTTGCATGTTCACCCATTGGGTGACAAATTGAGCCGAAATAATCTCGCTTATAATTTGCGCGTTGTTGCCGGAAACAAGGGCATCGGCTACGACAGTAGCAATGCCAAGCGGCATCACCGAAAATCCGCGATACCGAATAGGTGCGGCAGGATCAAGGGCAATACAAACGCGAGCCACCAACTGATCTTGATAATGCGCAGACTTGCCAGCATCTCGAAGCTGAGACACCGTTTCAGACACACTCTTAGATCGCTCCTCATCACCCAACGAGCGTATCAACCATTTCTCAAGGCTACCATTTTCAATCACTTTTGCAGCTTCGCCTGCATTTTCTGCAAAAGCCGAAGCCAAAGATCGAACTTGCCAATATTCTTTTCCGCCAATGTCAAAATGGCGGCTCGCACGTCGCCCGGCATCTGAACTTTTGGGCGTTAGGCGACGCCCCGTCATCCACTGTTCAAGATCCTCGGCTAACCACCGTTGATGAACATCGTCTGTCAACAGCCCCCGCAACAATTCAATAAGCGATGGAGAAACACGGCGATTTCCAATTAAAGCATTGAAGCTCCCCTTCTCCAGTTTCATACGAATAATAGTATGATCGTCCATGCCTTGAAGAGGGTTTCCCCCCAGAATGATCATGGCCAGCGTCACACCAAATGCATAACAGTCATCAGCATGAATGCCCATACCACGTGCAATCGGAAGACACTGCGCCCTCTCGATTGTTTCAAAAACGACGGGCTGATTGACACCCGATGGCGCAGACAGCCCTTCTCCGATTTGCGGTGCTGTCGAACTGCCATCACGCCAAAAAATATTGGTCGGGCGAATGCCCCCGTGAACAAAACCTGTGCGCTGAAACTCCAATAACGCCTTAATCATTGGCACGGCAAATGCGTGATGAATATTATCTTCGCTCATCACCGGGTGGGTTCCGTCCAAGGAAGACCAGTAACGTTGAGAAAGTGGAAGCTCATAAACTAGGGTAAAATAAGAAGCTTTCTGCGCAGGCCAATGCAACACACCCGTATCACGAAGCCTGAGCGCGCTTGCGCTATCAACACTGCGCATAGAATTGACCTGGTCAATACGCGGATGAAGCCCTCGGCTACAAATAATAGCCATCAATTCTTGTGATGAGTCATTCCGTATGCGCGCAGAAAAAGCGGCACCGCCAGCTCCATTTAAGTCTGGCAGAGGTTTATTAGGATAAACAAAAACGCGACCTTCTAAAGAAAGGCCATCACCACGGTCATCCTGCCCTTTTTCTTCATTATCAGCCATCTGAACATCTTGGATGTTTAAGCCACACGAAACAGAACCCTTACGTCATGAACGAAAAGTTCCCACCATCATCCGTCATATCAGGCAAGAGAAAACAAGTCGTTAACCTGCCCCACCTTCATTCAGACAAGCATCCTATCTGGCAAGCGAAGGAATAAAGCTGGTTCAAAATCAAATGATTATACAAAAAGAAACAATCCCCACCCAGCCGATGCGCGGGTAAACTCTGCCCCCCCCCTCCTGTTATCGTCCATTTATTCTAGAACAGATAGCGATGAGGTTGGCGGCTTTATGTGCCAGCCATTCGCGTGAATCTGCTCGATAAACAATAGGATAGAGCGGCTGCAGGCAGTCAACGATGCGCCAACCACTTCAAAAACCGCCCGAGATTGGCCCCGCCAAACTATTGTTCTATAATGATATAATCTATTCACAACGACAAAAAGATTCAAAGCTTGCACCAACAGCACCGCATAGGCTAGAAAAGCCATCTCTTCACGTCCCCTTCGTCTAGAGGCCTAGGACACTGCCCTCTCACGGCAATAACACGGGTTCGACTCCCGTAGGGGACGCCATTCAGGTATGAATCTGGGCACTTCGCCCACGTTAATGTTTTTCTTCTCCCGCACTATGCAGCGGAACAAACGTAACGGGTAAAACCGCCGTGTCCTCTATCTGTCCGGTACTGCTCTTTTTGACCACATGCAGACTCTGGCCGGAATAGAGGTTTTCAACGGGCATCACAAGTGTCCCGCCGGGCTTAAGTTGTTCAATAAGCGCTTGAGGAATTTGAGAGGCAGCAGCCGTGACGATAATGGCATCGTAGGGGGCATGCTCAGGCCAGCCTAAAGAACCATCGCCCGTACGAACCTCCACATTATCGAAGCCGAGTTGATGCAACCGTTCGCGAGCCTGCACGGAAAGCTCATCTATAAGTTCGACTGAGTAAACCTTTTGGGCCAGCTTAGACAGAATGGCCGCCTGATATCCAGACCCCGTACCAACTTCAAGAACGATGTCATCTGCACTCGGATTAATTAGAGAAGTCATCAGCGCAACAATATAAGGTTGCGAAATCGTTTGGCCATAGCCGATTGGAAAGGGTCTGTTTAGGTATGCGCCCCACTGCAGCTCGTCTGGAATAAAAAAATGACGAGGAACTTTGCGCATCGCCTCCAACACCGTTACAGAGATCGGCGCTAAATCCACACCAGAGTGCATCTGTGTAATTTCATCAACCAATAGGTCGGCTTCGGCTTTGTGGTCTCGTTTCATAAAGAGATTACCTCCCCATAAAAACCCTATCCAGAAATCGCGTCGGCACGTTTCAGAATAGAGAACGAACGAAAACAAAAAGGATAAAGATTGGCTTTGCCCATATATTCCGGAGACCACAATTGTACAAAAGCACCATTGAGAGCGCAACTTTATTTACCCCACGATGCCCACCTTCACAAAACGCAATTTTTGTGTTAAACTCGCAAGCCCTGAAGAAAGATAATTAAACAATCTACATTGGGGGATCCGCCATGCTGTTCCAATGTCTACTTTGGGTTACGGTTCGCAAAGGCTCACTGAAACTTATAACAGCCGATGGCAAGGCTCGCGTTTATGGTGACACCACCCCACCCCACATCACTATCAAACTCCACAACAAAAAGCTCGAATGGTCGCTAGGCCTCAACCCACATTTAAAAATAGGAGAAGCTTATGTTAACGGAACGCTCACCATTGAAGAAGGAGATCTTTATAATCTCTTGCATTTGCTGCTCACAAACTATGATGCGACGGGCGACAAATCACCATTCCATTGGCCTGAGCATTTCGACCGCTTTTTCACGTGGCTAGGACGACTAAATACGCCGCACCGAGCACAAAACAATATCGAATTTCATTATGATATGCCAGACAAACTCTACTCCTTCTTTCTTGATCCTGATCGGCAATATTCCTGCGGCTATTTCACGGATATGAGCAACAGCCTTGGAGAGGCGCAGCTTGACAAAAAACGGCATATTGCCGCCAAGCTTTTATTAGATGGCATAGGCTTGAATATTCTGGATATAGGATCCGGCTGGGGTGGACTCGGGCTATATCTGGCGCGTGAGGCAAACTGTCAGGTCAAAGGAGTTACGCTTAGCGTCAATCAATACAAAATCAGCCAAGAACGCGCCGCAATGATGGGGCTGACCAAAAGCTGCCAGTTCGCCTTACAAGATTACAGGCAAGAGTCGGGGCCTTATGATCGCATCGTCTCGGTCGGCATGTTCGAACATGTAGGCAAAAGAAATTATAACGAGTTTTTCACACATGTCCGCCGATTATTAGCAGACGATGGCGTGTGCCTTCTTCACTCCATAGGCCGATACGGTGTGCCGTGCCCCGTTAATCCCTTTATTCGAAAACACATATTCCCTGGAAGCTATCTACCGACTTTATCAGAAGTTATGGAATCTATAGATCGCTGTGGTCTTTTCACGACGGATGTTGAGATCTTGCGACTACACTATGCAGAAACATTGCATCGGTGGATTAAACGTATACATCAGCACCGCGATGAAATTGTCAGGCTTTTTGGTGAGCCCTTGTACCGAAAATGGGAGTTTTACTTCATCAGCTGCGAGTTGGGATTCCGTTTGGGATATCTAATGGTTTTTCAAATACAGCTTTGCAAGCAACTTGATGCCGTGCCGCTAACCCGTGATTACATGGCTGAATGGGAGCAAACACATAAGAGTGAACACCCTCACTCTCGAAGAGCTTCACTCAAAGAAATCTGATTCTGCAGGCTCTCATTTAGCTGGGCGGCTTATTGTCTGGCTCTCGTTCGGGATCCGTTCGCATAAAACATGCGCATCAACCAATGAAAACTAATCGCGCCCGCTACTTTTTTCCAGCCGTTTTATGCTGCAATGCAAAGTTATAGCGATAGACCAACTCCCATTTCTTAAAGCAGATCGCGATCAGGTTGGCACCTTCTTGCGCCGAGCATTCGCGTGAATCTGCTCGATAAGCAATAGGATAGAGCGGTTGTCTCGCCCCACCTATACGTCAACCTATTCCAAAACCGCGCTAAACTCTTGACATACCTGCGGCAAAGAATGATTATGAACGCCTGTTCATAAGTATATTTTTGCATGTTATCGGAAAGGGTGCGTCCATGAAGCGGTTTTGTTTGTGTGGTACATGGCTAAACACTGTTCTGATTTTGATTTTTGCCCTCGTCATCTCTCCCACTTATGCTGCGAAAGAAAACTTCACGGCTAGCAACATGACCTCCTTCATCTATTTCACGGGCATTGGGTGCCCTCATTGTGCAAATGTTGATCCCCTTCTCTTAAAGAAAAAAGTGAGAGAATCGAACCTACTTGTCATCGAATATGAAATCTATCAGGACAGCCCAAACGCGCCACTTCTGATGGCCTATAATTCTCAATTCGGCACAGCCCTTGGAATCCCTATGATCATCGCCGATAGCAAGAAAGATGGTTCAATTGTTGGTGACACAACTGTTTTAACGGCATTGGATGCTTATATAGAAAAATACAAAGGAAACAACGTTGTGCTTCCGTCCGGTCTTCGCTCTTTTTCTTCATTATCCCTAAGCGATTTGCCACACCTGCCAAAACTTTGGTTCAAAAATCGTGTGGCTATCAAGAAGGATGATAACTCGAAGGAAAGCGACACAGTAAAGGCCTTTCTCATTGATAACATTTTGCCAGAAGACGCGCGCCCTATCCAAGAAAGGACTGTCGCGCTGTCAGATCACAGCGTGACCTTTCGCGAAGCCTTTAGCTTCGGTGGATGGATCTTGATGCGTAATTAGCGGGAGGGAATAATGATGGAAGAAATATCTTTAGCCAAGGTCATCTCACTAGCTTTTGTCGATGCCGTAAACCCCTGCGCCTTTGCTGTTCTGACAATGATGATCATTTCTATCATTGCCTATAATCCAAATAACAAAGCGAACATAATCTGGTCGGGTGTGTCATTCAGCCTTGCAATCTTCGTTATGTATCTTGTTTATGGTTTGTTTATCATCAAGTCATTTCAACTTGTGCAAAACATCACAACCATTCGACCATATATTTATAAAACTCTAGGTAGCGTTGCCATTCTTTTAGGCTTTTTGCAAATCAAGGACTTCTTTTTCTACAAGATAGGAAGTTTTTCAACCGAAATGCCCGCCAGCTGGCGCCCCAATGTTAAAGCCCTTATCTCAAAAGTCACGTCACCTGTGGGCGCGTTTGGCATTGGCCTTTTTGTAACCTTATTCCTGCTTCCATGCACCATCGGGCCATATATTATTTTAGGTGGTCTTTTGTCAGTTATAGACATTGTAAAAACACTGCCAACCTTGCTGCTTTACAACAGCATCTTTGTCTCGCCGATGTTACTTATTACGCTCGTTGTATATTTTGGTTTAAGCCGCGTCGAAGACGTGCAGACTTGGAAGGACAAAAACATCCGAGTCCTACACCTTATCTCGGGACTTATCATCTTAGGGCTCGGCGTTGCCATGATTGCGGAATGGATTTAAGAAATGAGGCCACGCAAATGCCGCCTTGTCCGATCAAGTCCCACAGCACGCTTCTTTAAGCCGCGCGGCGTACCACTGTGCGATCTTCAAGTTGTCAAGCTCAAGGATGAAGAGTGGGAAGCCATTCTACTGTCCGATTATAAAGGGTTGGGACAGGAGGATGCGGCACAGCTCATGGGTATATCCCGCCCGACTTTCTCGCGCACACTTTCCTGCGCACGCGAAGCTGTAGCAAAAGCCTTGGTTGAAGGCGGTGCCCTGGAAATCACAGGCGGAAATTTCAAACATATTAAGGAAAAACGAAAACCAACCAAAGGAAAAACAAAATGAAAATCGCCTTCACAACTTCTGGAAATGATTTAAGCGCGCCAATGGATCCTCGGTTTGGTCGTGCGGCTCAGTTTTTAGTTTATGACACAGATCAGAAAAGTCATGTTATTGTCGCGAATGCAAATGCAGTCGCTGCGCAAGGCGCAGGTATCAAAGCAGCAGAAACAATTTTCAAAGCAGGTGCCGTCACCCTTATCACGGGTGATTGTGGGCCGAAGGCTTTAAATGCACTCAAACAATCGGGTATCAAAATTTACACGGCCAAATCCATGTCTGTCGCCGAAGCCCTAATGGCATTTGAAGCCGGAAACCTTACTGAAATTACATCTGCATGAAAATAGTCATCGCATCAGGCAAAGGGGGGACAGGCAAAACGACAGTTGCGGTCAACTTGGCGTTGGCGGCAGGGTGCCCAGTGCGGCTTCTCGACTGCGATGTCGAAGAACCAAACGCGCACCTATTCTTGAAAAGCGATCCTAAACGACAACGCATTATAACAATACAGGTTCCTGAAATTGACGAAGAACGCTGTGACGGATGCGGTTTATGCGCTCAATTTTGTGCCTTTAACGCACTGGTTTCCTTTGGGACCATTCCCCCCGTCTTCGCCCCAGAGATGTGTCACGGTTGTGGAGGCTGCGTAAGGGCCTGTCCACAAAAAGCTATTTATGAAATTGAAAACCGCATCGGCGTTGTAGAATTTTCTCAATCCGGCGATATCCTGCTTGTACAAGGACGACTTGATATTGGCATTGCTTTAGCGCCCCCTCTTATTCACGCCGTGAAGGAGGAAGCGCGGGGAAATCTTGTGATCATCGACGCCCCGCCCGGAACGTCATGCCCCGTCGTCGCCACATTACGCGAAGCAAATTTCGTTGTCCTTGTAACAGAGCCAACGCCCTTCGGATTAAACGACCTTAAACTGGCCGTCGATGTCGTACGTGAGCTTGGCCTTCTCTTTGGAGTTGTCATTAACCGCGCGGAAGAAACAGACGATTTTGTGCGCCCCTATTGCAAAGCCGAAGGGATCAGGGTGTTAACAGAAATCCCCGATGATCGTCGCATCGCGCAAGCCTATGCAAAGGGAGAGCCAATTGTCACGGCTCTGCCAGAATACATGGTTGTCTTTTCCAACATTCTCACCAAGATCCATGAGGTCGTATGAAAGAGATTGTCATCATAAGTGGTAAAGGCGGCACAGGTAAGACCAGTCTCTTGGCCAGCTTTGCTCTCCTCGCCTCCGGCGCAGTTCTAGCCGATTGTGACGTGGATGCCCCCGACTTGCACCTGATTTTAACCCCCGACGTCAAAAAACGCCATGATTTTTGGAGCGGCCAAGAAGCCATCATCCGACAAGAAATTTGCACAATGTGCGGCGCATGCTTAAACCTTTGTCGTTTTGGCGCTATTCATGAGAAAGATGGCGTTTATAAAATTGACCCAACTTCTTGTGAAGGATGTGGTGTTTGTGCGCGTTTCTGCTCTAAAGGTGCGGTCGAAATGAAAGATCGCCTTTGCGGAGCTTGGATGATTTCTACTACTCGCGCAGGGCCAATGGTTCATGCAAAACTCGGCATCGCCGCAGAAAACTCTGGCAAACTTGTTTCGACAGTACGACAGGAAGCAAGGCGCTTGGCTGAAGAAACCAAGCATAACTTAGTTTTGATCGATGGCCCACCGGGCATTGGATGTCCTGTAATCGCCTCAATCACAGGCGCATCGGCAGTCATCATCATTACGGAACCATCTTTATCAGGCGAACATGATCTTATGCGTGTTCTAAAACTTACGCAGCATTTTAAGCTTCCATCTTTTGTTTGCGTCAATAAATGGGATATTGATGAGGACAGAACTGAACAGATCGAAAAACAAGCCTCAACCTTAGGCGCCACACCTCTAGGTCGCATCCGTTATGACAATGGCGTGACAAAAGCGCAAAAGCAGGCGAAAGCCGTCATTGAAACCGATGCACCAAGCGCAACCGACATCAAGAATATATGGAACAATCTGCAACACCATCTAGAAAAGGAGAAAACCAAATGATGATAGCTATCCCCATCGAGAACGGAAAACTTTGCTCACACTTCGGTCACTGTTCTCAATTTGCGCTTCTTCAAACGGATGCTGTCACCCATGCCATGACGACGCGGCAAGATCTAGAGGCACCACCGCATGAACCCGGACTTTTACCTGCTTGGCTTTCTGAACATGGTGTAAATCTGGTCCTATGTGGAGGCATAGGGCCACGGGCCTTGGATCTTTTTGCACAAAAAGGTATTGAAGTTATCACTGGGGCCCCCATCGAAGAACCTGAAGTTCTTGTTGCCGCACATTTTCAAGGAATCCTCAAAACAAGCGCAAACAGCTGCGACCATTGAAGTGGACCCCATCAAGACAAAACTGTCTTCACGTTTGGCATGCCTCGTAGTACTATGCCTTCGCGACGGCATCGTCTCTCGTATCTTGGCAAGATACTCTTCTCAACACACAAACATTTGTTAGAAGTAATAAATCTAGCATGAAAGGAAATACCCATGGGATCACGCGCAAGAGAAATCGTAGGAGAGAATGTCGATGTCATTCTAAAACTCCTTAATCAGGCTTATGCGAGCGAATGGCTTGCCTATTATCAATATTGGCTTGGCGCAAAACTCATTAAAGGGCCGATGAAAGACGCCGTTGCAGCTGAATTAAACCTTCATGCAACAGAAGAGCTTTCCCATGCGGTTCTTGTTGCTAATCGTATTATCCAGCTTGGCGGCACACCTGTATTGACACCAGAGGGCTGGGCCGAGGAAAGCCCGTGTAAATACGAGTCTCCTGCCGATCCATATGTTGCCGTTTTGCTCGATCAAAACATTGAGGGAGAGCAATGCGCCATCTCGACATACAAGGGGCTGATGGATGCAACAAAAGATATCGACATGGTAACTTATAACATGGCGCTCAGCATTCTGGAGCAAGAGATTGAGCACGAAGAAGATTTGCAGAGCCTCCGTGAAGATCTCGACCTTATGGTCCAACGCGGAAGTAAATAAAACTTTCGGGTAAAGACTTCATATAGACACCAACAAAAGAGAACCCAACAAGACCAGTATATCCACGTCCTGCGTTTTGTTGGTTTTTTTCTTCATTATGGTGGAAATTCCGACACTCCATAACCTAGCGGTTTGGCCCCAAGATCAAGTATCATACCAACCACCCGTTGAATCAACCTCTTCGGGTCACGAGCGGTGCGAGGAGATATTCCCTCGCCGGATAGTCCTCTCCTTTAGGCGCAAGGCGTTCCGTCCGGCAAGAGGATCGCGAGGCGCAGAGCGAGTGATTGAGAGCGGCCCTTTCAATGAGTCCGTTCATAGGCCCGCTGGTATGAGTTAAGTATAACCCGCTTTATGGGTTGATACCGGTGATAAACATAAAGGACTCGTCATCGCGAGGCCCCTTCTTCAGGGGCCGTGGCGATCCATCTCCTACTATTTCAACATGGGCCTACGTTGAAAATGCGGGAGATGGATGGCCTCGTCGGCCAATAGGCCTCCTCGCAATGACACCGTTCTTATTTTTATCAGTGTGTTATACCCATAACTCGGGTTAAGTATAAGCTTTTTGGGCAACAACAACTGAATAGATTCGGCAGAGTTAGCGGACAAGCTTTCGTACGATTATTTTACTAAAAAATTGTTGTGTCCTTCCCGGCTATACACATAATTTAGCTGAGTTCAGCAGAAACTTCGTCACAAAAAACTTAGTTGGAACCATTTTGGAACAATGGGTTAAATTCCTTTCCTCAGATAAAGGACCACAAGCAAAGCCTCTTATTGTATGTCTTTTTTGGGCACAATGATCTGTCATGCCCGCATAGCGTCGAGCCTTCAACTTCTAAACTATGCCCCCCAAATGGAATACTTCGGCCTAAGTGACGGCATGAATAAATGCCCTTATCAATTCACTTCTTTTCTCCTATGATCGACGCGCACACCCCATAGCCTCATCTCGGATGGCCCCATCAATTGAACGTGCGTTGGAGACACAATTGACGACCTCCCCATCCCATCAGGCCTTATCCAAACAGCTTTCAAGTAAGCTTTTGCCGCTTGTTGTCTCTATTGGCCTCGTAATCGGATTTGTTGTTCCTAGCTGTTTCTTTTTAATCGAAACCAACAGGGCAGAACAAGAAGCAACCAGCCACGCCAACAGACTTGCCCATGAAGTACGGAAGATTGCCTCAGAAGCTGGAAGCCTGTGGAAATACCAAGCCACAAAATACTCTCAAATTCTTTATTCCTTTGTGCCTGGAAAAAACATAACGAGCATCATTGTCTTTGATGAAAACAATGCTCGCGTTAATCAATATAACCACATCGTTGATAAACCAGACCTGTTTTTCAATTTTCAAATACAAGGTAAAATGGCCCCGATCACATTTAACAATCGAAAGATTGGTGGGGTTATCATACTCGTATCTGGGAACCTCATATTAGTCAAAACGCTTATCGCTTTTTTGGTTTTTGCTAGTCTAGGACTTGTTTTGGCCCTCGTCGTTTATCGATTTCCATTAAGCGTCGTTATCAAACTTGAAGGAGAGCTTCTCGAAAACCAACATTTATTGGAAGAAAAGGTTGAAGAACGCACAACTGCGCTCCAGTCGGCAACAGAAAGAGCGCTACTTTTGAGCAAAGAAGCTCAATCCGCGAATAAAGCCAAATCCCAATTTCTTGCCAACATGAGTCATGAAATACGGACTCCAATGAACGGGGTAATTGGAATGGCTGAACTGTTGTCTTTTACAGAGCTAGATGAAAAACAACGCTTTTATGTTGATACATTGCATAACTCTGGGGAGTCCCTTTTAAATGTTCTCAATGACATTTTAGACTTTTCAAAAATTGAAGCAGGAAAGCTAACACAGCAAGTGGTAGAGTTTAACCTTCGCGATTGCGTACAAGGCGTCCTTCATCTTTTTGCAGGCACTATTCACAAAAAAAATATTGAATTAATTTGTCGCCTATCAAGTAATATCCCCGTCAGCCTACAGGGGGATCGCGAACGCCTACGCCAGATTCTTACAAACCTCATTGGCAACGCGATTAAGTTCACAGAGCACGGCAACGTACAACTTCAGATATCTTTCACAATGAAAGACGAATCATTAGGTCTATTTCATTTTGACGTAAGTGACACAGGGATCGGCATTCCTCTTGCAGATCAAATAAGTATCTTTAGCCCCTTCTCTCAGGCAGATGGAAGCTCGACACGAAAATACGGCGGAACGGGGCTTGGATTGACGATCAGCAAACAACTGGCTGAAATGATGGGGGGTGAACTCTATCTCGCAAGCTCCTCGGCTCAAGGAAGCACCTTTAGCTTTGCCATTCCCTTCACGGTGTGTGCCATCCCCTCACAATCAATAACAATTTCAGCTTCACCAACAATCGATCCTTCTGTTGGGCTGACATCAGATCCTGTTGTCACCCCATGCACCTTTGGAAACCCAAGGATTCTTTTGGCTGAGGACAACCCCACAAACTGCGATGTGGCGAGCAAGATGCTCGAACTCTTAGGCTGTCAGATTCAAGTCGTATCAAATGGTGAGGAGGCCCTTGAACAACTGACAAGCTCTTCTTTTGATCTTGTGTTCATGGATTGCCAAATGCCAAAAATGGATGGCTTTGTTGCAACACAAAGGTATCGGCAAGCGGAAGCCGAAAAAAATGTGAGCACAGATCACTCGACACAAGATGCCCAGCTCCGGCCCCATCTGCCCATCATTGCACTGACTGCTCGCGCTATGGATGGTGATCGCGAACTGTGCATAAAATCTGGAATGGACGATTACCTAAGCAAACCGTTTAATACAGATGGCTTACTTGCGATGCTTAACCTGTGGCTACCAGCCAAAACATGATCCTCAGTCTGCCCCATTATCCAAAGGAATACCTTATGACTAAACCCTCACGCCTCATCTCATTGCTTTTTGCAGCCACATTATATGGCCTATCTTCGGTGGCAGGCGCGACTGAACCACGACAACAAACCACGCCAGCCAAGATAACCTTCACAGCGGCCGGATCAGGTGTGAATCTCGGCATTACAAAACTTTTGGCACAAGGTTTCATGGCAAGCCACCCAGAAATTGAAATCACTATACCGGGAAGCATCGGAACAAAAGGAGCCATAACGGCAATCGCAGACAATGCTATAACCTTTGGCCTTATATCCAGGCCCCTCAAAGAAAACGAAGCCTCCCCTGATTATAGTGTTGTTGGTTATGCTCTTACACCTATCGTAATTGGAACCCACCCCAGCGTCAAAGATGAGAGCATCTCCTCGGAAGATCTTATTAATATCTATAAAGGGACAAAAACAAAATGGTCAGACGGCAAGGAAATCATTGTCCAATCACGAGAAGCCTCTGACAGCGGCTTTATGGTCATTGGAAAAATATTCCCAGAATTCAAAACCGCGTGCGAAGAAAGCCGTAAAGCAGAACGTTGGATCACTTATTTCACGGATCAAGAAGCAAATACAGCCCTTAGTCGAACTGAATATGCAATTGGCGTTACGGATCTGGGGATGATTGCAACGGAAAAGCTCGGTATTAAGGCCTTAAAACTCAATGATATCATGCCGAGCGTTGAAACGGCACGGAATGGTCTCTATCCCCTAAGTAGAACTCTTTTCCTGCTCTATCGTACGAAAAATATACCCAGCGAGGCCGCTACATTCATAGATTACATATTCTCTCAAACTGGGGCTGAAATCCTCAAAACGCACGGATATCTTCCCTTAGAAAGGAAGACCTCAACATAACAGGTTAATCACTGGGGCGATATTTACTGCATATAAAAGGCATTAAACACATATCCGACAGATAAGATACCACATGCCACAATGCCAAAATATACAACGATCAAACGAAGCGACAAAACTTTTCGAAGTATGATTGCCTCTGGCAATGATAAGGCCGTAACAGCCATCATAAAAGACAAGACTGTCCCCAGAGCAGCACCTTTACCAAGCAAGGCCTCAACCACGGGGATAATGCCTGCGGCATTTGCATACATGGGAATCCCGAGAACAACAGAAGCCGGAACTGACCACCAAGCGCCGCTCCCCATAATTGAGGACAGAAGCTCGGCTGGGGCATAGCCATGGATAAAGGCTCCAACAGCGATGCCCGCGATCACCCAAAGCCAAACACGTCCGACAATGTCACGGACAGCCAGCGCCCCCTCTTTCATTCTCTCAATCATCGTTGTCTGCCTTGACGATGGAATCGCGCCGTCCGTGCGCACGTTTCGAACCCAATCTTCTAACCAGCCTTCAAGGTGGAGCCGTCCGATCACCCAGCCAGCAACAATAGCAACACCAAGGCCGAAAATAAGATAGATAACAGCAATCTTCCAGCCGACGAGTCCAAACAAAAGACCAAGAGCAATTTCGTTGACCATAGGTGCCGCGATCAAGAACGAAAAGGTAACCCCTAGAGGCACGCCAGCCGACACAAAACCAATAAACAAAGGCACGGCCGAACATGAACAAAAAGGCGTAACGATGCCCAAGGTAGCCGCCGCAATATTACCCAATCCCTCATGTTTTCCGGCAAGAAGCTTACGCGTACGCTCTGGTGAAAAGAAACTGCGAATAACGCCCATCACAAAAACAACAAGCGTCAAGAGCATCAAAACCTTGGGCGTATCATAAAAGAAAAAGGTTGCCGCCTCACCAAAATGTGAGGCCGGATCAAGAGAAAGCAATGACACAACCCATTCTGAAAATGATGCCAATTGGCTGTAAAGAGCACCCCATAGAGCAACAGTCATAACTGAACCAAGGGTCCAGAGAACCTTTTCACGTTTGTTCGTTTGAGGAGGCTCAACAACTGGCTGGTTCTGACATTTACATTTACACTGGCACGTCATGTGGACTTCCTTTTTAGGTGTTTTTCAAGCTGAAGGGCGGCATCGACAAGCACGACAATGGCCTTCGACAAAACAGGATTGCGGCGATAGCGTACCCACTGCGCATCACGACGATCAATGACAAGGCCAGCCTGCTTTAAGATCGTCATATGTCTTGACATGCAAGATTGGTTCTTCTGCAAGGCGTCCATCAGCTCGCAAACGCAGCGTTCACGGCCATCCCAAAGCAAACGGATTGCCTGAAGGCGCGTCGGCTCAGCAAGGATGGTAAGAAGTTTAATGGCCTCAGTCATTTGAGATCATATGCACGTTTATACATATGCACGCAAGCGAATATATTAGGTTATAAAAAGGACAAGCAATTTCAAGGCATTATTCACCTTTTTCAATACGATCCAGCTTGATGACGACACGTCTGTTTTTCGCTTGATGCTCAAGAACAGGTTTACCAGCCTCGTCACGATTTGGCAGTATCGGAAACGTGTCCGCATAACCAGCGGCCCGAAGACGCTGTGGCGCAACACCACGCTCCAAAAAAAAATGAACCACAGCAGAGGCTCGTGCCGTCGAAAGCTCCCAGTTTGAAGGGAAAGCCATCGTGTTAATAGGCGTGTCATCTGTATGGCCCTCAACAGTGACCCTGTATTCTTTGAATTGATCAGATTCAATCTTAGTAAGAATGCCCTGAAGTACATCCTTGCCTGACGGGCTCATCGTCGCCGAACCACTATCGAAAAACGTCGAACTATCCATCTCCAATACTGTTATCTTATCGGTTTTTGAATCAACAGGTGACGACTGTGGCACTGGGGCAGAGACGGTAGAATCTTCCGGCAACTCAATTTCATGGCACGTCATCATAATGGGCATCACGGGGTCCTGCGTAACCGCTGGCGGATTAACAGCGGGCGGATCCATATCAAACATCGGATCATGGAAGGGCAAATTCCCCATAAAGCTCGGAGGTGGAGGCGGTTCTTGAACATCTAGAGGCTCTACAATTTGCGGCGGTAGAGTCTCCTGCCCTGTATAAGAAGGCTGAGAAACAACGTGTACCATTGGTGGTGGAAGCGGCACTTGTCCCTCGCCCTTTTGCCGTACGAGCGAGAGGGAAGCGAAAAGAAAGACAGCAAAAAAGCAGAGCAAAAGTGTAATCACATCCGCATAGGTCATCAACCAATCGTCGGCATGATTTTGCTGTGTGTGCGTTTTACGATGCCAATGACGGCTCATGCGAACTGAGCCACGCGAAGAGAGGAATGATCAGGCTCACTTTGGTTTAGAACATTAAGATAATTATGAGCGTCAGGACGAAGGAAGCTGTTTAACCGATCCTGAATATACATCGGCGTCTTTTCGCTTGCGAGCATTACGATCCCTTCCGTAATTAGATAATTACGGAAGCGCCGATGATCCACTTCTTGCCGCAACTTAGAGGCCGCTGGCATATAGACCATACGCGCCGACAAAACGCCATAAAGCGTAGAAAGAAAGGCAACACCAAGACTCGATCCAACGCTCGACATATCGCCATTAAAGTTAGATAGCAAAATTACCATCCCCACCAACGTGCCAACCATGCCAAACGCGGGCGCGTGGCTTGCCATACTTTGCAGAACATCGACAGGGAGACTGTCTCGCTCATAAGTTGCTTCAACAGCAGTCTCCATCATATCGCGCACATCTTGCGCAGGATATTCGCTGACCGCCATATTCAACCCATACTTGACGAAAGGGTCCGTTAACCCGCTTTTTGAAATAACCGTTTCAAGACTTCTCATCCCTTTTTCTCTAAGAAGACGTGCGCAATAAATAATCGCCATCATGTCTCGGGAAAGGTCTATTTGCTGAGACTGCGTTTTTTTGAAAAGATTACGTATCGTATTAAGAGCCGTCTTCACGTCTTCGGTATTATAGCTCATATAAGCCGCTGCGATGACGCCGCCCACAACGATCAACAAACCTTCAATATTAAAAATGGCCAAAAAGCTATGTGACCCCAGCATCACCGAAATGACCACAAGCAAAACCACAAGCCCTGCGCCAATAGCTGGCGCATGTGTATGCGCAAAGTTTGCATAACAAGACAGCTTCGCACGCATAGGGTAAGCTCCTTCTCCCACAGAGGATGAGATGATGATAAGACAAGTACACCTGTGGATAAGCAACATCCATGCCATGATACACACGAACGAACCAATTGTAATATATATATTATTCGCCTTACAAAAATGCCGAACTAGGTCAAAATTGCCGGGTCAAGTGTTCACCCCCTCACCCTTGGACAAAAAACGCAAAGCCATATCCGCCCAAGCAACTTTTGAACAAAACTCACCACGCCGAAAATATACCGCTCGTACTTCAAGAGTAGGTTTTTATGGTCCCGTTATGCCAAGAGAACCTCTACAGATATTTCACCGGCAGGCCTCTCCTTTTGCGTCATCCCAGACTTGATCTGGGATCCAGAGCCACGTGTCCACGCGGCATAAGACTCATATGACCTGCGGACGCAGGTCGCTGGATCCCGTGTCAAGCACGGGATGACGCTAAGGGAGGATGCGGCTCAAAATGACCAACTCTTGATGTGCGAGGGGTATAGATCGAGAAAAAGCTGACCACAAAGGGGTCCCTATGTATGGAACTTGGAACAGATCGCGATAAGGTTGACGCCTTTTGCGCCAAGCGTTCGCGTGAATCGGATCGATAAACAATAAGATAGAGCGGCAGCACGCAGTCAACGAGGCGACAACCTTATCGGGAAACGCTCTAGCTTGGTCAACGCACGAGACTTCTGAAGAGACCGCGCAAGAATTATCGCGCCTGAACGATCACACGATACTGATAGACATTAATGTCCCCATCTTCATCGCGTGAGCGAATAATCAGGTTTGTCTCGCCAGAACTGCCCTTGGCAATAATACTGACCACATCTGTTGCCTGTTCGGCAGATACAAGAGACGGGTCACCAATCGCGATAGATTGAACACGACCCGAATCCGGCATTTCAATTTGCGTGGCCATACCGACTGTGACACGAATATCGGGCATACCAGCTGTTGCTTGAATGATCCGAGGCTGTGCTGATGAACAGGCGGCAAGCGCCAGAACAGAAGACAAAATAAGGACTGATTTCTTGAACATGAGGGCCTCCAACAAAAACAAATAATGTAGAGAAATGGTCGCGCCAAAGCACGCGCGAGTCAAGCCTAATCCAATGTTTGCTTGTAAAGCTTCATTGCAATCACCGTAATAACGGTCATGAAAATCAGAAGCGGCCAGATATGAGGCCAAACCTCTACAAAGTCATTTCCCTTCAACAAGATACCGCGAACAATGCGCGCAAAATATGTCAAGGGAAGACAATTACCAATAAACTGCGCCCACTGCGGCATGCCATAAAAAGGGAACATAAATCCCGAAAGCAAAATGGAGGGAAGAACCGGAAAAATCGAAAGTTGTAGGGCTTGTGTTTGGTTCTTGGCAGCAACAGACAACATAAAACCAAGAGCTAGATTGCATATAATGAAAATAAGCAGAACGCTGAACAAAAGAACAAGGCTTCCGATAAGGGGAACACCAAAAAGAAATTTAGCCACAATTACGATAAGTAAAGATTGGATATACCCAATGATAATATAAGGAGCGACTTTCCCTGCCATAACCTCAATGGGGCGAACTGGCATGGAAAGAAGATTTTCCATTGTGCCGCGTTCTCTTTCGCGCGTCATAGCGAGAGCCGTCATCATGATTCCAGTCATTGTCAAAACGACTCCCATCAAACCCGGAACGATGTTGTAGCGAGAGAAGCCCTCGGGATTATAAAGTCGATGCACAATCACATTGGCGGGCGCAGGAACCTCCTTCAGATAGCTCAAAGGCCCTTTTATCTCATGCCGAAGGGCTGCTGCCATAACTTCCGTTATACTGCTAAGTGGGCCGGACATCGCCATAGGATCAGTCGCATCGGCTTCAATAAGGACTGATGGAGCGTCCCCGCGCACAACATCGCGATGAAAATTCTCAGGAATTGTTACGACAAACTGCACAAGGCCCGTCTGAAGAAAAAGTTTAGCTTCTCGTGGCGATGTAACTTCCTTCTGAATTTGAAAATAATCCGAATTTTTTAAAGCTGCAACAAAGCTTCGCGCGAGACTACTGTGATCCTGCGACAAAACAGCCGTCGGCATATGTTTTGGGTCTGAATTGATGGCATAACCAAACAACAAAAGCTGAAAAATTGGGATTAAAATTATCATAGCGAACGTCGATCTATCACGACGAAGCTGGGTAAACTCCTTAAGCATAATAGCCCTGAGACGACGAAATGACAAAGGGTGCTGTCTCATGTCTTCCCTCCGGCATCAGGCATACGCGCCATAAAATGAATAAAAGCATCTTCAAGTTCGGGCATAGCTTTCTGCCAGATATAATCCTTGTTTGACTGATAAGGCGAGATCGCCGCTGCCAAGGCATCGGCGTCAGTTCCACTGATATGCAAGCTGTCCCCAAAGGCAGCAATCGTCGTAACATAAGGATTTTTTTCAAGAGCACGCATAACCTCGATCAAACGCGGGCCACGAACGATCCATGTTGTGAGTCCTGCCTGACGAACAACCTCTGCAACCGTTCCTTCGGCAACAATATGCCCATATGAGATATAGATGATGGCATGACAACGTTCAGCCTCATCCATATAGTGCGTACTGACAAGAACGGTCAGTCCCTCTCCAGCAAGCCGATGTATTTCGTCCCAAAACTCACGACGCGCCTTAGGATCCACACCTGCCGTAGGCTCATCCAACAAAAGTAAATCGGGCTCATGCATCGTGCAGGCCGCCAAAGCAAGGCGCTGCTTCCATCCCCCCGATAACTCGCCGGCCAATTGCGCAGCCCGTGATGTTAGGTTCAGTTTGCGCAATGTTTGATCGACGCGCTCATCTTTGTGATCAAGGCCAAACATGTCCACGACAAAAGCCAAGTTCTCGCGGATACTCAAATCGTCCCAATAACTAAATTTTTGCGTCATATAGCCAACGCGATTACGGATCTTGTGCGACTCCTTGCGAAGATCTAGACCAAGGCAAGTCCCCTCACCTGCATCGGGGGTCAAAAGCCCACAAATCATACGTATTGTTGTTGTCTTTCCACTTCCGTTCGGCCCAAGAAAGCCATAAATTTTTCCACGCGGCACACGAAGGCTGACACGATCAACAACAACTTTATGGTTGAACGATTTGGTCAGGCCTCGCACGTCAATGGCGTAATCCACAACTGTCATGGGCTGACCAATTCGATATCAACAGGGAGTCCCGGCTTCAAAAGAGCATCATAGGCAAAAGGAATTGCCTCCACCATAAACACGAGCTTATCACGGGACCCTATGCTGTAGATAACGGGCGGGGTGTATTCACTTGACGCGCTAACATAGGTTATTTTTGCATCAACAGTATGATCGCACCCATCACAAGCAATTCTGACCTTACGACCAAGGGGCACTTGCGACAAACTCGCTTGTGGTACAAAAAACCTGACCTTGACTTTATCCGGCGGCAGAAGGCTGACCACTGGCACGCCAGCCCCGACATATTCCCCAATATTAAAGAATGTATCTTGGATGGTGCCTGCCGTTGGTGCTAGCGGAGCCGCATCATGGATCTGTTTTTCGGTTTGCACAACTTTCTGTTCAGCCATGTTCATCGCAGCCTGAGCAGCAGCAACTTCATCCTCACGAGCGCCAAGAGCCGCCTTTTTGAGCTGCGCGGATAACTCTGCGACACGCGCTTGTGCGGCCTCATATACAGACTTTGTTCCATCAAGCGTCTGCTGACTTACAGCCTTACTCTCAACAAGAGATCGTGCGCGGACATAATCCTTTGTGGCCACGTCAAGCGCAGCACGGGCCTGCTCTTGTTGTTGCATGATAATCTCGATCTCTTCAGGTCGACTTCCTTTGAGAAGGTCGTTCCATTTGGCCAGAGCCTGAGCGACCTCAGCTAAGGACAAGGCATACGCGGCCTGAAGAGCCGTTTTCTCAATTGAGAACAAAGGCTGCCCCTTATTGACAGTCTGGCCGCGCACGACAGGAAGCTCGGCCAAAAGTCCAGCGCTTGTCGGCGCGATATAAAGGTATTCCCCCTCGACATAACCATTCATAACCGAGCCTTCAGGCTCACAGGCCGAAAGGACCAGAAGGAACAAAAGGAAAGGATACCATCTCATCAAGACCACACAATGACAAAGGAACAAAAAGCGGGAGAACTGAGACAGGTCCAATTTATCACTCCACGTGCGGGTTTTCAATGCTACGATCTTTCCACAGATACATTGTATGCCTTACATGCAATTGATATAATACAGCACCTTCACGGTATCCCTTCTCTTTTTTTAGGAGCTTTTTGTGCCAAGCGCCCTCCCAGTATCAATACCCTTTGACGCCCAAAACCCATTGATGAACCCTCCAGCATTGCCACATGGCGCCCCACCCCTTGATGTTGTAAATAACGCGCACATTCTTCCAGCTTTGCGCTGGGGCATCACCAAAGCGAAAGAGTCCATTGAGGCCATCAAAACAAATACATCGCCAGCAAACTTTGAAAATGTGATTGAAGCCCTTGAATTTGCCGGAGAAGATCTTACCCGCATTTCAGCAATCTTTCATAACCTCTGTTCTTCAAAGAATAGTGACGAACTTCGTGCAATTGAAGAAATTGCCGATGTCGAACTGTCGAATTATCACAGCGATATTTCATTGGACGAATGCCTGTTCACCCGCGTAAAGGAAGCCTATGCAGCATGTCGGGAAAAGTCCCTTTCAGGCGAACAGCGTATGCTTCTCGAAGAATGCTATAAAAGTTTTGTTCGTAGCGGTGCGCTTTTAAGCGCCGACGATAAAATCAAGATGCGGGCGCTAAATAAAAAACTGTCACAAATCAGTACACAATTTGGAAACAATACCGTCAAGGCAACCGAAGCTTATAAAAAGACGATCACTACCCCCTGTGAACTTGCTGGCGTACCCAAAAGAGCACTGGACTTATATAAATATCTTGCGGACGAGGCTGGCCAGCCCGGCACATATCTGATTACGTTGGAACCTTACCCCATTGACATTTTTACTCATGGACAAAACAGATCCCTGCGCGAAGAAATCCACAGAGCGTATGCCACACGTTGCTTTAAAGATGCCTACAACAATCTCGAGCTCATCACAGAAATGGTTAGGCTCAAGCACCAAAGAGCCAACCTTTTAGGCTATGCAACCTATGCCGATTTTGTTTTAGAAAACCGGATGGCCGGCAATGTAAAGACTGTTTCTGATTTTCTGGAAACAAATTTAGCAACGTATAAACCTGCCGCCGAAAAAGAATTGGCCGCCATCCGCGCTATTGCACTCGAAATGGATGGCATTAACGAACTAAAACCATGGGATGTTGCCTATTACGCCCGCATTTTAAAAGAAAGAACGTACAACCTCGAACTTGAAACACTGCGCCCCTATTTTGATCTTGAGAAAGTTCTTGAAGGTGTACAACGCCATACAGAAAAACTTTTTGGCATAGAACTACGCGAAGAAACCACAGGTCGTTATCCCACCTATCATTCCGATGTTAAAGCTTATGAAGTCTTCGACACAGACACGCACACACTGATAGGATTGTTCTACGCTGACTATTACGCTCGCCCCGGCGCAAAGCGCAGTGGTGCATGGATGAGTACGTTTCGTGATCGCAGTGTTACAGAAGGGGAAATCAACATCCCCATCGTCATCAATAACTGCAACTTTCCCAAACCAACGCCTACGCGCCCAACATTCTTATCGTTAGGAGACGTTGAAACGGTCTTTCACGAATTTGGCCATGCTCTTCATGCCTTGCTCGCAACAGCACAGTATTCTTCGCTTGCTGGCCCCAACGTGAAATGGGACTTTGTTGAATTACCTTCTCAAGTTCAAGAACGTTGGATCATTCAAAAAGAAGTACTCGACACCTTCGCACGCCACCATAAAACGGGCGAGCTAATCCCCACCGATCTCGTAAAAACTATTCAAGCCATGCAAAACTTTGATGCGGGGCTTTTAGGTCTAACACAAACATTTTATGGTCTTCTGGATATGGCCTATTTTTCGGGGACTCCATCTGCGATTCAAGACCCAGAAACGCTTGAAACACGCATCGCGGAACGCGCCACGCTCATCAAACGCGAGGCGGGGCTTATGTCCACAACCTTCCATCATATCTTTGGCGGTGGATATGGGGCCGGATACTATAGCTATAAATGGGCAGAAGTGTTAGATGCCGACGTGTTTTCAGCCTTCAAGAAAAAAGGCTTATACGATCCAGATTTGTGCAAACGTCTGCGGCAACTCTACGCCAAGGGCGGGACAGAGCCCCCGATGGATATCTATGTCGAGATGATGGGCCGCAAACCAGATCCTAATGCCCTATTTCGTCTTTCTGGGTTGCTCCCCGACCGAGAATAGATATGACCCAGTGCGACAACCCTACTATTGAGAGCAACGCCTCGAAATACATTCTTGGGTTTTCTTGTTTTGGTCATGACAGCGCCGCTTGTTTGGTTCGTGATGGGCAGATTGTCGCAGCCGTTGAAGAGGAACGCCTAACTCGTCGAAAACACGACGGGTCCTTTCCTTTCCATTCCATCCGATCTGTTTTAAAACAAGGAGACATCTCCGGAAGCCAACTTTGTGATGTCATCTTTTATGAAAACCCACAAATCAAATGTGAGCGCCTGTCCCAGTCGCCCCTTTTGTCTAAGCATCATCAAGCTTATAAACACAATACTCATAAGCTAAGCGCACTCATTCAAGAAGCCTGCGGATATCAAGGACGCCTATCCTATTGCGACCACCATATGTCCCACGCAGCAGGAACCTATTATCAATCGCCGTTTGTTGATGCGGCAATCCTTGTCGTGGATGGCGCCGGAGAATGGGCAGCAACGAGCCTCTATCATGGCCAGAATAATCTTATCGCCCCGATTCAAACGATCTGCTATCCGCACTCCCTTGGCCTTCTCTATTCCACGATCACATCCTTCCTCGGCTTTGAGCCCAATGAAGGTGAATATAAAGTCATGGGGCTTGCTGCCTATGGCAGACCGACACAACTTGATGCCCTGCGCAAATTGATAAAACTACATACGGATGGAAGCTTTACTCTTGACCTCACCTTTTTCATCTTCATGGATGACGATGCGCCAATGTATTCGACAAAATTGGTCGAGCTTTTAGGCCTCCCACGTGAGCCAGAATCCCCCATCCTTCAATGCCATATGGATCTTGCTTCCTCTTTACAAAAGATCATGGAAGAAGCCCTTCTCCACCTCGCACAAAACGCGAAGGCGAAAACAGGCAGCAAAAATCTGTGCCTATCAGGTTCTGTCGCGCATAACATTGTCGCAAATACAAAACTGCATAACTCAGGCACGTTTGATGAGGTTTTCGTACATTTTGCCTCAGGCGACAGTGGCGGCGCAATTGGGGCCGCTCTTTATGCAGCACATCAACTCGACATAAAAACCAAAAGACACATAACAAAGTCATCGCCGTTTTTAGGGCCAGCCTTTTCCGACGAAGAGGCCGAAAGATCTCTAATAAAAAGCGGCCTTTTCTATAAAAAACTAAATAGAGAACAGCTTATCGCACATGTTGCAGACTTCTTGCAAAGAGGTTTGGTTGTTGGGTGGCATCAAGGCCGCATGGAATTCGGTCCTCGTGCACTAGGCAACCGAAGTCTTTTAGCCAACGCGGCCCACCCAACCATCAAAGAAATCTTAAACTTGAACGTGAAGCATCGGGAGGAATTCAGGCCATTCGCACCAGCCGTTTTACCCGAGAAAGCTATGGACTATTTTGATCTTCCAAAAGAAAGTCCGGCTATGCTTTTTGCCGCACAAGTCCATCCCGACAAACGAACAACCATTCCTGGTGTTACTCATGTTGACGGGTCTGCTCGTCCACAAACGGTAAGTTATGAAGATAATCCGCTGTTTTATGATCTGATCGCGAAGTTTGAATCCCGAACAGGCATACCCGTTATCGTTAACACGTCGTTCAACGTGCGCGGTGAGCCCATCGTCTGCACGCCCGATGATGCCATCAACTGCTTTCTCAATACCAACATTGACGCCCTTGTTATCGGCAATCTGCTGGTTGTCAAAACAGCCATGACCCCATACGCATAAAAAACAGGGCAAGAACTAATTTACTTCCAAGCAACACTTGTCATCGTTTTCTTTTCTGGCTCAAGAACCTTCCCTAAAAGCCTTGCGATTTCCTGGCATGCAGCCCAAGAAACCTTACGATCCGTAAATCGCGAGGTCATAACTTCCCAACAATAAGTTGCGTGATTAACTTTACCAAGGCTGCTTCCAATTTCCCAATACGTCTTTTCACTGTTTTTTAAAAACGTCAAAAAATCGCTGGAACCAATTTTATCCTTAAACATTTTGTCATAGCTTTGTTGATAAGCGCGAACAATCTCATCTGTCTTTTGCCATTCAAGGCGCAATTGATCACGAGCTTGTTTCAGTAAGGTCTGAACTTCTTTGGCCTCATTAACGGGCACGCCGACAACAGGCGTTTCATTATCGATAATCCATTTGATCAATTGCACAAATCGTGACTGCTCGCAGGTATATTGATAAGAATAATACACAATGCCTTTCCAAGAAGAGAAGATCTCCAAGGCGCGATCACGCGGTAAACGAAAGGCATCGACAAGGGGAAGTAAGGCCTCAATGTCTTTGGCTTCCCAAATTTTATCAATCAGTTGTCGTGCTTTACTTTCTGATGATTTTGCATCTGGAAAAGCGGCCAAGATCAACGGCTCGAACTTTTGAAGCATAAAGCTTTCAATTTCAGCCCAAGCCTCAGCACTGACTTCAAAATAGCCGTCATTGACCTCAATTTTCTCTCTCAAAAAAGCATCCTTCATCAAGAACGGATCCAGAGATGGAAGCTGGTCAAGGATCGTCATCATCCGCAAATCTTCGGCAAGATCTGCGGCGGACACAGAGTCTTCGCCACAATAATCTTTGATGGCAGACTCAACGCCTTTTTCTTGCAAGAAAATGGTCCGTCCGCCTTCATAAATATCTTTCTCGTTAAATGGAAAATATAGTTTCGTTCCAACTGAAGGCGCATTCGGACGCCTATCATTTTCCGGCACGGCATCCTTAACAAGCACAATGGCATTGAGCGCGCGATTATGGAAAAACAACGACGCATCAGGGTTGATGGAAAGAATACGCGATGTCATCTCATTACAATTGAAGACACGTGGAGAACCCGCATCCAACATTGGTTTGAGGTACTTATTTGCCATTGATATTTTCACCTTTCCGCAAAAGAATCTTAAACGCCTATAGCGCCACGAAGATCAGCTTTGTTGAGATTGGCGCCACGCAAATCTGCGCCTGTTAGATCAGCATCAATAAGGATCGCTTCTTCAAGGTTTGCATCACGCAAGTCACTATGTGTCAAAAGCGCGCCCTCAAAATTTGCAAAACTCAAATTAGCCCCATTCAACTTGGCATATCTGAGACTGCATTGTGAGAAGTTAGCCGGCCAACTTACAGGTTTTGCACCTGAAAACCCTGTCATAATCGACATGGGCGAGCAATTGGCTTCGCGCATATCAATTTCTTCCAGACTAGCCTCAGAAAAGTTTATGCCCCGGCAATCGGCCTTCATCAGAAACGCCCCACACGCATTGCACCCGGATAAATCGGCCATTGAAAAGGTTGCGTTGTTAAACGATGCGTTGCGCAAAAGAGCAATTTTTAAATTGGCGGCCTGAAGCTGAACCCCATTCAAAATTGCGCACGCAAGGTTGACACCGGATAAGTTGGCCTGATGTCCTTGTCGGCCAATTGATGCTATCCACAAATGATGACTCGCCAAGATTTCTTGGATTTCAATATCCAAATTTTCAATGTTACGAGGAAGCTTCGCATCGCAAAAAGCGGCGCTGTTATAATCCGTCATATCAATAACACTCGCGGTCAAGTCAGCATCTTGAAATGAGGCCCCCTTAAGTATCGCACCGCTCAAAATCACGGAATTCATGTTTGTATTGTTAAAATTACAATTCGTTAGATCTGCTTGCGAGAACGAAACACCGCGTAAATTACTGCCGGCAAAGTTCACGCCGGACAACTTCGCCCCACGGAAATTGGCAAAACTCAAGTCAGTAGAAAGAGCGACAGCACTCGAAAACCGCGTGCGCTCAGCTGAAGCATTACGGAAAACGGTATCCTTCATACGTGAAGCACTTCCGTTATGTTCATGCACAGGGGAAATGTCACCATCATAAGCGCGACGAAGAAGCGAGCCCTCTCCGAAATTAGCTTCCGTTAAAACCGCGCTCGTAAAGTCAGCGGCGCGAAGGTGAGCCCCGCGCAGATCAGCTTGACACAAATCCACTTTTTGAAAATCACAACGAGCAAGGTTAGAACCAAAAAAATTAGCGCGCTGAGCTATGCATTCGGAAAAGCAGCTTCCGTCCATGACCGAGCCAACAAAATCGCCTTCATTCAGAAGCCGTTTGGAGAAATCAAGATTGCGCGCGGTCATCATCGTAAGATCAAGACGTCGCGAATTGTTGAGCCCCTTAAGAAAGCGCTCATGCAAGACGAGCATCGACTCAAGTTCGTCCTGAATGACAAGGGTCATAAAAGTGGGTCCTTTTGGTACAACCGCGCTGCATACCCCGCAGCACAGACTGCAATTGTAGAAAAGAGAACCCTCTTTTATTAAAGAAAGACCGTTACAATCTCGTTAACTAGACTTTCGCAGAGCAAGTTCCCGCTTATAAGCCTCGACATCCTTCAATGGCTTGCGTGCAACCTTGGTTTCCATGGCCGCCAGCGCTACGGCAACAGGCACATGGGTCAACAAACGCGGGTCGAACGGCGTGGGAATAATGTA
>JAQUYN010000079.1 GCA_028691835.1 Alphaproteobacteria bacterium | reverse complement strand
CACTACGGAGAATTGGGGCGATAGCATCAAAACAAACGCAAGCCTCTTGCCTATAAACAGAAATATCTGAAATGAGTTTTTGCATGATGAGATCAAACTCATCCCACCCCATCGGATGAGTATGTGTCTTGTCAAAAATCATACCGGCTTCCCTTAACCGCCTATATGTGTCGCAACTTTCTGTTCCCATCCTCGAACGATGGCTACAGATTTGTCTTCAAGCTCTGCCATGTGTTCAATCTTCAGGGGATGCAAAAAAGATTTGTTGATGGTCTTCGCGTCGTAGTGGCCACCATAATATTCTGGGGACACCTTGTTTTGTGGACAGGCAAAAACAACCCTTGTGACACCAGCCCACATCGCGGCGCTGAGGCACATAATGCAAGGCTGCATAGAAGCGTAAAGGACAGAGCCAGAAAGGTCGGATGATTGGATATTCTTGCAGGCCTCACGAACGGAAGCCGTTTCGCCATGACTGGTCGGGTCATGAATAACGTTACCGATGCTCACCCCTTCACCAATAACTTGGCCGTCCTTGACCACAACAGCACCAGCCGGAAACCCGCCTTGAGCAACAGACTGTGCTGCTTTTTCGATTGCCAGCTCAAGGAAAGTTTCGTCTGTTCTGTCCACTTTTTTGACCTTGATTTAGAAGGAAGTGCCCAACCGTCTATTTGAAAACTGCCCAACTCGGTGTTGGGTGTTAAAGAAATGAGCTTTAAGTTTTTGAATTATATGGTCGGGGCGACAGGATTTGAACCTGCGACCCCCAGTCCCCCAGACTGATGCGCTACCGGGCTGCGCTACGCCCCGACCCATAGAAACATGCTGGACGTGAACGCCCTGCAAGGGCGGCACTATAATAAGCCCTTGCCCATAAAGCAACCCACTGATGGGATCAATTTCTGCATTAACTTTAATAAAAAAGGGGAGCCATTTGCTCCCCCTTTTCATTCCTTGTGGTCAGTGGGTAACGCGCAGCGCCACCCCCGACGTGCCTAAACCCCAACTTGACGGAGCAAATCGCGCATCGACTTCAGCTCGGTCAAGAAGACTTCAACTTCGTTACGCGCCGCAGAAGAAAGCACCCCAGCCTCTGACTGAGCCCCAACCGAAGTCAAAGCCACGGGAAGATTTCCCGCCTCACTAAGGCCTTTAAGCTCCTCCATAGCCGATCTGGCTGCAACTTCCGACGGACGAACAATCCCGCCGCGCCCTGTCTCTTTTAAAAGTTTTTGGACACCACGGATCGTAAGACCTTGGGTGTACAGCAACTCTTTGATGTTCGAGAGCAACTTGACATCTTCGGGACGATAATAACGACGGCCACCAGCCCGTTTGAGAGGCCGGATTTGTTGAAACTTACTTTCCCAAAAGCGCAAGACATGCTGTGGCACTTCAAGATTGTTCGCGACTTCACTGATGGTCCGAAAAGCAGACGGAGCCTTCACATCAGACACAGGCGCGGAAAGGCAGGCTTCGGCGTTCATCAGACAACGCCTTTCGCAGATCCAGCTTTATGAGCGCGATTGACCTTGTCCTTCAGAACATGGCTGGCGCGGAACACAAGAACGCGGCGAGGCAAGATAGGCACCTCCTCACCCGTTTTAGGATTACGTCCAATGCGTTGCGCCTTACTGCGCACCTGAAAACTGCCGAATGAAGAAAGTTTGACCATATCACTTTTGATAAGGGCTTGGCTGATTTCCTCAAGGATCACATCAACAAGCTGAGCCGAGTCATTACGTGACAAACCGACTTCTTGATAAACAGCTTCAGCAAGCTGGGCGCGCGTTACGGTGGTTTCGGCCATAGGGATGAACTCCTTCTGATAAGATGAATCAGAGCCTAATACGTCTCGCTCGAATCGTCAAAGATAAAAACTTCACCTTATCAAGAGGATGCTTTGCAATAATGAAGAAACCCGCGAAGCCCGCGCTTTACTGGAAAAGAGGAAGAATATAACAAAAAAAGAAAGGGCGAGACCAGATGTGGCCCCGCCCCATTCTCAGAGAACAACTCAACTTTGTCCTTACTCTGTCTTAAGGCTGGTTTCGACTTTCGTGAATACGTCCGTCAATTTACCACCGAGAGATAACAAGACCGCGACGATAGCAACTGAAATCAAAGAGGCAATCAAACCATATTCAATCGCTGTTGCGCCTGTTTCTTCTTTTAAAAATCTAATGATGTGCATGGTCTTTCTCCCTGTTTGTGAACGTGTAATCTGAGAATGTCTTTCCCTTGATCCGACAAGTACAATCATAGCGAAAAGGACTTAACATTTCATGAAAGAAATGCCATTTTGTCCTTTATTTTCAATAGGATAATGGATGCAAAGCCCGAGCATTTTGTTTCTAAATTCAAAGCAATTTTCAAGCATCGCGCAAAAAGCAAAAGATATCAGACGCTTCATTACCACATCGAGATAGACAGATGAAGAAAAAGGATGATACCTTTGTCAAACAACAGATCAGGAGAGAAGTCGTGCCAATCCCACCTCTCCCCTTCCTCAATTTTTTATCTGGGGCCGTTGCACTTGACAACGTGCCTGCGCTTTTTGATGACAAAAGTGACGCTTGGCTTCGCTATGGTGAGTTGCGTGAGCGAATCAAAACGCTGCTGCCCTATTGGCGAACACCAACGCACATTCAAAAACGTGGCGTCATCTTGGCGGCGCTGCCCCGAACGATCAACGGCGTTCTTGCCTACCTAAGTGCCGCCGCCAGCGGTCAGGCCCTTATCCTTGTTGACCCCAGCACGGCGCGGCCTGACCTGTTTATCCAAGACTATGAACCCGACTGGATTGTCTTGGCCACGGCGATGAAGCCCGGCGAAAATTATCTTCCTGTAGATTGGCCTATACCCGATCTCTTTTTGTGGCGGCGCGTCGTTTTTTCAAACCATGATCTCAACCCAGATTTGTTTCTGCTTTTGCTTCCCCCAGGGCCGCCCGACTCGACAAAGACTGTCCGGCTTTCGTACCAGAACCTCACGCACAATATTTTGGCCTCTCTTGAACCGCTTGAGCTTGATCCTTCCACGCGGGCCTTATTGCTGATGCCTTTGTCCTACTCGTTCGGCCTGTCGATCCTGCACATGATGCTAACCATCGGCGGCAGTGTGATCTTGACCGAAAACGACGTTAAAAGCCGCGTCACGTGGAATATGGCGCAAAAACGGGAAGCGACTCTCTTCGCGGGGGTGCCTTTTCATTTCGAATACCTCGCCCGCGCTGGTATAGACAACCTACATGTCCCGCGCCTGAAGATATTTTTGCAAGCAGGAGGCCGGATGCCCCTCGAACGCACACAAGAAATAATGAAGCAAGTCGCCGCACGTGCCGGGGCCTTCTTTGTTCTTTACGGATTGACGGAAGCAAGCCCACGCATCGCGTGCTTGCCCGTCCACCTTTTCCCCGAAAAAATCCAATCGCTGGGACGCCTGATCAAAGACGCCACCATTCGGTCTGAATCCGACCGCTCAATCTATCGCGGGCCCAATGTCATGATGGGATACGCAACCACGCGAGCCGATCTCGCGCTTGACGATACACAACGTGGAGAACTGGTTCTTCCCGAACAAGGAAAGATCGACGCAGACGGCTTTTTAGATGTAGAATGCTAAAGTCAAAAAAAGCGAGGTGCCCTATGACACATCTGGTTCAACTTCTGCCGAACACGCATGAAACGACGATTGAGTCCATCACGGCGCAGGTCGAACATGCGCGGCGCGAACCGCTGACCATCGGGTCAGAAGGGGCGCTGGCTTTTTGCGCCCAACTCTCCGATCTTTTGCTCCATGATAAACGTGCCCACACCTTCCCTTCGTTACAGGCTCTGGGTTTCTGGCTGCGCCCCGCTTCGGTCAGAACGCTGGTCCAAACACACCTTCCTTGCACACCTCAATCCGTGCGCGTGCCGCGTGGTGTTGTTTTACAAATTCCGCCCAGCAACATAGAAACCCTCTTCGGATATAATTGCGCGCTCTCGCTTTTATGCGGCAACATCACCGTCGTGCGACTGCCCAGCGAATCAAAACCCGAGCAAGAAACACTGCTCGATTTTATCGCCGAAGTTTTAGGCAACCTTGATCCTTCAATTGCGCGACGATTGCTCTTTGTGCGTTATGGCCATGATGATGCCGTCACACAGGGTCTATCCACCCTATGCGATCTGCGCATGGTTTGGGGGGGCGATGAAACCATCAGCCATATCCGCACCATTCCCCTCCCCCCCTTGGCGCATGAAATCAGTTTTGCCAACCGTTTTTCGATGGCCGCTTTGCCAGCCGATCATTTTTTAGCCCAAGATGAAACCATCCAAACCGCTATCGCAAAAAGTCTCGTCAATGATGTGTTCCAATTCAATCAAATGGCCTGCGCCTCGCCACGCCTTCTTCTTTGGGTGGGAAGCGAAGAGAGTACGACGAAAGCGGCTTCTCTTTTCTATCCTCAGCTTGCAGCCTTTGCGTTGGAAAAGTTTGGCAGTCCCGAACCCGGCGACAATATGGCCAAACTGAATGCACAGTTCCTTGCCCTTCATGATCTGAACGTTGAAAGCAAGATAACCTATAACCCAGCCTTAACGGTCTTGGCGTTAAAGGACTGGTCCGGGCTTGATGCCTTTAAAGCGCTTGGCTTTGGCAATGGCATGCTTCTTGAGCAACGCCTTGCTAGTTTACAAGATCTGGCCGCACATACATCAAACAAAGACCAGACCCTTGCTTTTTGGGGATTCGACAACCAAGACATTCAAGCCTTTATTTCCCGTTGCAATGGACGCGGGTTTGATCGCATTGTACGCTTTGGCGACGCGCTTGCCTTCGATACCGTGTGGGATGGCACGAACCTTTTCGACGTATTGACCAAATTTGTGAAAGTAAGTTCATGAGTTCCTTGATTATTGTCGGCGCTGGCGGCTTTGGACTCGAAGTCGCCGCCTATGCTCAAAATTGTATCGCGGCGGGCCGTCTCTCGGTCGAACTCAAAGGGTTCCTCGATGACACAAAATCCGTGGGCACTTTGCATTATGGGTTACCCGTCCTAGGAGGCACAACAACAGCGATTGACCCCGAAGCTCTTTATATCCTCGCGCTTGGCGACCCCGCGCACCGCCAAACACTGCACGCCAAGCTCACCGCCAACGGCGCCAAGTTCGCAACACTCGTTCATCCTATGGCCTATGTCGCCCCCACGGCGCAAATCAGCGAAGGCTCAATCCTCGCCCCCTTTTCTTTCGCTGGCCCCTTAACCCAGATTGGAAAGCACGTTGTGATCAATATCTATGCCAGCGTTGCTCACGAAACCTCTATCGGCGACTTCACCGTATTGTCACCCTATGCAGGCACACATGCCGCCGCCACCATGGGCGAAACCGTCTTTCTGGGGGCACATGCCGTCATAACCAAAGATGTGCACATCGGAAACAAGGCCAAGATCGCAGCTGGAGCTGTGGCCTATAACGATATTCCCGCTGACGTGACCGCCCTAGGCAATCCGGCACGCTTTAGCAGTCTGCTGAAAAACTCAAAAAACAAGATTAACGATGAACAATCCCGGCTCGGGAGCCGGGATTGACGGCTTTTTTGAAATAGACCTCTTGCATAACCTGAATTCGAAGTGATAGCAAAACTCTCCATGTGTTATTCTGGGGAAACTTTCTCTTCGGGTCGCCCACGGGCGCGATGCTCGTCCGGAATTTGTCAAAAGGTTGAGTTTGATTTCATACTTCACTCAGGTCAGGCAAGGCTTCAATACCGACGATAGCCAAGATCAGATAAAACGATCCTAAAAAGGAACCAAATGGGACACGGCCTTCGCTGGGGTGACGGTTCTTGTGTTCCATCACAATATTATAACCCGAGTTATGGGTTGATACCGGTGATAAACATAAAGGACTCGTCATCGCGAGGCCCCTTCTTCAGGGGCCGTGGCGATCCATCTCCCGATTTTGATACGAACCCACAGCGGAAGGGTTAGGAGATGGATTGCCGCACCCCGAAAGAGCGGGGTTCGCAATGACACCGCAGAGCGTGTTATGGAAACGATTTGGACTGGCTATGGGTTCCGTCTTTGCCCAAATAATAGGCAGAATGGGGCCTGTTTTGCCCCTTTTGTAAAAGAAGGGCGAGAAGCTCCCAAAACGGACCGCCGTAAAGGCCCCTGAGAGGCCCGTAGGCGCGTTGTAAAGGGTGCCCCGCTAGGGCCCTAGCTTGGCATGTGAAATGTCGCACTCTACGGGCCTTAAAATGGGATTATTCTTTTATAGTTAATTCTCCGCCTTCGTTCCCTCCCCCCAAAGCACAACAAGACGACAAGAACAAATAAAGAACAAACAAGACGTTCTTCTTTTGTTTACTTTCTTTGTCTAACTTATCCACAACACACCATTTAGTCATTCCCATCTGGTAATAATTTTTCTTCTGAATTAACACATTTTTATCACATAATCCCTTGATTTCCCATGCCAGCCCATGTTATCCCATAAGTGCCCATGAATTAATTTCTTACGGCACTGCAACAAAGAACCCAACCCCTTATTTTTGAGGCATAAATGGCCGTTTTCCTCTCCAGTTTTGTCAATAAGATTGACAAGAAGGGACGGGTATCGGTTCCAGCCTCCTTTCGCACTGCACTTGGGGGGGATGCGCCCGGCATCGTTGTCTTCCGTTCGCTTCAATACGATGCCCTCGATGGATGCTCCATTGCCCACCTTGAACTGTTAAGCCAAAGCCTCGAAAAGCTCGACCTCCCCCCCGAAACATTTGAACTCATCGAAACCACGATCTTCGGCGGCTCTGTTCAACTTCCGTTCGACAGCGAGGGGCGCGTCAGTTTGCCCGCTTCCATGTCCTCTATCGTGGGGATCACCGAAGAAGTTGCCTTTGTAGGCCGCCGGAAAACATTCCAGCTTTGGAACCCGGAAAAGCTTGCCGCGCATGACGCCGCTACACGCAACGCCGCCCGCGCCAAAGATATTTCCTTAAGCAAAATTATCGCCGCTGCCTCCAGCAAATTAGAAGGGGGGCTGTGAACATCATGCCGCAAACGCATCAAGAACATATCCCCGTTATGCTGCGCGAAGTCATCGACGCCCTCGCCCCCCGGGATAGCGGAATCTATATCGACGGCACCTTTGGTCGTGGGGGCTATAGCCGCGCCATCTTGAATACGAGCGCAACGACAAACGTCATTGGCATTGACCGTGACCCCGACGCGATTACGGCAGGACAAGCCATGATTAGAGAGTTCGGCCCACGTCTGCGCCTTCTGCACGGAACTTTTGGCGATATGCAGAACCTTTTAACCGCACAGGGCCTTTCACAAGTCGATGGCATCACGTTCGATCTCGGCGTGTCTTCGCCCCAGATTGACAAAGCCGAGCGCGGCTTTTCATTTCAAGAAGATGGGCCTTTGGATATGCGCATGAGCCGTGAAGGCCAAAGCGCAGCCACACTTGTCAACACAGCCAGCGAAACCGATCTTGCGACCATCATCTATAAGTACGGTGACGAGCGTTTCTCACGACGGATCGCACACCGGATTATAGAAGCGCGCCAAGAGGCCCCCATTGAGCGGACAACCCAACTCGCCAGCTTGATTCGTAGTGTCGTGCCGCGTTCCAAAGACGGCGTTGACCCTGCAACGCGCTCCTTTCAAGCCCTGCGGATTGCAGTCAATGATGAACTTGGTGAATTAGAACGCGGATTAAAAGCAGCTGAAGTTTTTCTCAAGCCTGAAGGCCGTCTTGCCGTCGTGTCGTTTCATTCGCTTGAAGACCGCTGCGTGAAAGCGTTCTTACGAGATCGAAGCGAATCTGCGCCACGCGGATCGCGTCATACACCGACGAAGGGCCTTCCTGTCAAGCCAACATTTTGCTTGATGACTCGCAAGCCGCAAGTACCATCTGCAACCGAGATCGAAGCGAATCCTCGTTCGCGCTCCGCTCGCCTTCGCGTTGCTCAACGAACAAACGTAACGATCCCCACGGAGAACGCCGCATGACCCGCGCATCAACAACTCTTATTTGGTTCTCGCTAACTCTCTTTGTGAGTCTCGGCTTGTATCACACCAGTTATCGCGTCGAGGAATTGGATCGTCAGCTTCGCGGGCTCAACACCGAAATTGAAGCCGAACAACGCAATCTGCATGTTCTCAAAGCTGAGTGGGTCTATTTGGCAAATCCTTCACGCATTGAAGACGCCGCCCGCAAACATCTTGATCTCAAACCAACCCTGCCACGACAAGTAACCGGGATGAATAAAATCTCACGTCTTATCCCCACCCATGCGGAGGTTGTTGCCAAAACCACCAGATCTGTATCACGGCGCATCGCGAGTCTAGCGCCAAGACCAGCTGCACATCGACCTAAAGTCGCCGATGAAGAAACGGGCCGCCTCAACTCACATCTTTTCATTCAAACAGCGCAAACAACACGCACGCTGCCCGACGACCATTCTCTACGGATGGGTGAAGACAATACGTTTACACTCGCCAATTCCGGCACAGAGCAATGACGTCATGGCGCTCGAAAGATCGCCGCGCATCAAGACCCAATCAGCCTACAATTCCGGGGTTGTTTGGATCTTTTGCCACGCCCAAATCACTTCGCAAACTCAATTCGCCCGGTGACTTTTCCCTCCATCGCGCCAAGGCTCGCCTGGGTCTTGTCCTCATCGCGTTCGCGTTGTTTTTCCTTTTGGTTTCGGGCCGTCTTGCCATACTGACACTGGGACAAGAGCCTCAGGAAACGCAGCTCATCCAAGCCGCGTCGCCGGATATGGCCGTCACGGCCCGCGCCGATATTCTTGACCGTAATGGCACCGTGATTGCGACATCGTTGCCAACAATCTTGCTTATGGCCGACACGCGTAAGATTCTCGACACCCATGAGGCCGCTGAAAAACTGATGACAGCGCTGCCTGATTTGGATCCGGTCAAACTGATGAAGGATTTGGAGTCCAGCAGGCGTTACGTCACTTTACGCAGGCACCTGACTCCTCGCCAATATTATGCCATCAACACAATGGGCATCGCAGGGCTTGAGTTCGCCCCCGACGAAAGCCGGATCTATCCTTCAGGCCCTACAACTTCGCATGTCGTTGGCTACACGGACATCGACAACAACGGCATTTCTGGTCTTGAAAAAAGCCAGAACAGCAAGCTCCAAAACCAACAAGCACCTCTCGTCACCACGCTCGACATTCGCCTGCAAACCATCCTGCATCGAGAACTTTCCAACGCGATCACGGAATTTCATGCGCTCGCCGCCACTGGCATTATTCTCGACATAACAACCGGGGAAATCCTCTCCTTAGTGTCTTTGCCTGATTTCGATCCACAAAATGCCGGATCAGCCGATGACAACACCAAGTTCAACCGCGCAACGCTGGGCGTGTATGAAATGGGCTCAACCTTCAAAACATTCAACACCGCGCTCGCCCTTGGCTCTGGGCTTATCAAGCCCTCCGAGCGTTTTGATACGACTCACCCTATCGAAATCGGCAACAAGACCATTCGCGATTTTCACGCCGCCGACCACGCATTGAACGTAGCCGAGATTTTTATGGAGTCATCGAACATCGGCTCGGCGCGGATGGCTGACAAAATAGGAACCGCCCGGCAGCAAGCCTTTTTGGCAAGCTTAGGCCTGACCAAAAAATCAACAATCGAATTGCCCGAAGTTGGGACACCCATTGTCCCCTCGCAAGCTTCATGGCGCGACACCACCACAATGACCATTTCTTTCGGGCACGGAATCGCCGTCAACACTGTACAGCTCGCCGGCGCAGCGGCCTCTGTCCTCAACGATGGCCTTTTGGTCAAACCAACCTTATTAAAACAGACCGCTGAAGACCAAAAAAATCAACCCAAAATGCGCATTCTATCCTCTCATGCTTCAGCCCAAATGCGCGCCCTGATGCGCCTTGTGGTTAAGCATGGAACCGCAAAAAGGGCCGAGGTCCCCGGTTATCTCGTAGGGGGCAAAACAGG
>JAQUYN010000011.1 GCA_028691835.1 Alphaproteobacteria bacterium | reverse complement strand
GTTGACCCAGCATTAGTTGACGATCTCAGTGCTCGAAACGTCAATCCTGAGCAGTCTTTCTTTCGCAAGGCAACGGCAACGATTGTTCGCTATGTCCAAAGCGTGGTCGGGAAAACGCAGACCATTGCGGCAGATGGCACGCCAGATGTAGCGGCGATTGAACGTCGCCTGACCTATATCAAACCGTTGATGCGTGATTATGGACAGCTTGCTTCTGAATATTCCATCAAACTTGCGCAACGTTTTCCTGATTTGGAGCCGATTATTCGATATAACTCAAAGCATCCCAATCATCAGATTTCAGTCGATCATCTTGATGAGATTCGTCAAACAAAAACTGGCGGATTGTTCAGTACTATGTTTGTCAATCCAAACGCCGATGCGAAAAAGGTCATCGATAAAATCGCAAAAAGCGCACCTGATTGGGAAAAGCAGTTGGCTCGTTATGATCGTGCTAAAGCAAAACAGCCTTTGCTGAGTGTTCTTGCGCAGCGTTCAAGTCGCCGGGTTGGTGCTTTGAAGGACGTATGTAAAGCGATCACCTCTCACCATGAGGCTGTGGGCAAGCCATTGACTCCAGATCAACAACTGGAGGGCGTTCGCCATAGCGTTGTTACGGCGATGGCGGACAAAGCGTTCTTTGAAAAAATGACAGCTTCGTGGAAGCCCGACGAGAAAAAAGCTGCACGCGAAGCGATCCTTTTGCGCAATAAGGCCAATCTCACCTTAACGCGATAGATGGAGGCAATGTGCCTTTGCTTATTTCACACTCAAGACGCGCTTCCATACTTTTTTCGCATGGCGTGTGTAGAACTTCAGGTCAAAGCAGGCTTGGAGTTCTTTGCTTGGAACAAGCTTGGCAACTTTTGGATCGGCTGAGATCTTTTCTTGGAAGCTCGCGGGTTTGCCTTCTTGAATAGCATACCAAACTTCCATGGCATTGCTTTGAACAAGGCGATAGGCGTCTTCGCGGCTCATGCCCTTTTGCGTGAGGGCCAGTAAAACGCGTTGTGAGAAATACAAGCCACCAAGCGATTCAAGGTTAGCTTTGATGCGTTCTTTATAGACGACCATGCCTTTAATAAGACCTGTCAGGCGCATCAAGGCGAAGTCGAGCGTGATCGTTGCATCAGGGGCAAAGACACGTTCAACGGATGAATGTGAAATATCGCGTTCATGCCACAGGGCGACATTTTCCATGGCAGGCGTCACGGCGGCGCGAACAACGCGGGCAAGTCCTGTCAAGTTTTCAGCTAAAATAGGGTTGCGTTTGTGCGGCATGGCGCTGGAACCTTTTTGACCTTTGGCGAAAGGCTCCTCCGCTTCACGGACTTCGCTACGTTGAAGATGGCGGATCTCGAGCGCAAAGTTTTCGATGGTGCTGGCGACGACACCCATCGTTGCAAAATACATCTCATGACGATCACGAGGGATGACTTGCGTCGAGATAGGTTCAATCTTTAAGCCCATGGCTTTGGCGACGTGGGCCTCAACAGCGGGATTAATGGTCGCAAAACTTCCAACGGGGCCGGATATGGCGCAGGTCGCAATTTCATCACGCGCAGCGATCATGCGATGTCGTGCCCGAGCAAAGGCGGCATAGTGACTGGCTAACTTGATGCCAAAACTTGTTGGCTCCGCATGGATGCCATGGCTGCGGCCAATAGTGATGATGTCGAGCGTTTCTTCGACGCGTTCTTTCAGGACCTCCATCACGTTTTCAATGCCCGTGATGATGAGGTCTGCCGCTTGTTTCATTTGAACCGACAAAGTCGTATCCAAGATGTCGCTTGATGTCATGCCTTGATGGACGAAGCGGGCGTCAGGTCCGATGGATGTGGCAAGATCGGTTAAAAAGGCCAGCACATCGTGACGCGTTTCTTTTTCGATTTCATCGATCCTCGCAATATCCCATTTGCCTTTTTTCCAAACCGTTTTGGCGGCGGACTTGGGGATAATGCCGAGTTCTGCTTGCGCATCGCAGGCATGGGCTTCAATTTCAAACCAAATGCGAAAACGATTTTCAGGTTCCCAAATGCGCGTCATTTCAACGCGTGAGTAGCGAGGAATCATATTATGTATCCGATCTTAAGATTATGGGGCAATCGCACCGGCGCAAAGCGCACCACCGCCAGCAAGCGGCATACGTCCAGAACAAGTTGTAATTTCCCAACCGCGTGTGCGCATGCACTCCCCAACAACAAGGCTTGGGCGCTGTTGGCAGTCACTCGTGCCGTTAATGGTTCGTGTGATGCTTGTTTCGGCATAACGTTGCTTGTCGGGCTGAAAGTTAATCAAGGCCGGTTGGGGGACGTTGGCTGGGTAGATCCCGCAATTACATTGGCTGAGATCGAAGTCCAATTTCATCTGTGCCTTTTCAAGAGGCATCAGCGTGTTGGGTTCGCTTATAGGGCGCCAAAACTCAGCTGTTGAGCTGGTACACGCAGCAAGAGCGAGGACGGCAACAAGACCCACAAGAGAACGGCGCATGGAATACTCCTTGATTAATTTTGGCTAATATTGGCCAAATCTCGACAAATCGCAAGAGATTAGGTTAGTTTCAAATGGTAAAACTTACGTAGCGAGCGGATAGAAGGGGAAGGAGGCGGCCTTGCTGATGGCCAATTGGTCGCGTTGAGGCCTGTCGATTATCGCCAAGCGTATATCATGTCCCTCCAGCGTTGATCCCCCTGCGTACGCCAAAATTATGTCTGTTGGACACTTTGGTCTGGGTGCCTCTTTTTTGGGCAGAAAACGGGGATTTGAGGCCCCCAAATCCCCGTTTTGGGAATCGGCACTTAGACTCACAATTGTACGACCTCCATAAAGGCTCAAAAACGGCCCGTAGGCGCGTTCTGCGGGGTGGCCTGCACCACCCCTAGCTTGGCATATGAAACATCGCACTCTACGGGCTTTAAAATGGGAATCCACCCTTATGGTTAACGGAGGCATCGTTTGAGGTTACCTGAGAGGCGTCAATTGAGCCATCGAATCTGAGACAAAAAAGCCTCTGAGAGAGGGGGGCTCAGAGGCTTTTTGTCGGAGTTTTTCTATCTTGGTCTATTTCGCAAAGTGTTGTTGAGCAATAGTCGGTTTGCGTTCTTGTTTTGGGATTGTTGGGGTTGGATCACCAATGATTGGTTTCGTTGGGGTGGTGCCAGCAGTAAAGACTTCGCCGAGTTCAAGCTTGTCTTGTTTTGGCATTTTTTCCATAAGTTCGGTTAAGAGCGGGTTCTTTTCCATTTCATTCGTCACAATGTTCAGGAATTCTTTGCCTGCTTTCAGGTTCACACTGTGAAGTTGACGCGACTGTCTCAATCCTTCAAAGAGCGCGAGCGTGACAAGTGCATCTTCAAATCCGGGGGCGGTGTTAGGCATAACTTTCCTCCATCACGCTGTCGTCAAAAAGCATATCGATGATCGCTTCGGCCCGTTTGATGTGCATGGGCTTTTCGTCTTCTTGCAGATCAAGGATTTCTTCATCCGGTGGACTGAAGGCGGCCTCGTAAATATCGCGTAATTCACGGATATAAGGGATCGCAGCCTTTTGAACGGAGGGGGTGCAGGTCTTCAGCACTTCCTGCATATCATCAAGGTAACGCGTCATCTGATGTTTGAGTTCGGCGTTGATCGTGCGTTCGATTTCTAATTCTTCCCAGTCGCGCATGACATCGGTAATTGTGTTTTTTACGACGGGCCAATGATCGCCTGTCTCTCCCATTTCGTGGCCAGCGACCATAAGCGCGTTGCGGATCAGATTCTTCATGTCCGTTTCGTGAAGTTCGACTGTGGGATGTTTGAGAATGGTGGCCATAATGCGCCTCTACTTGATCGAAATGATAAAAATATTGAATTGCGTTTGTTTCTCTATGATTTCACGGTATCAAATCAGACTTAAGGAGCTGTTAAAAAGAAATACTTTCATCGAGAAAAAACTCTTTGTATTGAGATGGTTGATGAAAGTAATACCAACCGCCCGATGAACCAACCTGTTCGGGTCACGAGCGGTTGCGAGGAGATAGCCTCTCGCCGGACAGTCCTCTCCTTTAGGCACAAGGAGTTCCGTCCGGCAAGAGGATCGCGAGGCGCAGAGCGAGAGATTGAGAGCGGCCCTTTCAATGAGTCCGTTCATAGGCTCGCTGGTATAATAGGGGGCGTGAGAGAAAAGCTCATGCAAATAATAAAATGCAAGAGATCTCTTGCTGGTTGAGCGAAATTTGAACTTTTAGGTATTTATTAGGAATGGGCTGGTATGCTGCAAGCATACTTACATATGGATATTTTATGGATATAAATACAGAACTTTTGGCTTTTATTGCCTCCATGATAGGGGTGTCGGGAAGTTTCCCCCAGATTTACAAAATTCTCAAAACGCATCAGACGCAAGCCTTATCCTATGGGCAATACGGAATGGTTTTTGTAAGTTGCTTTCTTTGGGTTCTTTACGGACTTGTTGCGCCAGTTTATTCGATTGTGTTTTGGAATGGCTTGTGTGTGGGTTCATCGTTGGCTGTCATCATACTGAAGTATCGAAATGAACATAGGACGTTTGGACCTGAGAATCTATTTAAGGGACCAGATTGCGTGTTTTCAAAACCGTTGCGAACTGAAGTCCCATTACCGCGCAGGCATAGGTGTGGAGCTGTTCTTCGGTCATGCCATTAAAGGCAAACTCGCCAATCGCATCATCGACAAAGATCACATTGTAGCCTTTGTGATAGGCTTCTCTGACTGTTGAATCACAGCACAAGAACGATGAAAAGCCACAGATAATAATGCGACTATATTGACCGTTCGCAAGGGCTTGTTTGAACCCATCGGCAGAAAAGGCGCTGGGCAGGAATTTTGTAAAGACGCCTTCACCTTCATGCGGCTCAAACCCTGTCGCAAACTCAATACCGGACGTATCGGCGAGAAAACAATCTTCACTTGGATCGGTGCTGATGTGCCGAACATGGAATATGTCGGCGTTTCCTTCGCGGCCCCAGATCAGAAGTTTTGAAATGTTGCCAGCGGCAAGGTCAAATCCTTGAATTTCAAGTTTCCCACCCTGTTGGTATTCTTTCTGCACGTCGATGATGATAAGGGCCGTTGCCATGTGGTAGGCTCATTAATGTATGACGCGAGAAGATAAAGGAACCTCACGACGTTGATCGTTTGTTTCAACTTTGTTCGCGAGATTTTGCAATTGGGTTTGAAGGTAGAGATTGGCTTCAGTGATGGATTGCATGCGTTGGTCGTAAAGCGTTTGCTGGCGTTGGAGCTGTGCGAGTGATTCACTCAGGCGTTGGGCTGTACGAATTTGTTGTCCTGCTGTTTCCCCAAGGGCAACCGCAAGTGTATCGCGCAGCTTTTTAAGCCAGACAATAGCAACGACAACAAACCCTGCTGCAGCAACGACTGTTGAGACAATGAACGCGATAGCCCACATGGTCATAGGTGTCCCTCCTTAATGGGAGAGAGTTTAGCACATATGGGTTCTCGCTTCCAAGGTGAGATTATTCCGCCTCTTTGGTGCTTTCTTCAGGGCCAGTGAGCATTGCTTCAACAACAAGTCCTGCATTGGCCCGGACCTTATTTTCAATGGAGTTTGCAACTTCAGGATTGTCGCGAAGGAATTGCTTGGCATTTTCGCGTCCTTGACCAATGCGTACGCCCTCATAGGAAAGCCAAGCTCCCGATTTTTCTACTGCGCCTGCTTGTACGCCGAGATCGATAAGTTCACCGACTTTTGAAACGCCTTCCCCATACATAATGTCGAATTCAACGATGCGGAAAGGAGGGGCCATTTTGTTTTTGACAACTTTAACGCGTGTTTGATTGCCGACGACCGAGTCTCTGTCTTTGATGGCCCCAATGCGGCGAATATCCAGACGAACCGAAGCGTAGAATTTAAGCGCGTTTCCGCCGGTTGTCGTTTCAGGACTTCCAAACATGACGCCGATTTTGAGGCGGATTTGGTTGATGAAGATGACCATGCATTTGGAGCGTGAGATTGAACCTGTCAATTTACGCAACGCTTGGCTCATCAAGCGGGCGTGAAGGCCAACATGGGAGTCTCCCATTTCGCCTTCGAGTTCGGCGCGTGGAACGAGCGCCGCGACGGAGTCAACAACAAGAACGTCAATAGCGCCTGAGCGGACGAGTGTATCCGTAATTTCAAGCGCCTGTTCCCCCGCATCAGGTTGTGAGATCAAAAGTTCGTCAATATTGACCCCAAGTTTCTTTGCATATCCGGGGTCGAGCGCATGTTCGGCGTCAACAAAAGCGCATGTACCGCCGCACTTTTGGGCTTGAGCAATGGCATGCAAGGCGAGTGTTGTTTTGCCAGAGCTTTCTGGCCCATAGATTTCAATAATACGACCCTTTGGCAGGCCCCCAATGCCGAGGGCAATGTCGAGGCCAAGAGAACCTGAGGAAATCACTTCTGTTTCACTTATGCCTTCTTGCGAGCCCAGTTTCATGACGGAGCCTTTACCAAAGGCGCGCTCAATTTGGCTGAGCGCCGCTTCTAATGCCTTTTGGCGTTCGGGATCCTTGGTTTCTTTTCTTTCAACAACATGCAAATTGGTGTTACGGCTCATGGAGGGCTCCTTGACTGTTTTTTGACTCGTCGGCGATTGAGACGAATCGGTGCGTTTCTGCTTTGTTCTCATTGTATTCACATCTCCAAGCGCGTGCAAGTTCTATTTTTGTTCTCATCTCATTATTTTACAGATCTGTGGCAAATTATTTTTTCGTAAAGATTCCAAATGGGGTGGGGCCTCCACGCGATTCCCACGTGGCGATAAGATTATCAAAATGGTCTGGTGTGTAATCTGGCCCCAAAATCTTTTCCAAGGGAAAACTGAAGGGAGCATTTGGAACAATTTTAATATTATGGGTTTCCGCAAAGCGAAGCGAAATGATGTCGGAGGCGTTTTCTAAAATGTAGTCATGAAGTTCAACGATGACGTTGAGTTTTTTCAGGGCAGGGAATTTTTGAGGATCAAGAAGCTCCATTTCTCCGCCCTCAATGTCCATCAAGATAAAGCTATCATCATTTGCAAAGCGTTCATAATCCTCCCCATTGAAGCGTTCGCCGATGATCATTCGATCAGCCACGCCGTTTAGCTCAGCCATCTTGCGACATTGTTCACGCATCTGGGGATCAATATCATAGGCATAAACTGTAGCCTGCGGCATGCGCAGGGCAAGACCTATGCTGTAATAGCCGTAAGCGCATCCTACGTTGATAATTTTTGTGACTTTGCTGGCAATTACGGACTCGATGGCATCATGGATTTCCCATTCATAGGTGCCGAGAAGCGTTGGCGAGAAGTGCCATTTCAGGACTTCTTTTATTAATTGCATGCCGCGAAAGGGACCCGCAAAAACTTTGTCGCCGATCCGACTTGCCAGAAGTTGGGAGATGACGGCGCCTTGGCAACCATTCAACATGCCCCATATGACTTGTAATTTGATGTGATCTGGATGTTCTGATTCCCAAAACGGTTTGATAAGCTTCATGAATTCTGGAGCCAGGTTGGGTGGAAAGAACATGAAACTTATCCTTGAAGGGTATCGAATGAGAAAAGATCTAATTGCGTTTTAAAGTGTTTTGCAAGCGTTGGCTAGCCACTGTCCTGCGGTTTCATCAAGCTGAGGCCTCAGGGCTTTGTGGACTCGCGCATGATAGGCATTTAACCAAGCTTTTTCTTCACGGGTCATGAGAGCCTCATCGATGGCCCGCCGATCAAAGGGAACGAGCGTCAGCGGTTCAAACCCCAGCATTTTACATTCAGGGCTGCTGATTTCAAACAGCTCGATAACATGTTGAAGATTCTCAAGACGAATACCGTAGTGGCGGGCTTTGTAATAGCCCGGTTCGTTTGATGTGACCATCCCGATATGGAACGGTGATTTCCCTGATCGAGAAATGCTGTGCGGTCCTTCATGCACACCCAAGTAACATCCTACGCCATGCCCTGTTCCATGTCCGTAATTAAGGCCAAGTTTCCAAAGATATTGGCGCGCAAGGACGTCAAGGTCGGCGCCGCTGGTTCCTTCTGGGAAACGTATGGAGGCTAAAGCAATATGCCCTTTAAGAACACGCGTGTAACGGTCCTTCATTTCTGACGTTATTTCGCCAAGTGGGATTGTGCGTGTGATGTCCGTTGTGCCGTCTAAATATTGAGCGCCGCTATCGAGAAGCAAGAAACTGTTTTGATCTAAGACACGATTTGTTGATTGGTTGACGCGGTAATGGACGATGGCTCCGTTCGGGCCACTTCCAACGATGGTGGCAAAGCTCGCGCCGCGATAGAGTGAGCCGTTGGATCGAAAGTCTGTCAGTTTTTTGTCAACATCCAGTTCTGAAACTGTGCCCTTGTGTGCCTGCTCATCCAACCAGACGAGGAGTTTGACAACAGCGGCTCCATCGCGACGATGAGCGGCGCGCATGCCGTCAATTTCCGTCGTGTTTTTGCAAGCTTTAGGCAGAATACATGGATTATCGCCATAGGATACATGCGCCCCACATTGGTCGAGAAGGCTAATGATGTGGAAAGAGGCTTGCGTGGAATCGACAAGAACACGACTGTTGGCCTCTCCCAATCTTTTGGCGGCTGACGGAAAATCTGACGGCGCATAGCGCGTGACTTCGGTGCCAAGACCGCGTTCAAGGGGTGCTGTGATTTTTGCTGGATCAACAAACCATTCTACGGTGCCATCTGCGCGCAAAATGGCTGTGCTGAGAGGGAGAGGTGTATAGGGAACATCCCCTCCACGCACATTAAGCAGCCATGCAATTGAGGCCGGGTCCGTAATCAAGGCCGCGTTGAGCCCTTCTTGTTGAAGCGTGTTCGCGATCTCGTGTCTTTTTAGCGATGAGGATTTGCCAGCGTAGATTGTGTCATGCATGACGATGGGGGCAAGGGTCGCTTCTGGACGGTCGACCCATATCGAGTCGATCAGATTTTGTTCGACAGGAACGAGGCTGGCCCCATGTTTCAACGCAACGATTTCAAGTTTTTTGACTTGATCCCCGCTGTGGAGTTTAGGGTCAAACCCAATTTTCATTTTCGAACGAAGATTGGCGCAAAGCCACTCATTCGGCGTTTTTTGCGACACGTTGTAAACTTCGAAAAGATCCGGGGGGATTTGATCTTCGGCTTGGATTGTATAACGACTATCTGTGAAGAACGCTGCGCGATCAATCAAAACAATGACAAAACCAGAAGTTCCCGTGAAGCCTGAGATAAACTTAATGCGGCGCTCGGAACGGGCAACATATTCGTTTTGATACGCGTCGGACATAGGAACAAGATAGCCGTCAAGATCCAGCTTGCGAAATTGTGCGCGGAGGTCTTGTAAGCGATCAGAGAAGGGGGCGGGTGTCGGGAGTTGTGTGTTGTTTTGAATCATTTGACTATGATGCATCCACTGGACGATAGAGTGCAAGCACAGACCACTCTCCATCTACTTTTCTTTCAAGAAGGGCGAGTCCTTGTTGCAGATGTGCCAACACAACGCGCTCTGCTTGATCGTTGAGAATGCCAGACAGGATTGCGTGTCCGCCGGGTTTAAGATTTTGTTTCAGGTCCGCCGCCATTTCGCAAAGAGGGTCGGCAAAAACGTTGGCCATGATAAGGTCGTATGGACCATGCGCGCCGACGAGCGATGGGGTATAGCCAAGCCCACAGGCGATGTGAACTTTATCGACGAGTTTATTCGTTTTGAGATTGTCTTGGGCAATCTCAATAGAGTCTTCATCCATATCGATGCCGAAGGCCTGTCCTCCTGTGGCTTTTGCAAAGGCCATTGCTAAAATACCTGAGCCGCAGCCCATATCGAGCATGCTCCACTTTTCCGTATGCGAGGATTTGCCAAGAAGCTCATCAAGCATCAACAGACACCCTCGCGTCGTTGGATGCTCTCCGGTTCCGAAGGCGGATGTCGCATCGATTTGCAGGCCAAGGCAAGCAGAAGATGCCGAATCTCGGAAGGCTGCGCCGTAAATGGTCCATCGACCGATAGAAATAGGCTCCAGATGTTGTGCAACTTCCCTGATCCAGTCGAGATTGCCCATTGATACGATTTCAAAGCGAATGATGGGGGTTTGTATGAGGGCGTTTATTTGCGACAGTTTATCTTGCAGAAGCTTAATGTCCGGTTTTTCCTGAAATAAAATTTCAACATTTAGCGTTGACCCGTCCGGCGTTAACAGTGACGAATAGGCGACGCAGTCATCCTCAAAGGCTTTTTCAAGAAGGGGTTCTTGTTCTGTGGCGCAGGTTATCTTGAGATTCCAAAGTTCTGTCTGCTTGGGCATGGTTGATTCTTGATGATTGTTGCAATGCACAGCTTTTACATTCTTTATCTCGTTTAGTGCAAATTATGAATATATCCTCATGGAAACAAGGTATTAACTATAATGATTCATTGACGACAGAAGGCGGAATGGCGTACTCCGTAAGATAAGGAAAGTGTTATGTTTGACGGACAAAACACATTTTTCCGGCAAGGCCCTTTAACGAACGCAAAGTGATTTTATCATGCAACATTTGAATCCTTATCGCTTTTATGAACTTGCCTCGAAGCTTCACGCATTGTTCAGCAACAGCTCGGCTCGGGTGGTGGATATGTTCGGGCCGATTACGGACGCTCAGTCTCTTCTTGATGGCTGGATTAAGGGCGACCCTTATACGATGGAAACATCGAAGGATGATGCAACACGTCTTTTAAACAAACTTGGAAATCTTTTTAACAAATATTATATCGATCAAAATACAAAGCAGTTGAAGCGCCCAGCTGGAGAAGATCGTATTGACGCACACGAATTGACACTTATCAGCGGATTGCTTGAAAAGTTCGAACATGCTTTGGCTGCGGAATTAACCTATGCGCCGACTTATGTGGCTGGAAAACGCGGGATTTATTCAACCTATGATTTGATACAAAATGCTCAGCAGTGTTTTTCGGATCTCATGCGTAAGAATATGCCTGAGGCTTCAATGAAGGAGTTTAACACGGCCGGACGTGCGTTGGCCTTTGGTCTTGGCACGGCAGCGGGCGTTCATTTGCTCCGCGCCGTAGAATTAGTCTTGAAACGTTATTACGAAACATTTTCGGGGACGCAGGTTAATAAGAACGAGCGAACCTACAGCATCTATCTAAAGCGACTAGCTGTTTTGTCTGAAGATGAGGCGAATGATTTCCGCCCTGATAAGCGGTTGCTTCAATTGTTGGCCCAAATTAAAGAACATTATCGCAACCCACTTACGAACCCAGAAAGCAATATTACTGTTGAACAAGCGACGTCCCTTTTTGGACTTGCCACGGCGGCTATGACACTTATGACAGAACAGGTTATGGCTCATAAGATGCGACGATCCGCGAAGAACAATAAAGATACCCGCGAAGAGTCCACAGATTCCACGGATCTAGAAATTTCTACCGAGATTGAACCCACCCAAAAAGCCGAGGCTGCGCTTAACGAAGTTACTTCGGTCGCGACAGAGGATCAACCTGCAGTTGAAGAAAAGCCAAAAAAATCTGCAAAAGCGTGATAAACTTACCGTGACAGGGACGTATCAAACTTAAAATGGGTGAGGTGTCATGGATCACTTTTTATTGGTTATGGAAGGCGTAGGCTCACAAAATACTTTGAAGGTTCAAGATTTCAGTCTCGTTTATAAAAAAGTTTTGGCGGGGAATGCACGAAAGTTTGTTTTATATGTTACAAATAACATTCCCCAACTTGCTATATGGCCCTACGCAGGCGAAGCTGTTTATCGTCGTCAACCAAAGGTAGGTATTGTCCAATCTGCCATAAATCACATTACCAATTTATTTTTTAAAAATGGGGTTCAATACACAGCAGATCGCTGTCGTCTTTCTTGTGATATGTCTTTTTCTTCACTGATTTTTCAGGTCGCAGCGATTAATCGCAAAGCGAGTGTTGCCGCGCGTGTTGAGCAGCCTCCGGTAAAAGGTCTTGTGGTCTTTTCTATAGGTGATTTGCAGTTGCCACCAAAGATTCCAGAATGCACTATTGCTGCATTTAAGATGGCTGGGACACGTACACTTATCGTGGCTTGCCCCACGGGAAGCTATGGGACAACTTTTGAGCCTGCCCAATTGGAAACATGTCAACGGTTTGCAAAGTATGTTGGCGGTTTGTGCCTTCAAATGCCTTCGTCGGGTCAAACAGCAATCGCTGAAGCGGCCACATTGTCCGCACTTTCAATGATTCTTCCAGATCCAACGTGCGAAGTCTCCTATCCGCAGGCCACAACGCCCGAAGGAAGAGCCTTCAAACAAGCGATTATTTTACATTCTAAATCTTCGAATTGCAGGCTTTTTTCGTGAATGAGTTCGTGTCGTTATGCATATGAGGCAAAGATCCGCAACAGCAATTGCAGGCCTTCATTGGAATGGTGATGTGATAGCTTTGATTTCAACAATTGAGGCCCCCGCCGTTGCTCATGGAATTCCGGTTCTCCATGATTATTTTGGATTTAACAAACAGCCCCCTCACAATGCAGTTATCAACGGGCCTGACAACAATTTTTGGGGCGTTAATGAACTGTACCCCGACATGCAGACAAAGAGCTCTTTCCTTGTCGAGGCTTCCATTGGTGATGTTCCTGCCGATTTACCTTGGTTGTTCGACAAGGTTGCCTCGTTAAATGCTGACGCTGAGTTTTCTTCCATCAAACCCATTCAAAATCTTATTGTTTTGGCCGAAACCATGAAGGGCATGTGGAGTCCAGAAGGTTTAGATGAAAAGAGGAACATTGCATGTTTAAAAGAAGCAAGGGTTAGAACGGTTTTTCTTGTTCGTGTTGATGCCAATCATGCCAATTCTCTTGCCGCTGGAAAAGCTTATGCAGCTTTCCGGCGGGTTGCCAAAAAATTGGGGGGCGTGTGTGCCCCCTTTAGACGAGAAAATGTGCTGGAACTGGCTACAGTTGCGGGCTATCACGTCGCCGGGTTGCTTGAAAAATTAAATCGAGATGACGTGACGACGGATGCTGGTAAAAAATTTCTTGCTGATTGCCTCGGGCAATCCTGTCCGCGTTAATATGCTCTTTATCTGCTAAAACCCCAGTCGTCCCGCCAGCCCACCTCATTCGCTCTGCGCCTCACTTGTCGCTTGCCGAGCGGAAAGGTCTGTTCTTCTTGGCTTCTTCGGTCCGGCAAGAGGATCGCGCGGCGCAGAGCGAGTGAATGAGCGCAACGCCCTCAATACGTCAGTTCATGGACGGATTGGTATAAGTCACAACTTTCGCGCTTCATCAACCAACATTATGGGGATTCCTTCGCGGATAGGAAAGGCGAGAGAAGCCTTGTCGCTGACCAGCTCTTGTTTATCTGCATCGTAACGCAATTCCGTACGGGTCACCGGGCAAACTAACAGTTCAAGAAGCTTGCGATCCGTTGCGCGCTTCGGGGGCTGTTCCACAGCGTTTGTCATCCCTTCAGCTTTGCAATCGTTGCTGTTGTGCTTTGTCCATCTACAAGTGTGGCGAGCATAACCTGGCCACCCCAGCTTTCAACAAGGTCTGCGCCAACAACTTTATCGACTGTATAATCTGCGCCTTTAACAAGAATGGCTGGGCGGATAATTTTGAGGAGTTCGATGGGAGTGTCTTCGGTGAAAATAACGACGTTATCAATGTCGGCCAGCGAAGCCAAGACAGCGGCACGTGCGTTTTCATTCTGAATGGGACGACCTTCCCCCTTTAGCCGTTTGGCAGAGCTATCGCTGTTCAAACCGACGATGAGCCGATCACAGGCGGCCCGAGCTTGTCGAATGAGCGATAAGTGTCCGGGGTGAAGCAGGTCGAAAACACCATTCGTAAAGCCGATCTTGACTCCCTGTTCGCGCCAACGTTCTGCTACTTCTTTTGCTTGCTCTGTGTTCAAGATTTTTTCTTCACTGATCCGGGATTGGTCATGTCGAATTTCTTTGGCGAGGTCTTGCAAGGAAACGGTGGCCGTTCCGACCTTGCCAACAACGATTGAACCCGCAATGTTTGCCAGCACAGCACTGTCTTCGGTCGATAGGCTGCCGGCGAGACATAACGACATGGTCGCGACGACCGTATCCCCAGCGCCGGAAACATCATAAACTTCCTTTGCTGTCGTATGAAAATGTTGAGCAGGCTTATCACGCATAACAAGACATACGCCATCACTTCCAAGCTTCGCGAGAATGCCTTGAAGATTATGTTCTGAAATAAGCTGACGCGCCGCCTTTTCGGCATCTGCTCCATTTTTAATGGAAAGACCTGTTGATTCAGTCAATTCTTTTCGGTTTGGCGTCAGCATATAGGCGTTCTTGTATTTGCTGAAGTCACGCCCTTTGGGATCGATTAGAACTGGTTTTTTCTTTTCGTTTCCAAGAGCAATGATTTCGGCGATGACGCGGTTTGTTAAAACGCCCTTTGCGTAATCAGACAGGATGACAACATCGCAGCCGTCCATGGCTCCGCGTACGCGCATAAGCGTTTGATCTTCCATGTCGGCTGACAGAAAAGCGGATGTTTCTCGGTCAGACCGTAAAAGTTGCTGTCCATCCGCAACAAACCGAGTCTTAATCGTCGTTGGGCGGTCGTTATCCGTGATAAGATACGACACAACATGATGCATTGATGAGAACTGTTCCGACAAATCATAACCCGCTTGGTCATGACCTATAACGCCGACAATATCTACGTGACCGCCCAATGACACGATGTTACGGACGACGTTTCCACTTCCCCCAAGTGTGACGGCTTCGCGTTCTGTGCGTAGAACAGGAATAGGCGCTTCCGGTGAAATACGCTCAACATGACCATAGATAAATCGATCAAGCATAATATCACCGACGCACAAAACGCGATGACCAACAATTTTCTCAAGCTGAGAATGAAGATGAGGGTGCATGAAAGGGACAGCTTTCGATTATATATAGGGGTCTTGCTTTTCGAGGAAATCTTGCACGTATTTGCGAATTCCCTCTTCAAGTTGCGTGAAAGGCGCCGTGTAGCCAGCTTCGCGCAGTTTGGTCATATCCGCTTGCGTGAAATACTGATACTTGCCGCGAAGTTCTTCTGGCATGTCGCGATAAGTAATCTTTGGTTCCGCCCCGGCGGCAACATAGACAGCCTTGGCCATGTCGGCAAAGCTGCGAGCCTGACCTGAACCCATATTGAACAGGCCATTGATCTTTGGATTTTCTAGGAACCAGATCATGACATCAACGCAATCGCCGACCCAGACAAAGTCTCGTAATTGGCCACCATCGGTATAATCGGGATGATGCGATTTAAAGAGGGAAAAGGCTTCCCCGCGTTTTGCATAAGGGAAGATTTGATGGGCAACAGAGCGCATGCCGCCTTTATGATATTCGTTAGGTCCATAGACATTGAAGAATTTCAACCCAACGCATTGTTTGGGACCTTGTACGCCGTGCGCTTTTTGTTGTGCGATCCAGCGGTCAACGAGGTGTTTGCTCCACCCGTAGGCGTTGAGTGGGTTGAATTTTGAGAGAGCATGGATGCTTTCATCGTCTTTGAACCCAGCTGAACCGTCGCCATAGGTTGCCGCAGATGAAGCATAGATGAGACGGCACTTATTGTTTTTACACCAGCCCCACAGATCGCGTGTGAGTCGGAAGTTATTTTCTGCAATAAGATCGCCATCTTTTTCAGTCGTTGCTGAAATCCCACCCAAATGGAAGATCGCTTCGACTTCGTCAGCGTGGTCGTTTAAATAATCAAATAGCTCTTCTGGGGGAACAATGTTTTCCAAATCACGTTTGGAAATATTGCGCCACTTGTCCTCTGTTCCAAGCCAATCACAAATGACAACGCGTTCACCCCGTGAGTCGAGGACTGCTGCAAGGTATGAGCCTATAAAACCAGTTCCGCCTGTGACGACATACATGATGATTTAATCCCAATTGTTAATATTTCGCGCATTTAAACACCTTGGATCTGATTTGACAAGTGTTTGGTGTGAAGATAGCGAAGTCGTGTAAATCAGTTAAAATGTGCGATAACGGCGCTGTGATCGGAAAAGCTTGTGGTGATAACTTCGGTTGATTTCGCTAATTTTAGATTTCGGAAAAAGATATGATCGATTTGAACTGGGGGACCTGATTTGACAACTTTAGTCGGCTGATCAACAATTGCTTTTGAAAAACTTTGGTCAAGCGCGCAGAGGTCAGGATTTTCATTGGTCGCATTAAAATCACCACATAGAATGAGCGGGGCATTTGCAGGGACGACGGTGCTGACCGCCTTGATAAGGGCTTCGATTTGCCGTTCGCGAATGGGGCTATGTTTTGTTCTGTCGGCTTGATAGGACAAATGTGTTGTCGCAATCCAGACAGAGCCTTTGGCAAGCTGAACCTCTGTGATAATCGCTTTGCGAGGTTCCAGATCCCATTTCAATTTTTGAGTATCATGCGTGGTTTGCCAATATAAATCATCGTCTGGGCCCAACGCGATGTTGTGGCTTGAGGCGATGGTTGCCCCGGACACGATCATTGCGATGCCATAGAGCCATGGATCCTGCGTGTTTTTGGCAGATTTGCGCGTTGGTTTCAGGATGTCGGGATCATATTCGATGGTGGGGACAAAACGATAGTCATCTTTGCCCGCCAACAGAGCCGGGACATTGATTTTTTGAGATCTCTTGGCATTAATATCAAGCTCTTGCAGTCCAAAAATAATGGGAGCCGGGGCGTATTTTTGGACGAGCTGTTCTTTGAACGCTAATGTTGCTTGCGGGGCATTGCTTTCTTTAATATTTAAAGTAACGAGATGAAAGGTCATGCGGCCTTCGTATGTAGCGTGGCTGTGGAGTTTTGCACTTGTTCGTTATGTTATAGCACAAGGAGCTTGCAGGAAAGCTTATTAAAGCTTTTAAGATCTTTCCTTGTCGCGCCGCCAGTAATCGCCTTTGTTTTGGGCAATAAGATAAGCCCCCAGAGTCTCCTCGCTGTAAACGGTTGCGATCCAGTCGCGAAGAGGCTCGCCCTTATGCGTTAGGCTGAAAAAATGAAGCATTTCTTTAATCCATCGCTGTTGAGGTTTGGGGCGATGAAGATAAGGGATAAGGTTCAAATGCTTCCACGCTTCCGGCAGGGCCATTGCGCCCTGACTGTCCAGAAAATAAAAAGCACTGGCAAGCCCCGTACGGTCAGAGCCTCCCGCGCATTTAATCAAGAGGGGACGCGGAAGATCCCGGAAAGCATCAAGGAGTTGCAGCAAGGACTCGCGTGTGGGAAGCCGTTTGCTGCTGATCATTAAATTGACATGCTGGCAGTGGTGGGCCGACGCTGATGCGATTTCGTCCTTATACCATCCGGCTTTTGGATTATCGCCGCGCAGATTGAGAACGGAGGCAAAGCGGTGTCGCTTGTGAAGCGCCTCCCATTGGCCGCGTGTGAAAGGTTGAGCCCCGCGCAAAATTCCCGGATCTACCCTGTGCAAATTGGCGATGATCGAGGGGAAATGAGGCCAAAAAACAGGACAAAAAACAGAAATAGTGCGACTCCTTCGTCGGGGCTAGAGCAGATCGTGATAAGGTTGACACCTTGTATGTGCTAACCGTTCACGTGAATCTGATCGACAAACAAATAGAGCAGATCTTGATAAGGTTGATACCTTGTATGTGCTAACCGTTCACGTGAATCTGTTCTAACAGTTTGATGAAACGTCCCATCTCATATATCTGACTTGGCAGCCGATGAAAAGGAAAGAGTGGCGGAAGAGTGCGCTCCTCCTTCGCCTTTTAAATTGGGTGGACGTTGAAATACCCCTGGAAGACGTAAGCTTCGCAGTAAAGCGGGAATTCGCTCTTCGTGGGACACTGATACCAACCGACCGATGAACCAATCTGTTCGGGTCACAAGCGGTTGCGGGGAGGGATCCTCTCGCCGGATAGGCCTACGGGAGCGTTTTGTCGGGTGGGCTTGGGGCCGATTCCCAATTTGAGCTTCAGGGCGGCTATTTTCCTCGCAAAGTAACTTGTGTGTGAGCGGTTCACTTCTGTAGATCACTACTGCGCACCCCGCCGCAGCACTTCACCGTGATATTGCGTCGCAGTCATTCATTGTCATTTTCGTGCTGAAGCCACAGGTATGTGTGGTGGGGAGGAGGCTGGGGCCAGGTTTGCCATCGCCCAAATCTTTTGGGGTAGCTTTAGATTTTGTAATGCTCGTTTATGAACTGTCCAATGGAGGCACGGGCCTTGTCGGAAAAACTTACGCAACTGGTTCAAATGATTCTATAAACGGATTTGCGTGTATTTTCAATACCCATAGATATACCCCTTTGAAGAATATGAGATTTTGACTCTTGCCGTTTTTTCCATTCTTATGGACAGAATTAATTTAGCGAGGGAGCAGATGCAGCAAAAAATCGTTAGACGTCCAAAGCTGATAGGGGACTCTGCAAAAGCATCATGCGGAGAAGACGTGTTTGGCGTAAGTAAGTTGGCAAAAGATATTGCCGAAACAATTAGAGAAAGAGCTGATGCTGAAGGATATAGCATCGGGATAGAAGGGGAATGGGGAAGTGGTAAAACGACCGTTCTCAATTTTATTGAAAAGGAACTTGGATGTTCAGATAAAGAGGGTGAGAAAAGGAACTCGTCTGTTGTTATTAGGTTTAATCCGTGGCTCGTGGGTAAAAGGGATAAATTATTAAAAGAGTTTTTTGGACAGCTTTTGAGGAAAGTTAGAGACATCCCTTTTGTTTATAAGAAAAAAAGGGGCATTAGAGGTTGCGAGTATTTCCAGAGGGTTGCACATGAGAATTTGCTAGGTTGGTTTGGGTTGTCGAGCCGTATCCGTCGATATTCCCAAGCATTGGATTCCGCAACGGCCTCTTCCAAAAAAGTCATATCCTCATTTCCAGCTGTAGTCCAATTTATCATATGGTTTTTATATCTTATCGGCGCTTCATCATCGGTTTATGTATTGTTTGATCAAGAGTTGCTTTCAATAAGCTACTTGATGCTATCGATTATTGTTGTGCTTCTTATAATTCTGTCTGGAGTTATGAGTTTGATCGCATGGTCGGTTTCGGGCGGTGCTGAATTAGAAGAAGCAAAAGAGAGAATAGAAAAAGGTTTGCGGAAGCTGAAAGCAAGACAGCCCACTACACGCATTATTGTTTTGATTGACGATACAGATCGTTTGGAACCTGACGAAGCTGTGGAGATATTGCGTCTGGTTAAAGCAGTGGCCAATCTTCCACTTGTGGTTTTTGTGGTTTGCTTTGACAGAAAAATATTGAGCCAGCAAATTCAAAAGAGTCTTGGGGCAGAGAATGGGGGGCGGTATTTAGAAAAGATTTTTCAGTACACACACCATGTTCCACCTAGGGAGGTTTTTGCGTTGCGTCGATTTGTCATTGAATCTTTTCAAAAAGATTTTCCAGAAGAAATGTCCGGGGTGGAAGACGAAAGTGCAGAAAAAGGCTTTAGAAAGACAATTCTTATTAATCGATGGATTGGGCCATTCATTAAGACGCCTAGAGACGCCATTCGCTTGTGTGAGGCTATAAGATTCGGCTGGCCGTATATTCGAGGTAACGCAGATTTTATCGATTTTGTCTGGCTTCAGCTAATCAAACTGCAAACCCCAGAGCTCTATGAATGGATAGAGAGCTATGTTTCAACGATTGGCAGTGAGAGAGATGGAGGAAGACCTGACGAAGGGGATGTTGAAGTTCAGAGAGAGAAGCTACAAAATGCTCTAGAGGCAATACGATGTATATATCCAGTCAAGCGGATTCATCTTTCTGAATTTATAATTGGGCTTAAGGGGGCCCTGAATGATAGTGAGCATACTGACTTGTTTGGATATGAGCGAGACGATTTGAAAAAGTTTGAGGAAGGAAAGAGATTGTGCAGCCCAAGTCATTGGAGAGAATACTTTGCATTTGAAAAACCCTCCTACGCGTTGGATGATGATGAAATAGTGAAGTTCAGAAGCTTGTTGCTATCTGACCCAGAAGCGGCGCAAGAATTATTGCTTAAATTATCCAACAAGCCACATGAGATTCTAGGCCATTATTTAGATGTTTTTTTGGATAGATTGAGTTTTCACAAAAACTCTTTGCGCATAGAAGAGCAAAAAGCTTTGTTGCTAGTATTTTCTGAGATGATGGACAAAGTGCCTAGAAAGAAAGATTCATTATTTGATGGAGCAGATGTCCGGCGAGTTGCACTACGGCTTTTAGGAAAAGAGTCATCAATTTCATTTCTAGAGCGCGTTCAAAACGGAGCTAGCATAAATTGGCTTGCCTATGTGATCAGGGATCAAGGATTTATTCTTGGGAAGATAAAAGAAGGGCCAGCATACCCTGAATTAGAGTGGCTGACTGTAGATCAACTTACTGGAGCCGCAGAACAAGCCATTATACGATTTCGCACTTTAGGCATAGAAGGAATTCTGAAACAACCAGATCCACTCACAATCATTTTCTGTTGGCGTCAGCTAGGGGATCCAGAAGAATTAAAGAGGCTTGTTGAAAAGGCGGCTGAGGATGACGGAATCTTTATAAACTTTCTTGAGGCACTGCAAAGTTCAGGTGTGAGTTCTAATCGAGGCGCGTACAAGTTTCTGAATAAGTCTTACGTTGGATATTTTATGGATTGTGCTGCTGCAGTAGCGCGTCTTGAGAAAATGAAAGGCGATAATGATCCAAAGGTGGAACCGACAATTCCAAGCAGAGCCGCTACATTGCTTGACCGTCTTGAGGATAAATACTAAACCTTCTTTTATTAGGGGGGCTTTGCCGCCCCCCCTTCGTTCCTTGGTTGATTGTGGATAGTCCACGCTTCCCCCTTGCAAGGTCATATTGAGCGCGGCGCAAGGTGCCGCGCACTTTATATGTCCCGTTTTGCTCGGCGTGGGGACGAGGCGAGTGGTTAGGGCTGTGTAACAGTCTGTTACAGAAAGCGCAGTGTTACTGAGCCTGCGCTTTCTGGTTCCATATTCTGTGAGGGTAGGGCTCCCGTTGCGGCGCACCCACGGCAGCCCGCCGTGGGACCCCGCCGCGGTCGTTGCCGCAAAGCCCCGTACATGGTGCCGCATGCTATGGCAGTACCACAAGGCGTGAGGCGATGGCCCAGTCCGGTATCGGTTCGGGCTGGAAGTTCGTAATCAACAACTCTTTGAGGTTAATTGTTGGCGGGTCTGTTAAGGGCGTGGTTGAGATATCGATTCCTGTACGCTCCAAAATCTGTTTTTTATGCCTGTAGAGTGTCTGGCGGTTCATGTAAGCCCGTATGTCCGCACCTCGTAGCCAGTCGCTGAGCGTCCTTTGAGCCCCAATCGGGAGGCCTTCTACATTCACGATCGATTCAGTTACAGGGTTGCTGATTTGCATGCGGGTCGGGCGGGAACCTAGCTTGGGAAGAACATACAGCTCAAGACGACGCATGGAGCGTTGCTTGTGAATGGCCGTGCCGCGCCGAACTTCATGCCAGCGACGGACAACAGCCTCAAAGGTGTTTGCCTTGGCTTGAAGCTTTGCCGCCAGACGTTCCCTTTTTTGTTCGGCGGGGTCGATGCCTTCCCGCACAAGCTTTCGGACGGTGTCTCGTTTCTCGCGAGCTTCAGCGAGGCTGTAAAGCGGATAGGGCCCGATGGTCAGGGACTTCTCTTTTGTCATGAAGAAGTATCTGAGTATCCACGTTTTGGTGCCATTGGGCTTGATGAGGATATGAAGCCCACCGCTATCTGAAAACTTGTAGGGCTTATCTTTGGGTTTCGCGTTGCGAACTTTTACGTCTGTCAGGTTCATTTTGGTCCAATCCAGTACCCCCAATTTTACCCCAGTTTCGGGGCATATGTTGTAGGATGTTGCTGGATCGTACTAAATGAAGCGTGGGTGTTAAACCCATGATTTCAAAGCTATTTTGTACTTCCTTGGAGGTTCTCGGACAAGGGTCTTGGAGGCACGGGCCGGAATCGAACCGGCATTGACGGATTTGCAATCCGCTACATAGCCATTCTGTCACCGCGCCTTGGATTTTGTCATAATTGGCTTTATCGCCGCACACTAGTGCAATTTTTAGTCGAAGGAAACGAAAAAATATCATTTCTCGGCCTCTTTCCGCAAGGTCGCCCCCTTTCCGCGAAAGGTGTCTTAACCAAGAAACGCGGTTGGATAGAGCGGTTGCATGGCTCCAACTATGTGCCAACCACTTTGAAAGCCGCCGTAGTACGTTGTCAGGCGGCTCGTTCCTTTTCTTCTTTCTTTGTCTCTTTCTTTTCATTTTTTCTTTGTTTCTTTCTCATTCCCGACTTTACTTCTTTCTTGAGTTTTCTGGGTCTATTCTTTCTTCTACTCTTCCTTCCCTCTGCCGTTTCTGTAAAACGAGGGTGTTAGAAAGCCCATGGTTTCTCGTCATTTCGGCCTTATCCCTTGCCTTTTTCGTGTCGCCGATTTAAGATTCTTCTTGGCTAATCGGGGGGTGACTGCGTTGCGTTGACGCCCTGTATGGGAAACTTGCTTGAATGGAGTGCGGTGATGTTGAATCTTATTCGCCTGATGGCTGTTGTTGTCTTGTTGTCGCTTGGGTTGGCTTCACAAAGTGGATTTGCAATGGATGAGGGGACGGACATGCTTTTGATAGAGGCTTCGGAGCTTCAGGAACAGTTAGGTTCGACGAATCCTCCGTTTTTGCTGGATGTGCGCGAACCTTCCGAGTTTGAGACGACGCATATTAAGGGCGCAACTTTGATCCCTCTTGGGACTTTGCCAGATCATCTTAGCGAAATTCCTAAAGACCGACGTGTTGTTGTCTATTGTCGCTCTGGACACCGCAGTGCGCGTGCCGTGAGCTTTTTGAAGCAACAGGGCTTTACGAAAATTGAGAATTTGTCTGGCGGTATGAATGCATGGACGGATAAGTGCAGCGTGGACAAGGCTTATTGCTAATCAGTCTCGAAGCTCAATCATAACGGGGACGTGATCGCTGGGTTTGGGGCCCCACCCTCGGGCTTCGCGCAGTATGGTGAAGCTGCGCAATGCTGCGGTTAAATCAGGCGTCACCCAAATATGGTCAAGGCGGCGTCCTCGGTTTGATGTTTCCCAATCTGCTGCGCGATAACTCCACCACGAATATAGTTTCTGATCGGCGGGTACAAAGTGACGTACCGCATCAACCCAGTTGTTGCTGGCTTGCAGGGCGTTTATTTTATCAACTTCGATGGGCGTGTGCGACACGACATCCAACAGCTGTTTGTGGGACCAGACATCTTGCTCTAGCGGCGCGATGTTCATGTCTCCGACAAGGATTTGTGGTCTGGTCGCGTTCGTGCGCTGTTCGCGCCACCATGCCGTCATTTCATCCATGAATCCAAGTTTATGGGCAAACTTTGGGTTGGCGTTGACATCAGGAATATCGCCGCCAGCTGGAACATACAGGCAATGAAGCTCGCTCCCCGTTGGCAGCATTGCCGAAATGTGGCGGCAGTCTTCGCGGTTTTGCCAGTTCCGAACGCGAAGATTAGTCAGCGGAACGCGCGATAGAATGGCGACACCGTTATAGCTTTTCATGCCATTGACGTGTTGGTAGCGATAGCCCATATCGGACAGGGGTTCATGCGGAAAGGCATCGTTGATAACCTTCGTTTCCTGCAAGCAGACAATATCAGGAGAAGATTCCTGCGCCAATCTTTCGATAAGGCCGAGGCGAAGTCGAACTGAATTAATATTCCATGTGGCAATTTTCATGATTGCTGGTTCAGTTGACTTGCGATGCGTTTGTGGACTTTCCTGATTTCCCAAGATTTGGGGATATGAAAACAAATGTATTTTCTGGGAAGGTAACGCCTTCATGCGCATTTTCTAGATTGACGCCTGTCGTCCGTCCCTGTGGATCAAGTACGCGCCATTGGCGAAGCTTGAGGGGGCGATCTTCGAAAATGAGCGTCAGCTCGCCGTCTCCCGGTTCTTTTGCTGAAACCAAACTCAGCTCAATCTTGGCTGGATAGCGTGCATAGCGCGTAATGACGATGTCGCCGGACAGTTTGATGTTTTCGCGCAGGATAAACTCGGCGATGCTCGATCCAACAGGGACGCTGGTTTGTTGCTTCATTTCGTCGTCCCAGATATTTACAAAGCTTCCATCGGCAACGATAAAATCTTTATCGGGCGGATCATAGACAACGCGCATTTTGCCGGGGCGTTGGATAGAGATGGCCCCATGCCGCAGGGCGCCAGATTCATTGACCTGAAGAAAGTTAGCCCCGACACTTTTGAGGTCGTTGAGATAGGATTCAATGCGCACGACATCTGCGCGTTCAGCGGCGCTAAGCTTTGCTGGCTTCAGCGCGGCTTTGTCTCCGTCGTTTGCAAAGGCAGGCGTTGCCGAAGCAAGGCCCAACAGGATCGTCGATATAAGGATCAAATGTTTCATGCTATGCAAACTGGCCTGAAATTGTGGCAAAGAAAAGGAGAATCTTCATAAGGCGGACTTCGATGCTTTTCGTGACGGACAGGCGTACAGGAACTGGATTGTCAGCAGAATAGAGTTGAGGGGTAAGATCGGATAATACACGATGGTATATTGAATTATTACTTAGGCTTGTTGCCCCTTATCTTGGTCGGGTATCTCTACGATTTTTACTATAAAGTAACCTTGTCGGCTTATGACTTGAAGTGAGTTTTAAATCCGCCCTATTTGGAGTTCCCCTGCATGCAAAGCTTGTCGCTTGTTGGTACAAAGACAGAATTAGAAGCAGCTTTTGGTAAGGTTCGGGCGTTGTCTCCTTCCGTGACATTTTTCTTTGCGGCCCCAGTTTTGTTTTCAGATGATGATTTTATGCGTCGGCTTATTGAAGTGTCGAAAGACCTTTGTATCATCGGCTGTTCGACAGCGGGAGAGATCGCGAACAAGGGCGTATTGGAGGGTGGTTTTTCAATTCTGTCTATCGCTTTTGCTCATACGGAAGTTCGCGTAGCGCATTGTCCTATTCCAACAATGGGAGATTGTTTATTGTCAGGCGAGGCTTTGGCCGACATGCTTATGGGGCCCAAACTTAAGTCTGTTGTCGTTTTTGCGCCTGGCATCGACGTGAACGGAAGCGCGATTATCGAGGGACTTAGTAATATCCTTGGCCGACATGTTTTGCTCGTGGGTGGTCTTGCCTCAGATGAGGTTAGTTTTAAGCAGACGTACACATTTTTGAATGGCAAAGTTTCAACTCGCGATGCTGTTGCCGTGGGGCTTTATGGGGATCATGTTATTGTTAGTTGTGGTTCCGAAGGCGGTTGGCGTCCTTTTGGCCCGGCACGTCGTGTGACGAAAGCAGACAAGAATATTCTTTATGAGCTTGATAACAAACCGGCGCTTCAGCTTTACAAAAAATATTTGGGGGATAAGGCCCGGAATCTTCCGGCCAGTGGGCTTTCCTATCCTTTTGCAATCTTGCGAGAAGATCGCACAACGTCGGGTGTGATCCGCAGCGCCCTCAATATCAATCATGATGAAGAAAGCATTATTCTCGCCGGTAATATTGAAGAGGGCTCACAGGTCTGCCTAATGCATGCCGATACTGGGGCTTTAACGCAAGGAGCCGCGCAAGCTGCGGCGGAGGCTTTGCGCACGCATGCCGGGCCTGAAGAGGGCGGCTGCGCTTTGCTCGTGAGCTTTGTCGGAAGGAAAGTCGTTTTGGGTATCGATATTGACGATGAGATCGAAGCTGTTGTTGATTCTTTGCTTCCTGAGATTCCCGTTGCAGGTTTTTATGCTTATGGCGAAATCTGTTCGGATGTTAGTACGGGGCAAACAGAACTGCACAACCAGACGATGACAATTACATACATAACCGAATCTATGGGTGAATGATGTTACGGTCACGCAAACTTCTTCGACAATTCATAAAGTTTCTTCAATGTGAAGAGGCTGAAAAACGTATTTTGTCTTTGCAGGAACAACTTACGGCAAGTCACCCCGGTCTTGCCGATCAATATGGCCCCCTGTTGTCGTGCATGCCGACATTTTTTGATAGTGTCGAGCTTGTCTATCAGCAGTACGAAGAGCGCATTAAAATGGCGCTTCGTAATCTAGAGCTGAGCTCTGGTGAGCTGAACGATGCGAATTACAGACTCGAAGACTTGAACATTGCCATCAACGCCATGCTCGACAGCCTAGAGCAAGGGTTGTTGTTTTTTGATAACAAGGGGCTGTGTTCAGATGTGTTTTCGAAGGCGTGTGTTACGCTTTTGGAAACCAATCCAGCCAACAAAAATATTTGTGATATTCTGCGACTGAAGAGCGATACACGCAGCGTTTTTCTTGAGCTTTTGAATATAGCTTTTTCACGCAGAAGTCAGCTAAGCTTTGAAGAGATTATGGCGCTGGCTCCTTTATCTTATGAACATAGTAAGGGACTTGTCGTCACGCTTGGTTATCGCCCGGTGTATTATTCAAACGGAGATCTTGCAAAAATCGTTCTGATGGCGACGGATAAAACGCGTGAAGAGACGGCCATTCAAAAGCTGACTGAGGAGACAAAATCACAAGAGGCTCTTATGGCTGCGAAAGAGGTGGCAGAGCGAGCAACGGCAGCTAAAAGCGATTTTCTCGCCAATATGAGTCATGAGATCCGCACTCCTATGAATGGCGTTTTGGGAATGTCTGATCTCTTGCTGGATACGGATTTGACTCATGATCAACGTGGTTGGGTTGAAGCCATTCGGCGCTCTGGGGAAAATCTGCTTGAGATTATCAATGACATTCTCGATTTTTCAAAAATTGAAACTGGAAAAATTACGCTTGAAGCGATTGATTTTGATCTTTTTAGCGTTATCGCGGACGTGACGGATTTGGTTTCCTTGCGCGCACAAGAAAAGGCTATTCAGGTTCTTATTGATTTTCCACCGCATACGCCACGTATGATGCGTGGCGACCCTGTTCGCTTGCGTCAGGTTCTTCTCAACTTGGTTGGGAATGCCGTTAAGTTCACGGAAATTGGGCACGTTCTTATTCGCATCGACGTCCAGCATATTCCCCCAGCAAAGTATCGTGTAAACTTCAGTATTGACGATACGGGCATTGGGGTTCCAGATGATAAGCTTGCTTATATTTTTGACAAGTTTTCTCAGGCCGAAGAGGCGACAACCCGTAAGTTTGGCGGTAGTGGGCTTGGGTTGGCTATTTCAAAGGGGCTTGTGAACCTGATGGAGGGCGCGATCACCGTTTCAAGTCAGATGGGGAAAGGATCTCAATTTCATTTTGACGTTGTCACTGGTGTGTCGTCTTTGCCTTTGACTGAATTTATTGTGTCGGAGGTTTCGTTAGAAAAAGCCCGTGTTCTATTGGCTGATGATAATCAGATTTCCTGTGAACTTATCAAAAGGTATCTTGAAGAATGGGGTATGCGCGTCGATACATGTCCGTCATTGGTTGCCGCTAAGGATATGATTTATGAGGCCTCCACCGCCAGTGATCCGTATCGTTTTTTCATAAGTGATTACCGCTTGAAGAGTAGTGAAACATCGGAACTTGTGACGCGTATTTTGTCTGACCCAGAACTCAAGCCCCCCTATTTCCTCCTGATTTCCGTCTATGGATTACTCATTACCAGTGAATATGCCGGTCATAATCGTTTTGACGGATTTCTTCTTAAGCCATTTTATCCCGACCATCTTCGGGGCATGATGCAATTGATACTTGAGGCCGAGCGCGAGGGAGAAAAAATGCCCGTCGTTACCCGTGCCCTTGTTACAAGCATGGCTCATACAGGACGACATACGCATAAAATTCGAGCCGATATGTTTTCTGGCACCAAGGCCTTGGTCGTCGAAGATATGAAAATCAATTTGATGTTGATTGCAAAGATCCTTGAAAAACATGGCTGTGTCGTATCGTCGGCTGCCGATGGGCGAGAGGCATTGGAGGCCACGCGTAAAGAACGATTTGATATTATCTTCATGGATTGTCAGATGCCCGTTATGGATGGGTTTGAATCAACAGCGGCTATCCGTAAAGACGAAGAGCAATTTGGCATGCATACCACGATTGTGGCGTTGACCGCTGATGCTATGATTGGTGATCGTGAAAAGTGCCTTCGGGCGGGCATGGATGATTACCTTAATAAGCCACTGCGTCAGGAGCAAATTACACAAATCCTAACAAAGTGGGTTGTTTAAGGGCGCCCAATTTATAGAGCGGTTTTTGGGATAGGTTGGCACAGGACGGGTTCCCTGCGACCGTTCTCATCTTTGATGGGGCATTGCTATAGCTTTTTATCCGTGAATAATATCAACCGCCCGATGAACCAATCTGTTCAGGTCACGAGCGGTTGCGAGGAGATATTCTCTCGCCGGACAGGCCTTTCCTTTAGGCGCAAGGCGTTCCGTCCGGCAAGAGGAGTGCGAGGCGTAGAGCGAGCGATCGAGAGCGGCCCTTTCAATGAATCCGTTCATAGGCCCGCTGGTATAAAACAAAGGCATGTTCATCAATTTGTGAACATGCCTTTGTTGTGAATGAAGGACTGGTTGTTAACGTTGGCGACGGACATCCGTCAAAGTGAGAGCGAGTGTCAAAATGAATAACAAGATAAAGACGCTCAGTCCGCAAGCAACGTAAACGGCATTCATAAAGGCAGAATCAACATCATCGATATAGACGCCCGATCCGACGATCCAATCCCATGGCTCAAACAATTTGATATAGGATACTTTGGGGTATAGTTGGTCAACTGGCGCATGAGGTTTTGTCCATGCGTATTCAATAAATCCGGCTTTTTGTGTCTCAGCAATAATGACCATGTCTAAGAACAGTTTTTTACCATCAGGGCCCACATAATTCTTTAGGTCAAGCCCATCGAGTTCTGGTTGGATAGGGTGCATGATCATGCTGGGGTGAGTGTCCATAACCCAGAAATACCCATCTTGGTCCGATGATAATTGCTTAATCGAATCGAGGGCATAATGGCGAGCTTGATCCTTTGTGAGTTCTGCTGCCTCGCCTTTTGCATGGTAGTATGAGATCAGATTGTAGGCATTTTCCACAAGTTTGTGTGTCTTATCCTGTCTCTCTTTCAAGAGAGTTGCGTGATAATTATCAAGCATATAGCCTGTCAGCGCGGCAAAGGCTATAAAGAGTACAGCGATGATTCTCAGGAGCTTGGGGTGAATGTGTTTTACCGGAAAAATGTCGAGCATATTTGTCCTCATGGTTTGAGTGTTGCCTGCAGCTTAATATAATCGCTCGACTGATATGCTAAGTTTACAAGGTTTTTCTAATTTAATGGAAAAGGTGTGATGCACATGCAACCTATTCATACAAGGGTACTTGTTATCGGCGCTGGACCTGCCGGATACACGGCAGCTATTTATGCAGCACGTGCAAATCTGAACCCGACCGTCATTCAGGGCCTTCAGCCCGGCGGCCAATTGACTATCACAGCAGATGTCGAGAATTACCCCGGCTTTGCCGAGCCTGTTCAGGGGCCATGGCTTATGGAACAAATGGCGACGCAGGCCGAACGCGTTGGGTCGGTATTAGTGAATGATATGGTCACGGATGTTGATTTTGCACATAAGCCTTTTACGTGCAAATGTGATTCAGGCGCAGTCTATATTGCTGACAGTATTGTTATCGCCACCGGGGCGCAAGCCAGATGGCTTGGGATTGACAGCGAAGCTTACTATCAAGGTTATGGCGTTTCTGGTTGCGCAACGTGTGATGGTTTTTTCTATCGCGGCAAAGATGTTGTTGTTGTCGGCGGTGGTAACTCTGCGATGGAAGAGGCCCTCTATCTTGCTCAACTTACCAATCATGTGACGATTATTCATCGCCGTGATGAGTTCCGTGGAGAGAAGATATTACGTGACCGTGTGGCCAAAAATTCCAAGATCACGGTTATTTGGGATTCTGTTGTCGAAGAGATTAAGGGCGAAGACACGCCATCGCGTGGTGTGACGGGGGTTGCTGTGCGTAATGTCAAAACGGACGTGGTGCAGGTCGTCCCGACGCATGGCGTTTTCATTGCTATTGGTCATTCTCCTGCGACTTCGGTTTTTAAGGGTAAGGTTGAGATGGATGGCGAGGGCTATATCCTTACCAAGCCCGACTCAACAGCCACAAATGTTGATGGTGTGTTTGCTGCGGGTGATGTTAAAGATAAGAAATATCGTCAGGCCGTAACCGCCGCTGGCATGGGATGTATGGCCGCTTTAGAGGTTGAGCATTATCTCGCGGCTCTTGAAGATTGATGACATTTTTTACATGAGGGGCCCCCTATGAGTTCTTACGTCAAGCGAGCAATGCAGCCGAATGAGAGGATCATTTATTCAGCCCAGCTTCATTGGATTATTTACAGGACTGGTATTTTTACGACATTCTTGGGTGCTCTTTTGGGACATGTAGGTGAAGATCTTGTGGGGCTTGTTATTGGCGAGGACTTTGCCCACCATCTAGAAACGCCTATCAAATATATTGCTATTGCCATAATTTTCTTTGGCGCACTGGATCTCGTGTTTAGCTTTATACGTCAACTCTCGACTGAACTTGTTGTCACGGATCAGCGTGTCATTGCCAAGCATGGCTTTATCGCAACGACGAGCTATGAGCTTATGATGACAAAAGTTGAAGGTGCGACAATTGATCAATCTGTGATGGGGCGGTTGTTAGGATATGGAACGCTGATGGTCAAGGGAACAGGCGGAGGAATTTCGCCTATTGATCATGTCGCCGATCCCTATAAGTTCCACTCATACTTGATGTCAGCTTTGCGCGAGTCCAATGAAGGCCTGCATGTAGCACATGCTCATGATTGACACGGTTGCGTCGGTTTCCATAACTTTATCTATGTGTCCGGTTTGTACAAGCCAAAAAGTGGTGGGCCCGGTAGGATTTGAACCTACGACCAATCCGTTATGAGCGGACCGCTCTAACCAACTGAGCTACAGGCCCACGCGTGCGTGAGGTCTTGTTCATAATACATATTTCGGGCAAAGAAAACGACTTATTGCCATTTTTGGCGTTTACCTATTTTGTTTACCACTCGTTAGTAAAGTCCATGAAATAAATAATTGCCCATTCGATATGAACCAACTGAGTCGTTATTTACTGGTTTGGGTCAAGGTGGGCAACGGTCCCTTATCGGACCAATTATCACACAACAGACTTAATGTTTTGGAGGATATGATGCCTGCAGCAAAAAAGAAGGCTCCTGTGAAAAAAGTAGCGGCAAAAAAGGCCCCTGCCAAGAAGACAGCGGCTAAAAAGAAGTAATGTGGTAAGCGTCTTTCGGGGCGCTTTTCTTTTACTTAACGAAAGCCCCTGTCTCGGACATCTCGCGTTGGCCGAAAGTCCGGGCAGGGGTTTTGTTTAGGCCATGATGTCAATTTAGAGCGGTTCGGGGGTAATCGCGATCTGCTCTAGCAGACGGTTATACCAGCGGGCCTATGAACGGGCTCATTGAAAGGGCCGCTCTTAATCACTCATTCTGCGCCTCGCGATCCTCTCGCCGGACGGGCGCTTTGTTTTTAAAGGAGAGGTCTGTCCGGCGAGAGGATCCCTCCTCGCAACCGCTCGTGATCTGATTGGATGCTTTCATTCGAGGGTTGGTATAAGGCCAAATCAATGACACCGTTCTTAATTTTATCAGTGTGTTAAACCCATAACTCGGGTTATGGTACATCGATACCGTTCGGGGGGAAGCCGTCCACACCATCATTTCATAGGGCTGTTGGTATTAGACCACACTCAATCCACGAGCTGCGAAAATCTCGTGGATATGTTGAATGAGATCAGGAGAGGGGGGCTGGGTGTTTTTGAGCTGATATGTTAGGCCTAACGCCTCCCATTTTGCTTCGCCCATTTTGTGGAAAGGAAGAACTTCCACCTTCTCGACATTGCCGAGTTCCTTGAGGAAATCAGCAAGTTTGCCTAGAACGTCAAGGTCATCCGTTAGGTTCGGCACAATCACGCATCGTACCCACATGGGTTTGCCAATGGCGGCGAGATGTCGCGCAAAATCCAGAGTGGGGGCTAGTTTTTTGCCCGTGACCTTTTCGTGGGTCGCTGGATCAAAAGACTTGATGTCGAGCAGGAAAAGGTCGGTAAGGTCGAGCAATTCTTGCTTGATCATCTTGCCCAGATAGCCTGATGTGTCCACGGCGGTGTGAAGGCCATGTTCTTTGCAGCCTTTTAGGATGGCTGTGACAAATTTTTGTTGGAACAGAGGTTCGCCGCCGCTTATCGTTACGCCGCCACCAGTTCGCTTGATGAAATCGCTGTATTCCATAATTTCGGCAACGAGGTCTTTTGCCCTTGTCAGTTTGCCGTCTTTCATATTCCGCGTATCTGGATTGTGGCAGTATAAACAACGCATCGGGCAGCCAGAAACAAACACGACAAACCGCATGCCCGGTCCATCGACGGTGCCTGCCGTTTCGACGGAGTGGATATAGCCTTCTTGAGTATTTGGCATTTGGCATTTCACGTTTAGCAATCGAAATTGATAGAAGGGTTTTTCCCACAATATCAAATGCGATATGCTAAATGCTCCTTTTTACATTGACCGATGGAATGTGCGGTTCACAACATCCATCTGTTGTTCACGTGTCAGCTTGATAAAATTGACGGCATAGCCGGAAACGCGGACGGTCAGTTGCGGATATTTTTCGGGATGATCCATGGCATCAAGAAGCGTCTCGCGTTGAAAAACGTTGACGTTTATGTGATGCGCGTTGCGCCCGAAATAGCCATCCAGAAGTCCCGCAAGGTTGTTGATGCGGTCATTCTTTGTTTTACCTAAAGCTTCTGGAACAATGGAGAAGGTGTTGGAAATACCGTCCTGTGCATATTCATAAGGAAGCTTGGCGACGGAGATCAACGAAGCGAGTGCACCCTTTTTGTCGCGACCATGCATCGGGTTTGCCCCCGGTGCAAAGGGTTCACCGGCCTTGCGTCCATCGGGCGTGCTGCCTGTCTTTTTGCCATAAACGACGTTGGACGTAATCGTCAAAACGGACATGGTCGGTACGGCATTGCGATAGGTTTTCTTGGCGCGTAGCTTGTTCATAAAACTTTCGACCAAAGACACGGCAATGCTGTCCACACGATCATCATTGTTGCCGTATTGTGGATACTCGCCCTCAATGGTGAAGTCGGTAGCAAGACCCCGTTCGTCACGGATGATCCCTACTTTTGCAAATTTAATGGCCGAGAGCGAATCCGCAACAACGGAAAGACCAGCAATGCCGCAAGCCATGGTGCGCAGAATGTCGCGATCATGAAGTGCCATCTCGATTTTTTCATAGCAGTATTTATCATGCATGAAATGGATGATGTTGAGCGCGTCCATATAAACCTGTGACAGCCACTCCATCATGGTATCGAGCTTACCCATAACTTCGTCATAGTTCAGAACATCACCTGTGATGGGGGCGAAAGCGGGCGCGATTTGATCGCCGCTCATTTCGTCTTTTCCACCGTTGATGGCATATAGCAACGCCTTCGCCAGATTGGCGCGAGCCCCAAAGAACTGCATTTGCTTGCCAATGCGCATCGCCGACACGCAGCAGGCGATGCCGTAATCATCGCCCCAATAAGGACGCATAACGTCGTCGTTTTCGTACTGGATTGAACTTGTTTGGATCGACGTGTTGGCGCAGAAATCTTTAAAGCCCTTGGGGAGGCGTTCGGACCAAAGGACGGTCAGATTAGGTTCGGGCGCGGGGCCAAGGTTCGTTAGCGTATGGAGCATGCGGAATGAGGTCTTCGTGACCAATGGACGGCCATCTTCCCCCATACCGCCGATGCATTCCGTTACCCATGTGGGATCGCCAGAGAACAGTGAATTATATTCGGGCGTGCGGGCAAAGCGAACCATGCGCAGCTTCATCACGAAATGATCAATAATTTCTTGCGCCTGCGTTTCATCGAGAAGACCCGCTTTCATGTCGCGTTCGAAGTAGATATCAAGGAACGTAGATACGCGCCCCAGAGACATCGCCGCGCCATTCTGTTCTTTGACGGCGGCGAGATACCCGAAATAGAGCCATTGCACGGCTTCCTGTGCCGATACGGCTGGGCGACGAATGTCATAGCCATAAGACTGCGCCATCTTTTCCATATCCTTGATCGCTTTGATCTGGTCGGACATTTCTTCGCGCAGGCGTATGGTTTCTTCGTTGATGGTGTTGTCAAGAAGCGCCATCTGTTGCTTGCGGTCTTCGATCAGGCGCGTGGTTCCGTAAAGCGCGATGCGACGATAATCGCCAATGATGCGCCCACGACCATACCCATCGGGCAGTCCTGTAACGATGCCCGCCTTACGTGCTTTTTTGATTGTGGAGGTGTAAGCATCAAAAACGCCTTCATTGTGGGTTTTTCGATATTTTGTGAAAACTTCACGAACCTCGGGGGCGATTTCATAGCCATAGGCTGTCAGTGCATCTTCAGCTACCCGGAACCCACCAAAAGGCATTAAGGCGCGTTTGAATGGTTTATCGGTTTGGAGACCCACAATTTCTTCCAGTGATTCATCAATATAGCCAGCGGCGTGGGAGGTTATAGTTGATACGACCGAGGTGTCCATATCCAGCGTACCACCCTTGGCCGTTTCGGCCTTGATAAGCTCCATGACCTGTTGCCATAGCGCCCGCGTACGTGGTGTTGGTTCGGTGAGAAAGCTTTCATCGCCTTCATAGGGAACGAAATTAGTCTGAATAAAGTCGCGTAAATTGATTTGATGCTGCCAAGTAGAAAATTTGAAGGGCGGAACGTTCATGTTCATGGCGTCTTTCGGGTTTTGAGGGTCGATTTGTGAGCGGACTGCAGAAGATTTCATTAAAATACTCCGATGCTATAGTCATCACAGGGACGGGGTCAAAAGCGGAGGGTGACGACTTCTTTATTTCATTCGATCTCATAGTTTCGTTTATCACAAAATACAAATGAAATCATGATGTTTTAGGCAAATTCTTGTGCTGCACTGCACCATATACTGTGTGCAAGTGCGAAGTGCTTACCCACATATTCGTTATTACTTTTTCCTTACCGCAACCAAAAATATGTGCTACATCGCGCCAACGAAATATTAATATTTGATTAAAATCGAAGCTTGCGGCCTATTATATAACAATAGTTACTGTAGATTCATTATATTCAGATATAATTAGGGGCTAATTTGCTAGAAAGGCATACACATTGATTGGTAAGTCTCCCAAAGGTTTGCGTGGCAGAGTCGCTGCAATTCAATCGACGAAGAAGTATGCTGCACTCAATGCATCGTATGTACGGGCGCAGGCGCAGGCGGCGCAGGCCGCTCAATTGGCCATGACGGATCCATTGACTGGTCTTCCTAATCTTTTAGCTTTTCAACATCGGCTTAATGCCATTGTTGAACAAAGGGAATCTGGAAAAAGTAATCCCCACCGTCGTGCGGCAGACAAAAAGGACTATTCTCTTCTTTTCATTGATTTGGATGAGTTTAAGCGAGTTAATGACACATATGGCCATGATACTGGGGATTTATTACTCAAGCACGCTGTGAAATCGATGAAGGATGCTTTGCGTAAGGAAGATTTTATAGCCAGAATTGGGGGCGATGAGTTTGTCGTTCTTCTCTCAATTGCTTCTGGCATCCAAGAACCATTAGATATTGTTGGGGTTATCGGAGAAAATATTCGCAAGATGATTGAATCAAACCTGCTCGTTCTAAACGATGAGGCTAAGACAGTTATTCCCATTACATCAAGTATCGGCGGTGCTGTATTAGCAGACGGGGAATCGCCAGAAGAAATGAAAGAAAACGCTGATCTTGCCCTTTATAAAGCTAAGGGCGAGGCAACCCTTAAGGGGATTTCTTTTACGTCTAAGGGTAATCCAAGGAACCGCGTAGCTCTTTATGTTCCCGGTAGAGCTGAGCCTATGCTTTATTCGGACTATCGGGAAGGACGTAATCTTGCCATTTCTTTTGTTCCAACGGTGAATAAGCAGGAGCAGGGCGAATTATCAAGACGTGATAAAAAACGCTGTCCGACCCAATCTATCGGGATTCACCTTTCGTAATTTAAAAGTCGTCTTTCCAGCAAACCCGTCATTTACTGATTGAAATCACCATGTTATAGCTGAAGGCTCGCAGGGTCCGTTGGGGGCGCGTGCGGAAGTGACTTTTTGCAACATGGGAAGTACCAAATGTCGAAGCCAGAAACCTCATTGATGAGCCGTATTGTTTCTTTGTCCAAGCGCCGTGGATTTATCTATCAAGCTTCAGAGATTTATGGTGGCCTCAACGGTTTTTGGGATTTTGGTCCACTCGGTTGCCAACTTAAGAATAACCTGCGCGACCAGTGGTGGCACGATATGGTTGAGTGTCCCCCGTTGGGTCCTGATGGCAAACCGCTCAGCATTGTCGGTCTCGACAGTTCGATCATTCAGCATCCGCGCACATGGCACGCATCTGGCCACGTCGGCGGTTTTGCCGATCCGATGCAGACCTGCCGTCATTGCAAGAAACTTTTTCGTGCTGATCACGTTCCAGATCTTATGCGCGAGTCGAAATGGGCCTTGTCTTTTGCTGAAGCTATGCAAGTTGCTGCAACGGACACATTGAGTGTCGATGCAATGATGGGCGAGGCTGTCCTTTTTGATGCGGCCAAGGCGCTTCAATGGGCTCAACGTAAAGGAAAGAAACTAGCCCCAGGGCTTGCCTTCGTCAGAAAACCAGACATCACATTGTCGGGGCTTGCGGAGGATATGAAGGCAAATGCAACCCAATCGTTGCCATTGGCCAGTTTGCTTAGCTATCTTGCAACTGAACAGAAGAACATTACGGGCCTTCAAACTCCTTGCCCAGAATGTGGTGGCGATTTGACAGAGCCGCGTATGTTCAACCTGATGTTCGAAACACATGCTGGCGTTGTGCAAGATGAAGCGAGCAAAGTCTATCTGCGCCCCGAAACAGCGCAAGGCATTTTCTTGCAATATAAGAACATTATCGATACGACACGCGTGAAGCCTCCCTTCGGTGTTGCGCAGGTTGGCAAGTCATTCCGCAACGAAGTTACGCCGCGCAACTTTATCTTCCGCTCTCGCGAGTTCGAGCAGATGGAAATGGAATTCTTCTGCGCGCCGGAAGACGGCATGATGTGGTATGAATTCTGGGTTGCTGAACGTATGCGCTGGTGGGAGAGCATCGGCTGTAAGAAGGAAAATCTTTACCGTCACGTTATTCCTGAAGATGAGCTGGCTCATTATTCCAAGGGCACTTCGGACATTGAATATCGCTGGCCGTTTACCGCCCCCGGTTTTGGCGAGCTTGAAGGCGTTGCTTATCGTACGGACTATGATTTGAAACAGCATTCCGAGTTCAGTAAGCAGACGCTTGATTACATCGATCAGGAAGCTGGCCGCCGTTATGTGCCTCACGTTGTTGAACCTGCCAGCGGCTTGACACGTGGTGTGCTTTTGCTTTTGTCTGAAGCCTATCAATATGACGAGAGCCGCGCTTCGCCGGAATGGTTGAAGATCAAGCCAAGTCTTGCGCCGATCAAGCTGGGCATCTTCCCGTTGATGAACAAGGATGGCATGCCGGAAATTGCTGAAAAGCTTTATATGGATTTGCGCCAAACCTATACGTGCCAGTACGACGCCAAGCAATCTATCGGCAAACGTTATGCGCGTATGGACGAAGCCGGCACGCCGTTTTGTATTACAGTGGATGGTGAAACGCTTAAGGATCAAGCCGTCACAATCCGTAATCGTGACACGGCGACACAAGAACGTGTTGCTCTTGATAAGGTGCGCGCTTACGTTGCAGAAAAGCTGGCGTAGGTATCGTTGACGATCCTATAAAAATCCCTGCGGTTCCCTTTGGCGCCGCAGGGATTTTTATTGAGAACGATTATTATTTTCCGAAGATGTTGCCGATGGCTTTGCCAACGCCACTTTGTTCAACGGCACCCTTCAGTGATTCAAGGCCCTGATCACGAAGTTCGTTTACAAGATTGGCTTGGCCGATTTCCATGGCTTTGTTGCTCAACTTTTGCAAGATGATTTGCGCTAGTGAGGCTGCCGTTACACCAGCGCTGTTCTTGCCGATGTTCGACAGTTCAATCGTTGGGATTTTCGCATCTACTAGATTTTTTCCTGCCAAAAGCTCATGGCTGAGTTTGACTCTGGCATTGCTGATGGTCAGATGTTCAACGATGAGTTTACGTTCATTGTCCTTGCTGGTTGCTGCGGTGGTTGGCTCGGCGGGGGCTTTCGTCGCCGGGGCAGGGCCCGTCAAAGAGGCGGCATAGGCCTTGATGTTGTTCTGAATAGTTTGCAGGTTAGATCCGCCGTTTTTGAGAACTTCATAGGTCAGTTCTGGCGCATCGATCAAGATTTTGCGGATGACGATGGGGCCGTTGCCTACAACAGATTTTGTATCAAGTTCGATAGCGACTTTGTTAAACCTCATGGCGCTGTCGGATTTGAACCCCGCCGGGTTACTTAATATAAATCCCTCAAGCGTGCCCATGCCAGACGTCAGTGAGATTTGAACTTTATTAAGCGTGGTGGCGGCTTTCGTTGCCTCAGTCCCGTACTTTTCAATATTGGCTTTGATGATGGAGTCCATGTTGCTCCCTAAAACGAGAACAGCAACAATTATGACGGTAATGAGCGCAATAAGTCCCAAAACGAGTTTTTTGATCATGACAGGTCCCCTTGTTGAACAGCGGCACAAAGAATGTGAGTCTTTTAGACTAATCAGAAATGATCATAAAGGGAAGGGGTGGTAAGGCCTTATCAAGTTTAAGCTTGTGATGCTTTTGCAGCGTTAGGCTTGGGTGGGGAAAATTTTCAGAAGTCTGCTAGCGGATTTTATTTGCCGCCAAATGAGAATATACGACTTTCCCTTCAAAAGTTGGCCCGACGATCAAAAAAAGGTCGTCATCGCGAGGCCCCTTGAGGGCCGTGGCGACATGTCCCGCCGCAGCACCGTTGGAGCGTAGGGGGATCCAGCACCGAATGAGGAAGCCTGCGCCAAGCTTTACGTGTTGATGATGGATCCGTCGTCTTCGCTAAGAAGCTACGCCGAGACACGTTGCCGCGCCCCGATAAAGCGGGGCTTGCAATGACAGCCCCTTAATTTTTTATTTCCTAACTCTTGAACTGCGATAGGTGAAGTCATTTTTTTTGTTTATATTTCCGTCCCTTCTTTCGAGGGCGGGGCGATCAAACACGGGAAAAAAGATCCCAAATTAATGTTATGGTTACAGGTTCTTCATTCTCTGTAAAGAGTCCATTAATCATAAAAAAAGAAATGTGTGTTACTCTCACAATCAATAACGAACCAGTCTTTTATGAAAATAATCAAATTTACGGGAGATTTTATATGTCTAAATCTATGCGATATTTAACCTGTGCTTGTGTTCTTGCAGCGCTTGTTTCGACCTCATCGGCTCATGCCACAGCTCTTAAAAGTTCAGAATCAATTCGCACAGCTCAAATGCAACTCGCGGAGCTAGGCTATTTTGCGGATCGTTATGACGGCATTCTTGGTTCTGTTACACGAGCCGCTCTTCAAGAGTTTCAACGTAACAACGGATTGATTGTAAGCGGCGTTTTGACACCTGAAACAGCGAATCTTTTGATACGTATGGATTATGGCGTTCGTAACTCCTCATATTATGGAAATGCTTATCTCGGCTATAGCAATTACTATAATATCGGTTCACGTGCAGAGATGCACAGTCCTATCGTTGATTGGGGAAATCGTTGGCATGTTGCGAATATGTACAGTATTCCCAGTCGATTTGCTAAAGTTGATGTCCATGAAGACCGTGCAGGTTCCCTCAGCAATTTCTCAATCACGCTGAACGGTGCGCCAGTTCTGTTTGCTAAAAATCAACCGAACTTCCCCCAAATTTCTAGGACATTTAATTTGGGTAATGAGGATGCCGTCATTATTACGACGTCCAACGGCGATGGGATATGCTCACATCGTAATTTCTTGTTGACTCTGCGTAGTAACAATACGTTTGTTGGGCCTCAAGAAATTGGTAATTGCTCGGATGTCTTTGAGGCAAGCGTGCACAATCACTTGTTATACATCAACTTTAAAAACGGCTTTAATGACGTTGCGTTGAATAGCGTGTGGCGTTATGCGAATGGATCTTTGCGCCGTCTCTAAAGCAGGCAAGCTGATCCCAACAAAAAAACCCGCAGTGAAAGCTGCGGGTTTTTTTGTACGGCATGAATGCGTTTTGGTTTAGCGCTCCAATTGCTTGACTTGAACCGCATTGCCATATTGCGCGAGCTGTCGAATGCTACGGACTGTTGCCGACACTTGTTTGTCCCAGCCGACACAAGCGTTTGGATCAGCCACGACTTCTGCCTGAGCGCGGTCAAAAGAATCCTCAAGCTGTTTCAATTCAGCAGATGTGCCTTTGTAATTGGTGAATGTTTCTGTGCGCCACGCCTTAACTGAACCATGAATAACTTTGCGATCAACGTCCGTTCCACAGCGTTCAGAGAGCGTAGCAAATTGCCCTTGCTGGTATGCGATTTTCTTTTCGAGATCTAATGTTGGCTGAATTCTGTCCATTGCCGACGGGCCAGCTTGCGCGGGGATGGCGATGAAGGTGAGCAAAGTAATTAAAGCAAATCTGTAGAAGTTCATAGAGATCTCCTAAATTAACTATATAAATAATGACGTAAAACAAACTTATCTTGTCTATTCGTGTGTGGTTGATTGTGCCCTTCTGTTCCTTCTTGTGTCAAGAGGGAGCAATTGTTTCATCAAATTAACCTTCGCAGGGTCAAGGGCTGTTTTGAGCCATAAAAAGAGATTCATCGTTAAATGATGGCTGGATCAATTTTCCCGGTGCTCTCTTTGAAAGGTTTAGCAGTTTATCCTTACATTTATTGTTCAAAGTTTCTTGCGCATGCGCTTGAGTTCCCCCATAGTTAACCGACAGATGATTTAGCATTGATTCTCTTCGTTAACCGACCGGTTTGCTAAGTGAATAGCTATCAGTAATAATTCAGTGTTTTAGAAGGGGGAGGACCGATGAAGGGGCCTCCCTTTTGGGCTTACATAAAAGACTAAAAATGAGGGAGAGGGAGATGAAGAAACAAATTCTTACAGCGCTGAGTGTGATGTGCCTTTGGGCGAGCGGAGCTCAAGCGATGGAGATAACCGGATTTCGCAGTGCTGAGTTTGGCCAAAAAGAAGCACAAGTTGCCGAGGCCGCGCAAAAAGATCTGAAGGTCAGTGCCGCGCAGGTTAAAAAGAATATTGATAAGACGGCTGGCGTTACGGTTTTGTCGGTTGATCTGAAAAGTTTTGAGCCGCTGAGTTTGCCTGCCGAAGTCAGTTATGTGCTCGGCAGTAAATGCAATTGCTTGACACAAGTTATTGTCAGTTGGCGTTTTCCTGAAAGAACAACTATGGAAACGCGTGGCGTTGCGATGCAAGGGATTGCTGGCTTGGCCGGGCATTTTAGTCAAGGTTCATGGGGTAAAAACGAAACGATTACGAACCGTGTGATGAGCCAGGCCAAAGAAGGTGAAGACAACACGATCATTTTCTTTAGGGGGCAAAACCCGTCGGGAAGTGCTGTGACGTTATTGGCTTCGCCAGTCAAGATGATGAAACCCAAGGATGCGAAGAAAGGTTCAAAAGACGCGAATGAAGCTTTGGCCGCCAACATCGATGGGATCGCAGTTGTTTCTCTTAGCTATGAGAAGGACTCGAAAAATCCAGATATTAAGAAAATGGATTTGAGCGGTTTCTAAGCGAGCAGTTTCTAAGCGCCTGATGTGATTTTGACATGGGCTTGTTGAAGGGGTGACGTTTGATCAGCAGAACAGCTGCTTTGCAGCGTTGTGTCAGTAGTGGTCGTGTGAACGTGCTGTGTTTGATACGTGTGAACTGAGGAAAGGCAAGGCTTTTATAGGTCATGACGGCTAATGTGTTGCTTTGATTTTACCAGAAGAATAGGGATTTTTCGGGAACCCCTTTTCGTGATCTGTGCGCTGATCTTCAGTTTATACTCAGGGACGATTCAAGCGCAGGCCGTCCATGTGGGGCCTGACGCTGGAGCCTTGTCTCGTACACTTGAAGATGATCTTATGAGGCTCGAGCGAGAGCGTGAGGATCGTCGTCAACGCGAAGGGGGAGAATATCTGCAACGAACCTCGCCTGATGAGGAGGCGCAGAAGCAATTACCGGCTCAAACGCCTCGTGTTGGTGCTTTGCCTAGCCTAGATGTTGAACCTGTCTGGTCTTTGGATAAACCAGTTCCCGATGAAGAAGTTTTGGCGGCTTCGATTGGCAGCGTTTTTGTTGAATCGCCGTGTTTCAATAGTGAAATCGATGCTCTGGCGAAGAAAACTTTTTATCAAAAAGAGAAAATCACACAACAAGAAATTATAAAATTACGTCGAGACATCTGGGATTTGTTTTTGCAAAGCGGACGCCTTGCCCATGTCACGGTTAGTGTTGTTCCGCAAGGCGGGATTGGATCCCCCAGTGTGTTGATCTTGAAGATTCAAGAGATTGGAGTGCGGCAGGTTCTTATCGAAGATCCAAAGGGGAAAACGCTTTCACAAGCAACACGTGAAAGCATCAAATCAGATATTATGCGCGCATTTTCTCGTGGTGACATTATCAACCTTATCGAAATGGATGCGAAGATACAGCATCGCTTGCGTTTGGGGGATTATGCCATACGCCTCGCCTTGATACCTGTGACGCCGACCTTGATGGACGTAAAAGCTGTTATGACTGAACACCCTGATCAAGAGATCCAATCCTTGGTGCGTTATGACAATAACGGCATGAGGTCGTTTGGACGAGATCGTTTTCTTGGTTCAGTTTTGGCTCATCAGGTTGCTTTTCCCGGGGATCGTCTTAGTGGTTTGCTTTTAAAAACAGGTGATATTTTTCATACTGAACTTGGTTCTGGTGTTTTATTCGGTCGTGTCGATTATGAAGTGCCTGTTTCAGCATGGGGGGTTCGTTTAGCTGGTTGGGCCTCTGCAATGCACTATAACGCCATCAAAGAGGTAACAGCAGACAGTACGTCGCAAGGGGAATCTTTTGAGTTAGGTGTGGGCGTTTTAAGACCTTTGGTGACGGGGAAGGACCATGTCTCTGATGGACGTGTTGACTGGTTGATGAAGTTTCAGACCGACCGCTTTGATGAAGACATCGAGTTGTCAAATAAAATGGCCTATGAAATTCGTGCGCAAGTTAAGCATGATCAGAAGATAGCACAAGATATGCAGGTGCAGGCTGATGCTGCTTTGGTGTTCGGTGCTTTCGATTTGAGCGGCAATAGTTCAAGCTATCAGCAAGATAAAGATGGGGCCGATGTTAACGGTCCTTTTGCAAAAGTGACAGCAAATGCCAAATGGTTCAAAGGCACCGGGAAGATCGACAGTTTCGATTTTTCTACGGCCTTAAAGGCGCAAGCCGCCGTCAAGAACCTCGATTCGATGGAGAAGATTTCGCTGGGTGGCGAAAACGGTTTGCGGGGGTTTGGCTCAGGCGAAGCTATGGGTGATCATGGTGGTATTTTTCAAGCGGAAACAGGGTATATCCTGCCCGGTGGGATGCGCTTTGGCGTTTTTTATGACGTGGGTTGGGTCCAGCGCTATGTAACAAGTTTTACTAATGACGGCGTGCCCTTATCCTATGTCTTGCAGGATGCTGGGGCTGGACTTGAGGCGGTTTACCAAGGGTTCCAGATCAAAACGACCTTTGCCCATCAGATAGGGGACAATCCTGGTTTGACATCGTCTGGTACGGATTCAGAAAATGTGAAAAAGGCTTATCGTTTGTGGGTATCGCTTTCGATGCAGTTTTAGGAAAGCTTGTTCTTGAAGGGTGGATTGGAGAGGCTTCTAAGTGTCGTATTGGAGAATAAAGTAGGTGGTGATGCATAAAACTAACAAGGAAACGGAGCAGAGAACTGTCGTGCCAGAAAGAAGTTGGCGCGGGCGGATGTTTTTGGCTGCCCTCTTGTTGGCGATGAGTGTATTGCCGTTGGCTTTGACGCAGGCAGCCGTGCCTGCGGAGACAGCGTTGCCGCAAAACCCGTCGGTCGTGTCTGGGCAGGCCAGCGTAAGTAGCGCGGGTAGCGCCATGACGGTTCAACAAAGTACGGATAAGGCCATTATCAATTGGGGCGGTTTTGATATTGGCTCATCGGCCTCGGTGACGTTTCAGCAGCCAAACAGCAGCTCGGCGACGTTGAACCGTGTTATCGCTGGCGATGCGTCTCAGATTATGGGGCGGCTGAGTGCGAACGGGCAGGTTTATATTGTGAACCCGAATGGCGTGATCTTTGGGGCGGGTTCGCAGGTCAATGTGGCCGGGCTTGTGGCTTCGACAATGGACATAACGGACGCAGATTTTGAAGCGGGGGAGCACGTTGATGTTCGTCAAGGTGCGACGGGCGAGATTGTGAATGAAGGAACGATTCAAGCGACTTCTGGCGGGTATGTCTTATTGCTGGGCGCGAAGGTCACGAATGTGGGAACGATCAAGGCGCCTGTGGGCAAAGTGGTCGCAGCGGCTGGCGAACGCGTAAGCGTTCCTTTGACGCAAAGTGGGTTGGTGTCGATTGAAGTTGATGCAGCCAGCGTGGATGCCAGCATCACGAATAAACAGGGCGCATTGATCGAAGCGGCTGATGGATCGGTTTATCTGTCGGCGCGTGCGGCCAGCGATCTTGCGGCATCGATTGTCAATGAGGGGATCGTGCGCGCAGACAGCGTGACCTTAGAGTCTTCTGATGGAAGCGTCTTTCTCGATGCGGGCAGCAGCGTTGAAGGAGGGCAGATTGATGTGACGACGGGCTGGCTGACAGGGGGGGGAGCTGTCAAGTCTTCGGGCGCGGATGCAAACATAAACCTCACTGCGGATTATATTAGTTTGTCGGGCGCTGTCAGCGCAGATAACGCGGACAGCGCAGGCGGCCTCGTGCAGATCAATGGCGTAACAATGGTGATGCTGTCGGCGCTCTCTAATGTTAGCGCGAATGGCGCAACGGGCGGGCAGGTTCGGATCCTCTCGCAATTGGGCTCGGTTTTGGTGTCTGGCGCCGTGCAGGCGAACGGTACGACGGGCGTGGGCGGTAAGGTCGAAATATCGGGCAAGCTGTCGGCGGTATTGCTGGGCGCACAAGTCAGCGCGGCGGGTGCCTTTGGTGGCGGCACAATTCATGTTGGCGGCAGTTGGCAGGGTGCGGCGGATTTGATGTGCGCGAACACCACGACGGTTGATACAAAGACAACGTTAACGGCAGACGCGACAGATAAGGGCAATGGCGGCGAAGTTGTCTTATGGTCGCAAGACACAACATCATTCTACGGATCAATTTATGCGCGTGGCGGTAGTGCGGGCGGTGACGGTGGACGCGTCGAGCTATCCTCGGCGGGTGAGTTGAATGTGCAAATCGCAGCCAGCAACGGCTTATCATTCGGCGCACGTCATGCTAGCGGCGCAGATGGCTTTCTTCTTATCGACCCCATGAACGTTGTTATTGGTGACCCCGTCGCCTCGTTCGAGGTGTTTAAGGCGTTGTTGACTGACACGGGGGATATTTCAAGTACGGCGAGCTTAGATGCCAGTGGTTCGTTTGGATATGCTGTTGCGCTGAATAATAACTATGCGCTGATTTCGTCGTATAAAGTGTCGTACTCACGTGGGGACGCTTATCTATATAATCTTCTTACAGGCCTTTGGACAGATTTGGCGACAACGACAGGGCAGCCGATTACGGGTTTGGCGAGTTCTTCCTATTTTGGTACTGATGTTGCGCTGAATGATAACTATGCGCTCATTGGAGCCCATGGCGTTTCAAGCACTAGGGGTAATGCCTATCTCTATAATTTGGGAACGGGAGCATGGACAGATCTGGCCACAACAGCGGGGCAACCGATTACGGGTTTGGAGAGTTCTTCTTACTTTGGTTCTGCGGTTGCTTTGAGTGACACTTATGCTTTGATCGGGGCTTATCGTATTTCAAGCTATAGGGGGAATGCCTATCTCTATAATTTGGGAACGGGGGCATGGACGGATCTGGCTACAACAGCGGGGCAGCCGATTACGGCTTTGGCGGGTTCTTCCTATTTTGGTTATGCGGTTGCTTTGAGTGACACTTATGCTTTGATCGGGGCTTATCGTATTTCAATCTATAGGGGTAATGCCTATCTCTATAATTTGGGAACGGGGGCATGGACGGATCTGGCGACGACAGCGGGGCAGCCGATTACGGGTTTGGCGAGTTCTTCCTATTTTGGTACTGATGTTGCGCTGAATGATAACTATGCGCTCATTGGAGCCTATGGTGTTTCAAGCACCAGAGGGACTGCCTATCTCTATAATTTGGGAACGGGAGCATGGACAGATCTGGCCACAACAGCGGGGCAACCGATTACGGGTTTGGCGAGTTCTTCTTACTTTGGTTATGCGGTTGCTTTGAGTGACACTTATGCTTTGATCGGGGCTTATCGTATTTCAAGCTATAGGGGGAATGCCTATCTCTATAATTTGGGAACGGGGGCATGGACGGA
>JAQUYN010000078.1 GCA_028691835.1 Alphaproteobacteria bacterium | reverse complement strand
AGCACAAGACATTTTAGAAATCGCTTTTGCCAATAATATCAATGTGCGAGAAGATGCCGATCTCGCCCAATTGCTTGCCAAGCTTGAACTTGATACACCCATTCCTAGTGAAGCGATCATTATCGTAGCTGAGATTATGGCCAAGGTTTACGAAATGAATGCTGCCGCCGTCCTCAACGAGCAAACGTAAAAGAAAGACAGACTATGACGTCACCATCACCTCAAGAAACCCTTGCCGAACTGAATGAACTCAGTCAGTTCTTTATCACCGCTGAGGCCACCATTAAAAAAGGACAAGAGGTTGATATGTCAGGCATTGATGATCGCGTGACCACACTGTGCCTGACGGTTCAAACCGCCATCCCCGAACAGCAAAAGCTTTACCTTCCTGAATTAAACATCCTCCTTAACCTCCTGAATTCCTGTGAACTTGCAATTCGTGTCATGCAATCAACGCAAGAGTCATCCCCACAACAAACTGAATAGGGCCGCCCCTTATGTCTCAACCTGATGCGGAAACCGTTTCATGGCTGCGTTTTATTTTCGCTTCCACCACCGTCATCGGTTTGATGGCCCTTTTGGCGTGGGTGCTGAAATACTTTTCAGGGCGCGGGTGGATCAGAGCCAAAAATCAACCCGGCAGGATCGGCGTGCTGGCCTCCTTCCCTTTAGACGGAAGGCGACGCTTGGTCATTGCCAAGTGTGATCATATTGAGTACCACCTTCTTCTCGGCCCGAATTCTGATATTGTCCTCTCACAAAAACCCGCCCTGCCATCTTCTTCAGCTTCGACGGATTCCTCCTCATGAAACGCCTGATCATTCCGATCTTTCTGTCTGTTTTTGTTGCTCTTTTCTGCTTCCTCCCCACGGCGGCTTGGGCCCAACAACTTAATCTTGATCTCGGACAAGGGCCAACGACATCTTCACGCCTGATTCAGATCACACTGCTGATTACCGTTATCACGCTGGCCCCCTCCATTTTGATGATGGTGACCTGCTTCACCCGCGTCGTCGTTGTTTTATCTTTTTTGCGTACCGCTATTGGCGTCCAACAAACGCCTCCCAACATTGTCCTGATCAGCCTTGCTCTGTTCCTGACCTTTTTCATCATGCAGCCCTCGTTTGAAAAAGCTTGGGAAGAAGGCATGAAGCCATTGATGAACAACGAAATTGACGAAGAAACAGCCTTTGGCCGCACAGTTGATCCCTTTGCTGATTTTATGTACAAACACACGCGCGAAAAAGATCTCGCCTTGTTCATGGGCATGGCCAAGATAGCGCCAGCAGAAACCAAAGACAAAGCATCAGAAGCCAAGCCTGAAAAAGTTACCCCCCCTTTGCGAGCCCTTGTGCCCGCCTTTATGATTTCTGAACTTCGCCGCTCATTTGAAATTGGCTTTCTGGTCTTCTTACCGTTTTTAATTATCGATATGGTCATTGCCTCTTTGCTGATGTCGATGGGCATGATGATGCTCCCGCCAACAGTTATTTCGATGCCATTCAAAATCATTTTCTTTGTGCTCGTCGATGGATGGTATCTGATAGCTGGCAGCTTGGTTCAAAGTTATGGCGGTGGATAAACGGCCAGACGAAGTAGCATTTTTTTAACATATGTAATATACTGTGACGCTCAACAAGAACATCGGCTCATCGGTATCATTTATGTCCGAAATTAAACTCAGCGACCTCAACTTTGTCGATCTCTACGTCTGTCTTGAAGGCAATGCGACGCCACACTATCACCAGCAAAGAAGCTCTAGCAATGACGGCAACGATGTGGAGGTACCCGTTGAGTACCGTGAAGTTGTCGCCAATTTGGCTGGGTATTTACGCGTAAAATTTGATGAGGATGAAATGGGCGTCACGTTTGATGGCGTCCGCATGCGTTGTGCCAAAGTCCGCACTGCTGGCGGGCTCCTATGGGCTTCATTGCGCAAAATCAATTCAATCCCACCAACACTGGAAAAACTAGGTTTCACCCCGGCGCTTATTCCTCACTTGCGTAATTTGGGCAAGCGAACAGGCCTGATCCTTCTTTGCGGATCGACAGGACAAGGGAAAACAACGACGGCCTGCTCGCTTTTATCCGATTACCTCAAAAATCTAGGTGGTGTGGCCTTCACTGTTGAAGATCCTGTCGAATATGATCTTGAAGGCCGCCATAATGATAACGGCTTTTGTTATCAAACAGAAGTCCGTGAAGAACACGAATGGGCAACGATGCTCAAGCGCAGTCTGCGTTGGCACCCACGCTATATTTTTGTGGGCGAACTCCGCACCCCAGAAGCCGCCAATCAGCTTTTACGTGCGGCAACATCCGGCCACTTAGTCATCACATCCATGCATGCCGGCACCGTTGAAGAAGCACTTGAAGGTTTGTTGCAATTGGCCGAACAGGCTGTTGGGGAGCGCGCAACAGGGCTTTTGGCAATGGGCCTGACCGCCGTCATCCACCAGACCATCATGGCGCAAGGGCTTCAGGCACAGTTTTATATCACAGAGGCGATGAATCCAGCGTCACCATTCAGAAACTGTATCCGCGAAAAACGTATCGGACAGACCCGCACCTTTATGGATCAACAAACGGCTTTGTTGATGCAATCAGGCCGCTTGTTCCGGGATGGAATCGCCAGCTGCAGCTAGCAGTTTGCCGAAAAACTCATGGAGCAACGAGCTATTTCAAAAAAGCCGTCATTCCAACGCAAGCCGGGATTGACGTTAAGAATACCCGAGTTATGGGTTTAACACACTGATAAAATTAAGAACGGTGTCATACCAACCGCCCGATGAACTGACGCGCTGGGTCATGAGCGGTTGCGAGGAGAGAGCCTCTCGCTGGACAGGCCTTTCCTTTAAAAACAAAGCGCCCGTCCGGCAAGAGGAGTGCGAGGCGCAGAGCGAATGAGTAAAAACAACGCCACCAGTGAGTCCGCTCATAGACCCGCTGGTATAAGAACCCGTTCTATCTTGTTGTTTATCGAGCCTTTGCGCGGGGGTGCGCAGCGCGATAGGTCTGAGCAAGCTGAATTGACTCGATGCGCGTGTAAAGCTGGGTTGTGGAAAGCGAGCTATGCCCCAACAACTCTTGCAAACTGCGCAAATCAGCACCGGATGCCAGCAAATGCGTCGCGAAACTGTGGCGCAACGCGTGCGGTGTCACCGTTTCCGGTAGATTCAAATCGCGCCGTAATTTGCGAAGCTGCCTTTGCGCTACGCCCGGATTCAAAACCTCACCGCGTGCGCCGATGAACACAGGGTCTTTGGCTGAAGCCAAAAAAGGACAGGCCGCAATATAGGTTGCAAGCGTTTCTTGAACAATCGGGAGAAGCGGCACGCTGCGTTGCTTATTGCCTTTGCCCGTTACGACGATACGATCCGGTTGCGCAAGGTCACGATGACATAGAGAAAGAGCCTCGCTGATACGAAGGCCCGCCGCATAGAGCAACGTAAACAAAGCCTGATCACGCAGGCCGATCCATTCTTCATGCGGAACATTTTTGGCCAGCGCGACAACTTCCTGCGCGTTATCTTCCGACAAAGGACGGGGCAGCCGTTTGGGCGTTTTCGGCGCACGCAGTAAGTCTATCGCCGGATTGTGAAGCCGCCCTGTCCTGTCGAGCCACCGGAAAAAGTTACGCACCCCGGCCAGAGCCCGCGCACGACTTGCTGCTCCGATATTCTCATGGGCACTTTGCGCCAACCATGCGCGAAAATCCGTCAAGGACAGCGCGGCCAAATCCGCAAGCTTCGTCTTATGCCCGCGATAATCTGCGATGAAGTTCAAGAAATGTGCGATGTCGGATTGATAAGCCTCAACCGTGTGCGCCGCCGCCCTCTTTTCCCCCACAAGCCACTCTCGCCATTTGGCAAGAGCAAGATCAAGATCGGGGGTGATGGGCAGGAGCATGTGACATCAAAGCAGCCACTTACGCAGGCAACGCTCAACCACGCCGCCAAGGCATTCAAGCTGTTCCGTGGCAAGGCCCGTTGCATAATAAGTAGGGTCGCCGTGCCCCAAAGCCAGCATGCCGGGAGGCAACCCTTCGCGGATCACAATACGGATCAAAGCCTGTGAATGAACGTGTTGAAACTTGTCGCCATAAATATCTTCTTGGCCGACGGAAACTTCTTCAAGCGCAAGATCGCGACCGTTCAGCCAACGCCCCACGATGCCGGGGGCGACAACCTTAAGGCCATCGTAATCGCCTGTATCGAGCCAACCGCCAGCTTCAAGGAAAAAGCCAATCGCTTCATGTTCCAACATCGAGGCAAACTCGTGCCCAATAATTCGAATTGTCTCATTAAAATCATGAGCATCCAACAAAGACGTCACGGCCACGTTGATGCGATTTTGACGCAGCAAGTTTTCCTGCATCAGTTCCATCAAGTCTTCGTGCTCACCCTTTAACGCCAGAAAATCATCTTGCAGTCGCGCCAACATGTATTTCTGAAAATCAGGAACGCCATCGCCCAACCGCAGTTGAGGCGGGATAATCTCTTCCAAAATGTCGGCGTTTTCTTCAAAGAAATCAGGATGAGACAGCAAGTAAGCGCGCACGTCCTGCGGCATCATATCGATCAATGTCTGATTTGAACGCTCTGATGAGGAAGACATACGCGCCTCTCCTTAAACGGGGATAGTTTGACCGGTCTTCTTCCAGTCAGCAACAAATTGAGCCAACCCTTTATCAGTCAATGGATGACCAAAAAGCTGACGAATTACGCTTGGCGGGATGGTTGCCACATCAGCCCCCATCTTCGCCGCTTCTACAACATGCATGGGATTACGAACTGATGCAACCAAAACTTCCGTCTTAAAATTGACGTAAGAATTGTAGATCGAGCATATATCTGCGATCAATTCCATGCCACTTTGTCCGACATCGTCCAAACGCCCGACAAAAGGTGAGACAAACGTTGCCCCAGCCTTCGCCGCCAAGATGGCCTGCGCCGCCGAAAAGCAAAGCGTCACGTTAACCATCGTTCCGTTATCGGTCAAAATTTTGCAAACTTTAAGGCCCGCAGGGGTCAAAGGCACCTTTACAGCAATATTATCGGCAATCTTGGCCAAGGTGTGAGCTTCAGCCAGCATAGGTTCAAACTCTGTCGAGGCGACTTCGGCACTGACAGGTCCATCAACGATAGACGTAATCTCTTTGATAAGCTCGATAAAATTGCTGTGCCCCGATTTAGCAACCAGAGAAGGATTCGTTGTCACGCCATCCAAAAGACCCGTTTCGGCCAGATCTCGAATATCGGCAAGATCGGCAGTATCCACAAAAAACTTCATAACCCTAAAACTCCTTGATGCGATTCGATAATAACTCAGTCAATCTAGACCAATTTCTGAAGCGATAGAACAGGTTTTGACGTTAGCGTCACCCCAGCGTAGGCTGGCATAACAACCTTTTTCCAACCGGACTCCACATTAGCCAATGACCAACAACACTACCAAGCCCTTTGATGCTAAGAAAGAAAGAACTGTTCGAGTCCTTCTGCCCCTGCCGCTTGGCGATGGGTATGACTACCTCGTCCCTCCCGATCTTTCCATCAAAATCGGTAACTTTGTTTCTGTTCCGTTGGGCAAGAAAGAAAGCGTCGGCGTTGTCTGGGCGGAAGGCAGCGGCAATGTTTTAGCAAGCAAACTCAAGCCCATAAACAGCGTCTTTGATCTTGAACCTTTACCTGATGTTTCGCGCAGCTTTGTGGATTGGGTCGCGGGTTATACCCTGACGCCTCCCGGCTCGATCCTAAAAATGGTATTGGGAGGACAGCTTCGCCCCCTGAAAGACAAGGACCGAGTCGAAACAGCCCTGCCCGATCCCGACTTTGCCAAACGCACCTTCTCCCCCGAGCAACAGGACGCCGTTATTCAACTTGTCGCAGATGTGAATGCAGCGGCTTATGGAGTCTCGCTTTTGGATGGCGTGACGGGATCTGGTAAAACCGAAGTCTATGCCGAAGCCCTCGCGCAATGTTTCAGGAATGGGCAACAAGCGCTTGTGTTGCTTCCTGAAATCGCGATGACGGCGGCTCTGTTTCAACGGCTCACAGATCGCTTTGGTGTGGTCCCGACTTTGTGGCATTCCGAGCTGACTGAAAAACAACGCCGCCTAAACTGGCACGCCATCAAACAAGGCAAGGCCAGGTTTATCCTTGGCGCGCGCTCAGCCCTGTTTCTGCCCTATCAAAATCTAGGGCTGATCATTGTGGATGAGGAACATGAAGGCGCCTACAAGCAAGAGGAAGGCGTTATTTATCACGGGCGCGATATGGCCGTGGTGCGCGGCCATCTTGGTAAAATCCCCGTTATCCTCGCCAGCGCCACGCCGTCGCTTGAAACCTTGCACAATGTCCAGCAAGGCAAATACAAGCATCTGATCCTGCAAAGTCGTTTTGGAAAGGCGCGCATGCCGCACCTTGAACTGATCGATTTGCGAGATGAAAAAATGAATGCGCAAACCTTTATCTCACCGCCACTGCTTGAAGCTCTTTCAAAAACAATCACTAACGGGCAACAGTCAATGTTGTTCCTGAATCGTCGCGGTTATGCACCGCTGACATTATGCCGCGCCTGCGGCAATCGCTTGCAGTGCCCATCCTGCACAAGCTGGTTGATCGAACATAAGCGGACGGGACGCCTGCATTGTCACCAGTGCGGATATTCCACGCCTCTGCCCAAAGTCTGTCCCGTCTGCGAGGCCGAGGACAAGTTCGCAGCCTGTGGCCCCGGCATTGAACGCATCGCCGAAGAAGTTGCAGCCTGTCTGCCCGAAGCCCGCTTTGCGATTATGGCCAGCGACACGATGGACGGCCCCAAGGGGGCCGAAGCCCTGATCCAACAAATGGACGACCACAAACTCGACCTTTTGATCGGCACACAAATTATGGCCAAGGGCTATCACTTCCCGCGCCTTACTTTGGTGGGCGTTATCGATGCCGATTTGGGATTAGCTGGCGGTGATCCTCGCGCCGCTGAACGAACGTTTCAACTTTTGCAGCAAGTCGCCGGACGATCAGGCCGCGCCGAAAACCCCGGCACCGTTTACCTACAAACAACAAACCCCGACCACCCCGTTATGAAGGCCTTGATCAAGGGGGACCGCGACGCGTTTATGCTGGCCGAAATGCGTGAGCGACAGACCTATCATCTGCCTCCATTTGGGCGGCTGGCGGGATTGACCGTTTCAGGGGAAGATCGCGCTCAGGTTGTGCAAATCGCGCAGATGATCGCCGCCACTGCGCCACAGAATGACCGCATAAAAATCCTTGGCCCCGCGCCTGCCCCGTTTGCAATCCTGCGCGGCAAGACCCGCTATCGCCTCACGGTCCAAGCGGCCCGCACCGTGAACGTCTCCGCCGCCATCACCGCGTGGCTCTCCCCGCTGACAATCCCGCGCACAATCAAGGTGCAGATCGACATTGATCCCTATAGTTTTTTGTGATCCGCGACAGGAAGCAGCGGCGAGCCGTTGGTGAGATAAAAAGCAGACGGTTAAGCATTAGCCTTTTGCGCACTGACCGTCCAATGTGGAACGGTAGCGGGACGCTTTTGACGAACAGGGCCATCGGGGGCAAGCTCAAAGTCGCCCGCCATCCAATCGCGAATAACTTCGATTGTCGAGACTTCGTGAAGTCGTCTGACCGGAAACTCTGTGTGGTTGCAATAACCGCTTATCAAAGCAAAGCCAAGGGCCCAAGACGCACTGTTCTGCGCTGATAACGACACAACACCTCCCCCAGCCGATGCGTCAAGCAGCCAACGCCGCCGATGTTCTGCATCCTCCCCACGCCACAAAAGTCTCTTGGCCTCATCCCCGAGTTCCTGCAAATATGCAGAATCAACATCAGGTTTCCCACAAAGCCCGTGATAATAAGCCGTTGTGGCAACGGCACCTTCCATAACGAAATGATCAGCCAAACGCTCTGGGTCATGATCAACGCCATCTTGGTCCGCACGCTTCGCACGAAAGCTCCAACAAATATCGCGAAACATCTTTTTTCTGTTGACCAAAATCACGTCACTCTTCACAGAGCGACAAAACGCCGTCAGAGGAGAAACATCCGCATCACCTGAACCACGAAAGCACAATTCCGTGCACAAGGATTCAAAGTCAATCACTGGCATGGATACAAACAAAGGAGAAGGACGACGCAAGGGCTCCACTGGAGCAAGGACACGGCCAGCAGGCGGCGGCGAAGAATCCATCCGACCAGAAAGTGTCGAAGGAGACAAAGGAAGCACTGTGAGCACACACCCTCCTGTCTATAGGAAACGAATCAATTACGATTCCAAAAAGTTATTCTATTTACAAAACCAACTAAAATAAAGTTAACAAGAGCAGAAACATCTTAACACTCTGCAGAAAAACTGTAACAGACCCTTAGCCGTTTGCTGAAAAACCCAAAAAAATGATTCAACGATACATCCCCAACGTCATCCCGTGCTTGACACGGGATCCAGAGCCGCGTGTCCACGTGGCATAAGACTCATATGACCTGTGGGTACACGTCGCCGGCCTACGTAAGAGGCTACAAGACAAGCTGGATCCCGGCTTGGGGGCCAGGACACAAAAGGAGAGGCCTGCTGGTGAAAAATCTGTAGAGGTTCTCTTGGCATAACGGGACCATAAAAACCAACTCTTCACGTGCGAGCCGTATAGAGTAACCCGAGTTATGGGTTGATACCGGGGATAAACATAAAGGACTCAGGTTTTAAATAAAGCAGATCGCGATAAGGTTGGCCGCTTATGCATTTCTTCAAGCGCACGACAAGTGCCGATAGCCACGCTCCTTAGACAGGGTTTCGATCATAGCGCGGTCGGGACCATTTGGTGCGGGCGTGATCTGCCCATCCAACCAAAGAGACATAACCTCCTTTGCTGTGACATACAGCAAATCAGACGGCATTTTCTCAACCCTATTGCAATAACCAGAAAAAATACTGAAAGCAAAATCATAACCAGTCCGCGCACGGTGGAGAACCTCACCCGGCGAGGACTCACGCTTGTCTGACGAATTTTTAGGCTTACCAAAAAGCCAATTATTTCTGTCATAGGGAAACTCACCGCGCCAATATTTCTTGGCGTAACAAGCTGCCTCTTGTCGTTCTTCATCTGTCTTGAGTACAGTTATTTGAGCGCGTGGTTTGGCCCCCATCTCTATTTCAAAGGCCGTTGCGCCACCTTCGATAATAAAATCGGCAGGAAACGAAAAGTCGTAAATCCCGTGACCAGCCTGATATTGCTTATTATGGAAAGACTCATGATCTACTGATGTAAAAAATTCTTCCTGCCAACCCTCTTGCTCTGGATATATTCGGTCAGGATCAAAGCTAATAATAGCTTTTAGATACTCTGGCGCAAAACCGCTGACCCTTATTTTTTCTCTGCGCATCTCTTCAACATCCCCTGCTGCGCATAGAATAAGGGTCGTCTGCACATCCAGACGCTCTTCAAGCAAAGGTATGCGCCAATTCAAAAGCTCTTCAATCACACGACGATCTTCGTCAATCAGCCACTGCGCTGCACCTCGGAATTGATAGGTAATGGCCATAATGCGACCTTTGCTTCTTTAAAAAATAAATTTCAACAATAACGGTCCCATCCCAAGGAAGGAAACCGCCCAAACTTTATCAAGATAAAAACGGGATCGCCTTAATCAGGGCACTGCGCTCACGTGTCAGGACCGTTTTAAGGCTGTCAGCAGAAACGTGCGGATAACGCAAGACCGCAAACGCAACCCATGCGTCACGATAGGCAAGCCACAGCCTTTGTGTTTTACGCAAACCGTCTTTCGAGGGCAAAACAGAGTCGGCTTGCGGATCGGCCTTCTTTATGGCTGCCGCATAAACGAGGTTCAATTCGCGATCCGCGTTCACAAAATCTTCTGATGAAGAAGACGGTACCTTCCCGGATTCAAAAGTTTTGATTGCGTCCATGAACTTAACCTTCATAACGTTTTCTTCCTCGATTTCAAAAGCAGCCCGGCCACTTCCCGACAAATCCATTTCTTCTGAAGCGTGCGCGTTAAAATAATTTTGGGCGACTTCGTTCAGCTTCGTAAACGCCGTTTGTTGTTCAAAAGGCCATGCTGAAATCATGCGCGCTGTTTGCGTTTGCCGCTGATCTTCTTTGACATCCGATTCAATCGCCGCACAAAAGCCCATCATAAATCCGCTGGTTACATCATCACACAGATCGACTTTCCCGGCGCAATAGTCTTTGTCGTGTGTGGTCTCTTCTAAGCAAACCTGCAACGGTTGATCG
>JAQUYN010000077.1 GCA_028691835.1 Alphaproteobacteria bacterium | reverse complement strand
CCTACGTTATACAGGCGAGGTGATGCGCCAAGACATAGTGGAAAGCTATGGCATCAAATCCGCCGCAGCCACAAGAGATTTTGCCCTTTATAAGGAGCTAGCTCCCAAAAACCTCTCCTACGACAAAAGCGAAAAGCGCTACATCATAGGGAAGTGGTTCAGCCCTCTCTTCGAGTTTCCCCCTCAACAAATTCTGCCATGGATCGCAGGGGGGTATAGTGATACATCCCCCCTCAAGAACAAAGCCGTCATCCCAACTGAGACCACAGGGATAAATCGCACCATCAGTGGTGATGTTCTCGCTGTCATCAGCAGAGGGATTTATTCGAAAAAAATCGTCGAAATTAGTTATCGTTCGCTTTCCAGCGGATTGACCGTCAGAAGCATTGCTCCCTTTGTCTTGGTCGGCAATGGCGACAGGTGGCATGCTAGAGCGCATGATAGGAGAAACAAAGAATTTAGGGATTTTAGCTTAAGCAGGATTATCGACGCAAAGCAAACTGAAGAAGCTATCTCTCCGACTGAGAGCTACGCCAACGACATACAGTGGAACAGAGTTGTCGAGCTGGATCTCGTCCCCCACCCTGCGAACATCCAGCACCCCGATACAATTGAAGCCGAGTACGGCATGCAAAATGGTGTGCTGCGAACAAAAATCCGCGCGGCACTGGTCGGGTATTTTCTGCGCAGATGGAACATCGACTGCACCGCCGATCACAGCCTGAAAGGCAAGGAATACCAGCTTTGGCTTAAAAATTCGCAAGCACTTTATGGTGTTGAGAACTTGATATTAGCACCAGGGCATGCACCAGAAAGGAAGGCAAAATAATGCTGAAACTTGAGCAGATAAAAAAAGATGCCGCCGTTTCTGGGATAGAGCAGCATAATGTCGTTCGCATCGTTACCACCGAACAAGTCGGCGACAATGCGCTGACTGTCTATTACAAAACTTCTGATGGACGTGTTTTGGAAAGAATGCTCTTTCGAACAGACGAAGCAAATCTTTCCTTAGCTGAAGCAGGTCGTCCCTGGGCATTTGATGCTCCTGGAACAGAGTTCAAGCTGGCTACAGAAGCCTACCGTATAAACCTTGCCCACCTCTTTGATCCTATGATGGCGGTTCACACCTCAAACGTCGAGCCGCTTCCGCACCAGATCACAGCTGTCTATGAATCAATGCTGCCCAGACAGCCTTTAAGGTATGTCCTTGCCGATGATCCAGGCGCAGGGAAAACCATTATGGCGGGACTTTTTATCCGCGAACTGCTTATGCGCGCCGACGCAAAGCGCATATTGATCGTTGCTCCTGGCAGTCTTGTCGAACAATGGCAGGACGAAATGTATGAAAAGTTCGGCCTGCAATTCTCAATTTTCTCGCGTGGTTTAGAAGAGCAGACACGCGGAGGAAATCCATTTGAAGATGCTGACTTGATGGTTGCCCGTGTAGATCAATTATCCAGAAGCGAAGACCTTCAGGAAAAACTGAAACTCACACAATGGGATTTAATCATTGTCGATGAAGCCCATAAGCTCTCGGCAAATTACTTCGGCAACAAGATCAACAAGACCAAACGTTTTCTATTGGGTGAGCTGCTCGGCTCAATCACACGACATTTTTTGTTGATGACGGCAACGCCCCACAACGGCAAAGAGGAAGATTTTCAGCTTTTTATGTCGCTTCTCGACTCTGATCGCTTCTACGGGAAGTTTCGTGACGGCGCGCACAAGGTTGATGTTTCAGACCTGATGCGGCGCATGGTCAAAGAAGAACTTCTGAAATTTGACGGCACGCCGCTGTTTCCTGAGCGAAAAGCCTATACGGTCAATTATAAATTATCAGACATGGAGGCAGCCCTCTACGCTTCCGTTACCGAGTACGTCAAAGAGGAAATGAACAAGGCAGACAGGCTTGAGGATGGCGGGCGTAAAGGAACAGTAGGTTTTGCGCTTACCGCTCTGCAAAGACGCCTGGCCTCCAGCCCTGAAGCCATCTTCCAGTCTCTCAAGCGTCGTCACCAGAAGTTAAAGCGTCGAATTGAAGACGAAAAATTGAGGCAGCGCGGCCAACTGGCTGCTGAGTCAGTTTTTGACAACACCGCATCCGATGATATTTGGGACTCCTCAGATGACATGGCATCAGATCGCTATGAAGAATTTGAAGAAGAAGTTGTCGATCAAGCCACCGCCGCTCAAACCATTCAAGAACTTGAAGCTGAAGTCGTCATTCTCGAAGGATTGGTGGATCAAGCGCGGCAAGTTGTTCAATCCGGCCAGGACAGAAAATGGGATGAGCTTTCTAAGCTGCTCCAAAACACGCCAGAAATGCGTGATCAGGACGGGCGGCAACGGAAAATTATCCTTTTCACAGAGCATAGAGATACTCTTACCTACCTTTCCACACGCATTCGTGATGTTTTGGGAAGCGAAGAAGCCGTTGTTGTCATCCATGGCGGCGTTAAGCGCGAGGAACGCAGAAAAGTTCAGGAATTATTCCGTAACGACCCAGGCACACGCGTTCTGATCGCTACCGATGCTGCTGGCGAAGGCGTAAACCTTCAAAACGCAAATTTGATGGTCAACTATGACCTTCCATGGAACCCCAACCGGCTCGAACAGCGTTTTGGCCGTATCCACCGCATTGGCCAGACAGAGGTCTGTCATCTCTGGAACATCGTTGCCAATGAGACCCGCGAGGGAGACGTCTTTCAAAAACTGTTTGAAAAGCTGGAGGTCGAACGGCAGGCGCTTGGTGGGCGTGTGTTCGATATTCTTGGTGAGGTTTTCCAGGATAAGAGCTTAAAAGACCTCCTGATCGATGCCATTCGCTATGGTGACGATCCCAATGTCCGTGCCCGTCTGCTACGCAAAGTCGAGAGCGATCTCGACACCAATAAGCTCAGAGAGATCATCACGCGCAATGCTCTCTGTGAAGAAGTCATGGATGAAAAACGTCTCTTTGCGATTAAAGAGGAAATGGAAAAAGCCGAAGCCAGAAAGCTCCAGCCCTATTTCATCCGTTCATTCTTCTCTCAAGCATTCCAACAGCTCGGTGGCGATCTCCGTGCACGGGAAGATGGCCGATACGAGATCACACACGTTCCTGCGATCATCCGTGAGCGTGACAGACAAATTACGGGACGTGACCGCCGTAACCTTGATCCCGTCCTGCGCAAGTATGAACGTGTGTGTTTTGAAAAACAGTTCGTGCGCCTAACAAGTCGTGCCGGTGCGCCTATGGCAAGCCTCATTCACCCAGCGCACCCGTTGATGCAGTCGGTAACGGATATCGTTTTGGAACAACATCGCAATAAGCTGAAACAAGGCACAATTCTGGTTGATCCAAATGATTTGAGCATTGAGCCAAAAATTCTCTTCATGATCGACCACTCTGTTAAAGAGGGCAGCAACCAGGACATGATTGCGTCTCGACGTATGCAGTTTGTTGAGATTGGCCCCAAGGGCAATGCCAGCAATGCTGGCTGGGCACCCCACCTTGATCTGGAGCCAATTTCAGATGCTGATACAAAACTGATACAGGATGTCCTGCAAGCCCCATGGATTATACAAAACCTTGAGCAGCTCGCGCTTTCCTATGCGTCCAGCCATTTGGTGCCAGAGCATTTTGAGGAAGTGCGCACGCGCCGCGAACGGCAAATCGATAAAACGCTTAATGCTGTCCACGAACGCTTGGTCAAGGAAATCAACTATTGGTCAGACCGCTATATCAAACTGCAGGATGATGCCGCCGCAGGAAAAGACACGCGCCTGAACCTTGAAAATGTCCGCCGCACGATTGATGATCTGACTGCTCGCCGCGAAAGTCGCGAGAAAGAACTCAAGGCCATGCGCCATGTTATCTCGGCAACACCTATCGTAGCCGGCGGATCGCTGGTGATCCCGATGGGCTTGCTTTTGCAAAAGCGCGGTGAGACAGGCTGGACAGCTGATTCAGAAAGCCGCAAGCGTGTTGAACAAGTTGCCATGCGCGCAGTCATGAATGTTGAAACAACCTTGGGGCATCAGGTTTTTGATGTCTCCGCCGAGAAATGTGGCTGGGACGTGACAAGTATCCCCAAAGCAGAAGATAGACGCATCGCCCCAGCGCGTCATATCGAAGTAAAAGGGCGCGCCAAAGGCCAAAGCACAATCACAGTTACCAGAAATGAAATCATGTATGCCCTTAACCAGGCAGAGAAATTCATCCTGGCTGTCGTTATTGTCGATGGAGACAGCCATGAAGGCCCATACTACATCCGCAATCCATTCAGCAAAGAACCAGACTGGGCTGTTTCCAGCATCAATTTAGACTTGCGGCAGTTATTGGCTAAAGCTGATTTGGCGGGAGGTTATTGATATGCCTAACCTCAAGCACGTTAGATGGATGATCCCTCAAAAAGAAACGCCCTCTTTTGGAGGGCGTCGGGCTGGAGATGCGATCTCCAACGTGGTTGATTCCATTATTGTAAGGAAAGAGTCTGAATGTCAAGTTAACGTCTCCCCTGCAAGGGGGAATAAATGACCCAACTTGTAACGTATATTGATGGGTTTAACTTGTATTTTGGCCTTAGGACGAAGGCTTGGAAAAAGTACTACTGGCTTGATTTGCAAGGATTATCCGAGCGATTATTAAAGCCCGGACAGGTTCTAGCGGCCACACACTATTTTACAGCGAGAATTCGCACAAACGGACACAATAGTTCTGACCAGCAACGGCAGAATACATACCTTGAGGCGCTTCAGACCAAGTCACTTATCACTATTCATTATGGGCACTATCTTGAAAAAACAAGAACTTGTAGGGCGTGCAGAACTCAATGGACAGACTACGAAGAAAAAATGACGGATGTTAACATAGCAACACAACTGTTGAGTGATGCGTATGATAACAATTTTGACGTGGCTTTAATTATATCCGGAGATAGCGATCTCACTACTACCATTCAATCTGTTCTGAGAAAATTTCCTCGAAAGAAAATCATCGTTGTTTTTCCCCCGGCACGTCATTCGTCCTCCTTAACAAATGCGGCCACAGCATCCTTTGTCTTGGGCGAAGCTAATTTACGGCAAAGCCAGTTTCCGCAAGTTGTCACAAGACAGGATGGCTTCCAACTTCAACGGCCTGCCCATTGGCGATAAGAATAGAGAGAAAGCAAACAGAGAATGACCGAAATCAAATCCCCAAAAAAGCTGATCGAAGTGGCATTGCCACTGGACGACATCAATATCGCGGCAGCAAAGGAAAAGTCGATCCGGCATGGCCACCCCAGCACATTGCATTTGTGGTGGGCGCGTCGGCCTTTGGCGGCGGCACGGGCTGTTATTTTTGCCCAAATGGTCAATGACCCAGGGTTTGAAAACGGCAATGGCTTTCAACGCGGTATGAATAAAGAGAAAGCAAAAGCTGAGCGTGATCGTCTCTTTGAGATCATTAAAGAACTCGTCAAGTGGGAAAACACGAATAACGAAAAGGTACTACAAGCCGCACGGGATGAGATTTGGAAAAGCTGGCGCGAAACCTGTGCATTGAACAAAAATCATCCTCAGGCAGCGGAACTGTTCAACCCAGAAAAACTCCCCGCCTTCCACGACCCGTTTGCGGGTGGCGGTGCTCTGCCGCTGGAAGCCCAGCGCCTTGGGCTTGAATCCTATGCCTCCGACCTTAACCCTGTGGCAGTGACGATCAACAAGGCGATGATCGAAATTCCCCCGCGCTTTGCAGGTTGCAAACCTGTCGGCCCCATCCCCGAAGGCGAGCGTGAGAAAAAACTGATTGAAGATTGGTCTGGCGCCAAGGGTCTGGCCGAAGATGTCCGCCGCTATGGCGCATGGATGCGTGCGGAGGCGGAAAAGCGCATCGGCCACCTATACCCGCAAGTTGAAGTGACTGAGGAAATGGCGAAAGACCGGCCAGATCTGAAACCACTTATCGGGCAAAAACTGACGGTCATCGCATGGCTCTGGGCACGAACAGTTAAAAGCCCTAACCCCGCCTTCAGCCACGTGGATGTGCCATTGTGTTCAAGTTTTGTTTTATCAACAAAGGCTGGCAGAGAGGCGTATATATGTCCGAAGGTAGTGGGCGAAACAATAAAGTTAGATGTTGTGTATGGAAAAATACCTGCAGAAGCAGAGACGGGCACAAAATTATCTCGTGGGGCAAATTTTAGATGCCTGCTCTCTGAAACACCTATTGAAGATGTGTACATTAAGAATGCTAGTTTAGAAGGAAAACTATCAACAAGGCTGATGGCGATTGTCGCAGAAACAAAAAGCGGAAGAATTTACCTGCCCGCGATAGAAGAACATGAGCTTCTTGCCAAGCAAGCAAAGCCTACCTGGTATCCTTCTCAGCCGATGAATAGAGATAGCAGGGATCTAGTCAGCGGACGCGGATATGGTTTTTATAATTGGTCCGACCTGTTCACACAAAGACAGTTAGCTTGCCTATCGTGTTTTTCTGATCTTGCAGCAGAGGCTATAAGAAAGTGCCATCAAGACCTAATGAACATGGGTCACACGGATGATAAAATTAATCTCTCTGATGGTGGAAAAGCCGCGACAGCATACTCTCAAGCAGTAGGTGTGTATTTGGCTCTTGCGGTAAGTAAGATGTCTGATGCGCAAAGCTCCTTGTGCAGATGGAAACCAAGCATGGATCAGTCGATAGGTACCTTTGGTAGGCAAGCACTCCCAATGGTTTGGGATTTTTCTGAGGCGAATTGTTTTGCGGGTATGGCGGGAGATTATATGGTCTCATTAAAGAATATGATGCGCGTTCTAAATGAAATGAATATTTCATCGACTGGGTGCGTTTTTCAAGCAGATGCACAAAAACAAAATATATCATTAAATAAGGTTATTTCAACCGATCCACCGTACTACGACAATATCGCATATGCCGATCTTTCTGATTACTTTTATGTATGGTTGCGTAGAACGCTTAAGGAAATTTATCCAGAAATATATTCCACACTTATAACTCCGAAAGATGAAGAGCTTATCGCTTCGTCCTATAGGCATGGAGGAAAAACAAAAGCAGAAGATTTCTTTCTTGAAGGAATGAAAGTTGCTATTCAAAATCTTGTCGATAAATCACATCCAGCATTTCCTGTGAGTATCTATTATGCTTTCAAGCAGTCAGAAACTTCTGAAAATGAAGGCACCTCAAGTACAGGGTGGGTGACTTTTCTACAAGCTGTCATCTCCGCAGGCTTCGCCATAAATGGCACATGGCCAATGCGCACAGAACTTGGCAACAGATTGATAGGCTCAGGAAAGAACGCTCTTGCTTCCAGCATTGTTCTTGTTTGTCGCAAGCGTAAAGTCGAAGCGGAGACTATTGGTCGTCGTGAATTTATCCGTGAGTTGAATGCTGTTCTGCCAGAAGCACTGGATGAAATGACGCGCGGCGGTGTGAATTCGCCCGTGGCACCCGTTGACCTTTCACAGGCCATTATCGGCCCTGGCATGGCGATTTTCAGCAAATATGCTGCCGTGGTGGAAGCCGACGGCAAGCCAATGACAGTTAAAACCGCGCTGCAACTGATCAACCGTTTTCTGGCTGAAGATGATTTTGATCATGATACGCAATTCTGTCTTCACTGGTTTGAGGGTACCGGCTGGGGCACGGGCAAATATGGCGATGCCGATGTTCTGGCGCGTGCCAAGGGCACCAGCGTTGATGGTTTGGTTCATGCTGGTGTTGTTCAAAGCAGCGCAGGCCAGCTTCGCCTTTTGAAATGGGCCGAATTGCCAGCGGACTGGAATCCTGACAGCGATGACCGCGTGCCCGTTTGGGAAGCCCTGCACCAATTGATCCGCGCACTCAACCAGGACGGCCAGGGTGCCGCCGGTGCCTTGCTGGCACGCATGCCCGCCCGCGCCGAACCTATCCGCGCACTGGCCTATCGTCTGCATACGCTGTGCGAACGCAAAGGCTGGGCTGAAGAAGCGCGCGCCTATAACGAACTTGTTGTTTCCTGGGGTGGCATAGACTCTGCCTCGCATGAAACCGGACACATCAACACTCAAACCGAGATGAATGTATAAGTTGGAGGATGACCATGACATTGAAACCCTGGCGTGAAATTGCTGTTCCTCACGAAGATGTTCTGAAAGGCACCTTCCAACAGGCCGAGTTTGCCGCCGATTTATCGCGCGTGCATGATGGCAGTGCTGCTCCTGAATATCAGGATGCAAACCTGTTCTTCCAGCGCACATTCATCACTGAAGGTATGCGTCTTTTGCTGGACTCCGTTGTTCGCCGTATTGCGGGCAAAGGCGGCGATCCGGTTATTCAGCTCCAAACAGCGTTTGGTGGCGGTAAAACCCACACCATGCTGGCTGTCTATCACTTATCCAAAGGTGATAAGCCTGCCAGCCAAATGGCGGGCCTCTCACCCATTCTCGACCATGCTGGAATTATCGACCTGCCAAAGGCCAATATTGCTGTGCTGGACGGTAATAAACTTGCCCCCAACGTGCCTAAAAAGCGTGGCAGCATCAGTACCCGCACAATGTGGGGTGAGTTGGCGTGGCAACTTGGCAAAGAAGCGGGCTATGAAATCGTCAAGGAAGCAGACTTAAGCGGCACATCGCCAGGCAAGGAGCTTTTGACCGAGCTTCTGACCAAGTTCGGGCCAAGCGTCATCCTTATGGACGAATTGGTAGCTTATGTTCGGCAGTTTGAAGAAGGAAAAACCCTTACTGGCGGCAGCTTTGACTCAAATCTGTCTTTCATTCAGGCGCTGACCGAAGCCATTAAAGCCGTTCCCAATGCTGTTCTTTTGGCCTCTCTACCTGAATCCGATAAAGAGGCCGGAAGCCAGCGCGGCGTGAATGCCCTGCGTGCTTTGGAACACTACTTCGCCCGTGTGCAGGCTATTTGGAAGCCTGTTGCGACCGAGGAAGCGTTTGAGATTGTCCGTCGTCGCCTATTCACCAATATCAGCGACCAGCAAGCAGCCACCAGCGTATGCCGAACCTATGCGGATTTTTACACATCAAATGGCGATGATTTTCCGCAGGAAACGCAGGACAGCCGATATTTCGAACGCCTGCGTCAGGCTTACCCTATTCACCCAGAAGTGTTCGACCGCCTTTATGAAGACTGGTCAACGCTGGACAATTTCCAAAGAACCCGTGGCGTTTTGAAGTTGATGGCAAAGGTCATCCACCGCCTGTGGAAAGACAACAATGCTGACCTGCTTATCATGCCTGGCAGCGTTCCCCTTTACGATGCGGATGTCCGCAACGAGGCAATCAATTATCTTCCTCAAGGATGGGATCCTGTTCTTGAGCGGGACATTGATGGGGAGAGAGCCGAGACCACCGAAATCGAAAATAAAGACACTCTGCTTGGCAGCGTTCAGGCATGCCGTCGTACCGCGCGGTCTGTATTCTTAGGAAGCGCACCAAGCACAGCCAGCCAGCTTGTTCGTGGCCTTGAAATGGAACGGATTATGCTGGGTTGCGTTGTGCCTGGACAAACGCCCGCGCGCTATAAGGATGCCCTTAAACGTCTTAGCGAGCGTTTACATTACCTCAATCACGCGGATAACCGTTTCTGGTTTGATACGCGCCCCAACCTTCGCAAAGAAATGGAAGATAGAAAGCGTCGCTTTCAGGATAAGGAAGACGTATTTCCGATCATCAAAGATCGCCTGCAAAAAAGCATGGGGTCAGGATCCTTCAACGCTGTTCATATTTTCACGCCGAGCAGTGATATACCAGATGACATGGCTTTGCGTCTTGTCGTTCTGCCTCCCGATGCTGCTTTTAGCAGAACGGGACAAAGCATTGCGATTGACCGCTCTACAGAAACTCTAAAAAACAGGGGCGATCAGCCAAGACAGAAACAAAACCGTCTTATCTTCCTAGCTGCGGACTATGACTGCGTCAGCAGGCTGAAAGATCAAGTGCGCTCGGTTCTGGCGTGGCAATCCATCGTTGATGACTACAGGGACAACAAAATTGTTATCGACAATCTTATGGCCAACACTGCGCGCGCCAGCCTTGAACAGGCGCAGGAAGCTCTCCGCCGCATGATCAGGGAGGCTTACAAATGGGTTCTAGCACCAATGCAGGAGGCCCGTAATGGACGTGGCATTTCTGATCTGCAGTGGGAAAACTTCCAGCTCAACGCCAGCTCCCCAAACCTGAGTCAAGAAATCGAGCGCGTTCTTAAAGAAAACGAACTCCTGATTTCGGAATGGGCGCCAATTCACTTGACCAATCTGCTTAAGGCTTGGTTCTGGAAGGATGACGTCAAAGAAGTTTCGGCCATCGACGTCTGGCAGAAAACATGCTGCTACCTTTACCTGCCACGATTGAAGGATGAACAGGTCTTTAGAAACTCCATCGCTGCAGGAACAGGAAGCCAAGACTTTTTTGGTGTTGCCTATGCCAAAGAGGCTGAAAGCTATGTTGGTTTTAGCTTTGGAAAGGCTA
>JAQUYN010000010.1 GCA_028691835.1 Alphaproteobacteria bacterium | reverse complement strand
GAACTCGTTTTCGCTGACGCTGATTTTAATCAGCTTGATTGGCTTGCCATGGACTCTTGTGTTTATCGCCATGTCGATGGTGATCGCGCTGATCACCGGATGGATTTTTGATCGCCTTGTTTTGCGCGGCGTGTTGCCACCCAATCCTTACACGCAAGGATTGGCTGAATACAAAGATTTTGTTTTCTGGGCCGAGGCCAAAAAGGGATTCACCGAAACGCGATTTGATGCGGCCTTTATCAAGGAAATGATTGTCTCTGGTCTTCGCGATTCCCAAATGGTTGTGCGCTGGCTTTTAATTGGAATTCTCTTGGCGGGATTGCTGCGTGCGTTTATCAGCCCTGACATGTTCCAACATTATTTCGGCCCAAGCTTGATGGGGCTTGTCATGACGATGATCCTGACAACGGTTATCGAAGTTTGCTCGGAAGGATCGACACCAATTGCGGCGGATATTTTGACGCGGGCCCATGCGCCCGGCAATGGCTTTGCCTTTTTGATGGCGGGTGTGGCCACGGACTACACGGAAATCATGGTCATCAAAGAGACAACCAAAAGCTGGAAGCTCGCGCTGTTCCTGCCGCTTATTTCCGCGCCACAGGTTTTCTTGGTGGCGTGGTTGATGAACAATTGGGGCGGGTAGAGGGCAACATGGCATCGGCAAAAGAGAAATATCTGGCGTTTCTGGGATCCCCGGAAGGTTGCCGTATCTACAAACAATTTAAGCAATTTCTTTACGGACCCGACGATGCGCTTGTTGACGTTTTGTATCGCGACCATATCGAGCCGCGCTTGACGCGCCATACCGGCGGATTGTTTCGTCTTGCCGATATCGGCGGCGGTGATGGTGGGCGGATCACGGCGCTTTTAAATCGCGCCCATGCAGATTTTCCGAAGCTTCACTTTTCACTGAGCTTTGTCGAGCCATCGCCCGCCTCGTTTTTAACGGCGCAAGAGCGATTTCGTGCCCTTGGCGATTGGGTTGACGTCACGGCTTGGAATCAACGATTTGAAGAGACGGCCTTGGAACAAGAAAGCTGCGACCTTGCCTTGTTGATCCACAGCATTTACACCTTTTCCTGTGATGCAACGATCCAAAGGCTTGCCGGACTGAAGGCGGACGTGGGCGGCGTGCTTGTTGTCGCCAATGATCCCGAGGGGCTTTTGATGAAGCTCAATTCAAGAATGCAGGCGGGTTTTCAGGAAAAACGTTATGAGCTTGCGGCCTTTCTTGCTGATCTGTCGCGGCTTCACATTCCGTTTGACAAGACGGAGTCTAACATTGGGTTTACTGTTCCCGTTCACGCGTTCGACGCCTTCGCGCAAGCCATTTTGACGATGACAAGCATGGGGGCTTATCCCGCTTTTTCATCCGAGGAAAAAGAAGCGGCGCATGCGTTTCTAAAAGGCCTGTCTGTGGCGCATGACGCGCAAGGCTGGACCTATGAACAAACAGAAGTGTTTTTGGCGGTGTGACAGCGGTTCGCTGGTGTTTGGAGCGGGTGAAGGGAATCGAACCCTCGTAAGAAGCTTGGGAAGCTCCTGCTCTACCATTGAGCTACACCCGCAGTTTATTATTCAATCCACTTTTCTTTCCTCGCCCTCTTTGCGAGGTGGGCATCCTATCAAGCTTTTTGGCACGGTTCAATGCTTCAATAGACCTATTGCATAACCTAAAATCGAGGTGATAGCAAAACTCTCCACGTGTCATTCCGGGGAAACTTTCTCTTCGGGTCGCTTTGCGAGACGAAAGAAAGTTTAACCCGGAATCCCATTTTCTTGTTTACGCTTGAAAGAATTAAGAAAAATGGGATTCCGGATCATCGCACCGCGCCTTCGGGCGCGATGCTCGTCCGGAATGACAAGAGGTTGAGTTTGATTTCATGCTTCACTCAGGTTATGCAAGAGCTTCAATAAATTATTTCCATAACATAAACTTGCCGGAAAGGCTTTGGATAAGGGCCGCGTCGCCGTACACAATGGCCCCCAAATAGGCCATGTCCGCTTCGGGCTTGGCGGCCATCGAGGCAACCAGATCATCATCGTGGCGGGTGTCCAGCATCTCTTGCGGAAAATCAACCAACAACAGGTCTTTGTGGGCCCGCGCTTCGGTGATGAATTGACGCAGGCGAGCGGGCTTTACTTTTGTGATGATGACAGGATAGCGGCCAATACCAACATGGTTTGTGCCGGAAGCATCGGGCAACGAGGCGCGCCCCATCAGGCCCTCTTCGCTATGCGCGCCAATCGCGACGCACATATGGCCCAGCACGTTCATGGCAATCCCTTGCTCTAACGTGGAGGCTAATACCGCGACAACTTTCTTGGCCGTATAGTCGTACATTTACCCAACAAAAGGAGGCTTGGCGTTGTATCCGGCAGCGGCTTCAAGCGCCGAGGCAACCTTAAACAAAGTCATCTCGTCAAAATGTTTGCCGATCATTTGAAGGCCCATAGGCAACCCATCTGCGCAAAGCGTGACGGGTACGACAATGCCGGGTAGCCCTGCAAGATTACAAACGCTGGTGAACACATCCGTCAAATACATTTGAATGGGGTCATCCATTTTCTCGCCGATGGCAAAAGCCGTCGATGTCGAGACCGGTGTAAGGATGACATCACATTGCGTAAACGCCTTCATGAAGTCATCTCGGAACAGACGCCGGACTCGCTGGGCTTTGCGGTAATAGGCGTCATAGTAACCCGCCGACAAGACGTAGGTGCCCATAAGAATACGACGACGTACCTCGATGCCAAAGCCTGCGCCACGCGTATTGTCATACATGTCGTTCAGGCTTTCGCCCTCAACACGAACGCCGAAACGAACGCCGTCATAGCGGGCGAGGTTTGAAGAGGCCTCGGCTGGAGCAAGAATGTAATAAACAGGCATGGCATATTTGGTGTGCGGCAACGAAATCTCAATCACTTCAGCGCCCGCATCGCGTAACATTTGTGCGCCACGCTCCCAAACGCCATTTGTTTCGGCAGGCATGCCATCGAGGCGATATTCACGAGGAATGCCGACCTTAAGCCCCTTAATGGATTGGCCAAGGGCCTGCAAATAATCCGGAACAGGGGTGTTGACTGTCGTCGAATCCTTTTCGTCATAGCCGGCCATCGTGCGCAACATTAATGCCGCATCGCTGACTGAGCGTGTGAGGGGGCCGGCCTGCTCCAACGAGGAAGCAAACGCCACAACACCATAACGTGAACAACGGCCATAAGTTGGTTTGATGCCAACAATGCCGGAAAGAGAGGCCGGATAGCGGATGGATCCACCTGTATCCGTGCCTGTTGCTGCAATTGCAAAGCGGCCTGAAACTGCGGCGGCAGAACCGCCCGACGAACCGCCGGGAACGAGTTTACGTGTTGCGTTTTGTGGATCGGGTCCCGACCAAGGGCTGATGACAGGACCATAGGCGCTGGTCACGTTAGCCGAGCCCATGGCGAATTCATCCATGCTAACCTTGCCAAGCGAAAGACATCCGGCATCGGCAAGTTTTTGCGTCACAGTCGATTCATAAGGGGGAACGAAGTTGTCGAGGATTTTGCTGCAAGCCGTGGTGCGCACGCCTTTTGTGCAGAACAAGTCTTTAATGGCAATCGGCATGCCGTCCATGGCCCCAGCGTTTCCGGCGGCGCGACGTGCATCGGAAGCCTTCGCGCCCTCAAGGGCACGATCAAAGGTTGGCGTGACAAAGGCGTTGGTGGCCTTGGCTCCACGCTCTGCGGCGGCGACATAGTCAGTGGTCAGCTCGACAGCAGAAAAATCTCTGTTCGCGAGGCCCTTCAGGGCTTCGGTCATCGTTAAATCGGTCAGTTTGCTCATGTTCTTATTCCACTACCTTGGGCACTGTGAAGAAATCGGCTGTCTTGGATGGCGCATTTGCCAGTATGGACTCTGGTTGATTGCCATCGGTTACAACATCCTGCTCACGCCAGCTCAAAGAGCGATCATGAACGCTCGCCAACGGTTCAACACCCGTCACATCCAGTTCGTTAAGTTGGCCAACCCAAGCGAGGATCGTGTCCAGATCTTTGGCAACGGCAGGAAGCTGGTCTTCGGGGATTTTCAGGCGCGCAAGGCTTGAGATTTTGCGGGCGGTTTCAATGTCGATGGTCATGGGTCTTCAATTTCACATTGTTGATAAGAAAAGGTGGCAAATTGTCGAGGGCAAGCTATCATTAGCCATGGCAATCTGCAACCTTTCCGACCTGCGCTCTTTTTTAAAACCCGGCCAATGCCTTTTGGGGCTTGATCCGGGCAGCGTCATCATGGGCATTGCGATATCGGACCCCGGCTTGCGCGTGGCCTCGCCTTTGATGGGGCTTGCGCGTGGGAAGTTCACCAAAGACGCCGCCGCGTTGGTTAACATCATGGCCGAACGGAACATTGGCGGCCTGATTATTGGCCTTCCCAAGAACATGGACGGCACCGAGGGGCCCTCTGCCCAGTCGGCGCGAACCTTTGCCTCAAACCTTTTGCGCCGCGTGGCCTTGCCCGTGCCGGATATGCCCATCGTTTTCTGGGACGAACGATTTTCAACGGCGGCTGTCACGCGGTTCATGATCGCGGATGATATGAGCCGTAAACGGCGCCTGGAAACGGTCGATAAGGCAGCCGCCGCTTATATTCTTCAAGGCGCTCTGGATGCTTTATGGACGCAAGAGGGGGCCCCCTTACGGTGAAGACAGACATGGCTTTAATTTATGCCTCGCATGATGGGCAAACGCGCAAAGTGGCGTTTTATTTGGCGGAAAAGCTTATGGATCACGGTTTGGTCCTTACAATGGACGATTTGAATGCTATCCCGCCCTCGCAGCAGGATATGCTGGAGCCAGAGCAAATCATTTTGCTTGCCCCTGTGCGCCATGGACACCACCTTTCCGTCATGGATAGGTTCGTCCACAAGAACCGTATAATTTTAGAAACAAAGAGCCTCGTCGTCGTATCCCTGAACCTAACGGCACGCAAAAAAGGCAAAGACACACCTGAAACCAACCCCTATATGCGCAAATGGATCAAAAAACTTGGGATTCACCCAGAAATCCAAGCTGTTTTTGCTGGAAAATTAGAATATGCGCGGTATCGTTGGTGGGAAAAACAAATGATCCGTGTCATTATGAAGATCACGGGGGGGCCAACGAACCTTGGGGCTAATATTGACTTTACGCAATGGGACCGCGTTGATGCTTTGGCAGCACAGATTGCGTTGACCCATAAGAAAAAGAAAGAACAAGCAGCATGACGCAGCATCGTGTCGCGACAATCTTTGGGGGAACCGGGTTTCTTGGACATGCCGTTGTTCAAGCCTTTGCTGCACGCGGCTATCAAGTGCGCGTGCCGACTCGGAATCTCGATAAAGCCCAGGCCTTGCTGTTGCTGGGACGCATTGGTCAGATTGTTCCGTTTTTGGCTTCCGTGCGTTCAGATGCAACTGTGGCAGAGGCCTTGCGTGGATCGGATGTTGTCGTCAATCTTATCGGAGAACTGTCTGAGAGCAGCAAAAACAGCTTTCAACTAGCCCACGTTGAAACAGCGGCACGCATGGCGCGTATTGCTAAGGCCGAAGCGGTCGCCCATTTTATCCATGTCTCGGCGTTGGGGGCCGATATGAAATCCATGTCGCGCTATGCCCGGACAAAAGCCATTGGAGAAGAGGCTGTGCGCGCTTTTTTTGGTGATGCGGTGCTTTTGCGCCCTAGCGTCATGTTTGGCCCCCGGGATCGCTTTTTCAATAAATTCGCACAAATGGCGCGGTTTTTGCCGTTTTTGCCCCTGATCGGCGGTGGGCACACGCGGTTTCAACCCGTTTATGTCGGAGACGTAGCCCTGTCTGTCTTGGCCTGCCTTGATCATCCCGAAGCCCGTGGGCACGTTTATTTGCTTGGCGGGCCAAATGTTTATAGTTTTCAAGAGCTTATGCAAATTCTGCTGAGGCAAATGGGGCTGCGCCGCTGGTTGGTTTCTGTGCCATGGGGGTTGGCAAGGTTTAAAGCCCGCCTGTTTGAGTTTTTCCCCAATCCGCCTTTCACACGCGACCAAATCGAACTTTTAAAAACAGACAATACGGTTCGCCTTCAACATGGCGGGCGGGCACCAGAAATGGAGAGTCTTGGGGTTCTTCCTACAGCTTTGGAGGACATTTTACCAAGCTATCTCATGAAAATTAACTAAGGCGAAATGATTTCACCCCCTTGCATTAACTTTAAGGGCTTGCTTTACCTATTGCTAACCAAATCCCAAAGCTTTCTTAAGTCGTTATCGGTTAGATTGAACACATGTATATTGGTATTGATCTCGGCACTTCCAACAGTGTGATTGCGGGCGTCCACGAAGGCGCGGCGCAAGTTTTTCATCCGGCAGATGGCGGCGAGGTTTTGCCGTCTGCCATTTATATCGACAAACGCGGCCATCGTCTTTATGGACGACGCGCTTACGATCAAGCAAGAATGTCGCCCGAGAGTGTCGCCTGTGGCTTTAAGCGCCTGATGGGTTCGGCAACGCCCATTGATGTGGCGGGATTAACGATGTCGCCGGAAGAATGTTCCGCAGAAATTATTCGGCAGCTTGTGGGCCAAGTGACAACAGAGCTTGGCATTGATACGTTCAGCGGCGTTATGATTTCAATTCCCGCCTCGTTCAATCAAATGCAATCCGAGGCCACACTTCGCGCTGCGAAACTGGCGGGACTCGACAAAGTTGATTTGGTGCAAGAGCCCGTTGCCGCAGCGCTCGCCGCAATGGCGGATGCTAAACGTTCTGGCAAATTTCTGATTTATGATTTGGGCGGAGGCACGTTTGACGTGGCGCTGGTTGAATCTCAGCATGGCAAAATCAAAATCTTGGCCCAAGCTGGCGTGAACATGCTAGGTGGACGCGACTTTGACCGAATGATCGTCAGTGAAGCCATTCGCCCCTGGTTGCTCGCCAATTTTGATTTACCTGAAAACTTTTTGCGTGATCGGCAATATTCTCGTCTGGCGCGTATGGCGCATTTAGCTGCCGAACGTGCAAAGATCGAATTAACAACACAAGAAGAAGCCGCTGTTTTCGCCTCTGATGAGGAAGTGCGTCTGACCGACGAAAGCGAAACAGAAATCTTTTTGGATGCTCCCGTTACGCGTTCACAATTTGAAGAGCTTATTCGGGAGTCCATTCAACATACCATTGATTTGATCCGCCGCCTTCTTGAAGAAAATGAAGTGGCGCCTGCGGACATTGATCGGATCGTTTTTGTTGGTGGCCCCAGCCGTATTCCCCTTGTACGTCGAATGGTTACAGACGCCTTGGGCATCGTTGCGGATTTAAAAGTGAATCCAATGACCGCCGTGGCTGAAGGCGCTGCCTATTATTGCGAAAGTCGCCAATGGGCAAATACGGCTGGCGTTGAAGAGGCCCCTCAGGAAAGCGAAGCCAAGCCCACGGATGGCCACATCGAAATGGCGGAGGAACCGGACCTTTCTTTTGATTATGAATCACGCACGGCCGATGACAAAGTCACGATCACCGTTCACGTGGCCAAAGACAGCGCGGGGCGGCGTATTCGGTTGATGACCGAAGGCTGGGATTCAGGCATGTTGCCGCTGTCAGATAATTTATCCATCGAAGCGCCCCTGCAAATCATCGGTGAAAATATTTTTGAAGCCCACATCATGGACAACGATGGCGGCAAGCTTGAAGACCATGCAGAAAAGCTGAACATCACGCGGCTTGTGGCAACCACGATTGATGTGCCGGCAACACAAACGATTGCCGTCAAGGTCCGCAAGGCCGTTGAATCCGAGGACAACAGCTTCGATATTTTGGTCAAAAAAGGCGATACCTTACCTGCTTCTGGCCAGCTTAAGTTGAGAAGCGGCACAAACTTAAAAGGCGGGGCTCCCGGATATATTGGGTTTGAAGTTTTTCAGGTTGAATATCCCGACCGCGTAGAGCTGAACCTGTGCGTTGGCTTGTTTCGTATCGAAGGTGGCGACTTGCCTGAAGGACAAATGATCCGCGTTGGCGATTCTATTGTTTTTGATTGGCATATGAGCGAAGGCGGTGTTTTGAAATCGTCAGTTAGCTTGCCCTCCAGCAATCTTGTTCTTCATTCGCGCCGTTTTTATGCGCCGCAAGCTGCAGAAATTTCGTTCGATGGAAAAGATGGCGTTTCTTTTGCTCGATCCGTATTGGCTCGAGCAAAAGAAGAATGGGGCGATCTTGTCGCCGCCGTTGGCCCTCTTGCGGGACCAGAGATTTCACTCCTAAAGTCTCGGATTGAAGAGCAGAACGAAATTTTGGAAGAGTCAACGGACGATCCCGCTGCCATTCGCGGTGTGTGTGAAGAGGCGCGCTTTATTCGTCAAGATACAGTGCGTCTGGGGCGCAAGCACATGGCGGCCATGTTGCAACGCCAGCTTGGAAAATTGCAGGCTGCGTTTAATCGTGTGGGGCGGAGTAAGGCTGAAGACAGTGAAAAAGCGAGTTTCGATGATTTTGGCACAAAAATCCAAAAAATTATCGATGCCAGTCATGATGTCGCCTATGATGCGGCTAAGCTGTTTTTATCAGAAATGCGTCGCATTTTCTTTAGTGTTGCGTGGCGCGACCCAGCGTACGTGTTGGCTTGGTTCCACAAACTTGAAAATGATTCTTGGCTTTTCGCGGATCACCTAGAGTTTGCATCGATGGTCGATCAGGGGCATAAGCTTATTACAGAAAAAGACAATGAGGGGCTGCGCGAACTTGTTCTAAAGATGCTGGATGCGCGTATTTCTCTTGGTGCCAGTGACGTTGTCACAGAACTGGCCACTATCGTTAGAGGTTAAAGATTTCGACGCGGACGTAACGATTTGCTAACATCCATTGAGCATACTTGCGCTCACACGAGAAGACAGGGAGTATCGGAATGAAAGATTTAGAGTTCACAGCTCTGGCCCCAGAAGAAGCGCGCAGCTTTTTAGCTTTGATTGCGCACGACATGTTGCCTGTTTCTGTTCCACAGGACAAAACGCTCGTTCAAGTGGCAGTTCTCCCTTTTTATGAAGAGTATAAGCTTTACGCGCTGACAGATATGACCCTGTCTGGGACGAACATCCGCTATTTGCTTTATAAGCCCGGCGATGTTGTTTTAATGAATTGGACGAATGAGCCGATTTACGATGTGAATGAAAAAGCTCCCATCAAGATTGATCGCAAATCGTTGGTTGTTTACGCCAAGTTCTTTTTTCATTATGTGCGCGGCCAACTGGGTCGGTTTATCATTGTGGAAAAGCCTGAGGATGTTGTTTGGCTCGACACCGCAACGGACGAGGAAAAGGCTAAGGTTGCCGAGCATCTGAAGCCTGTGGCCTATAAAGGCATTGGGCGCGATAACTTATTCACATTGACGGCCATTGTTGTCTTCAAAAATGCGTTGTTTAAAACGGACATTAAAGTTGCTCCGTATGAAATGGATGTTTTTGATGCCGAGGCTGGCGTACCCGAACATTTCACCATTGGTCAAATGAAGCTGACAAATGAGGAACTTCTTTTGGAAGATTTGAATGTGCCTATCGATCCGCCTCCCGGCGAATTTGGGTGATAGAAAAAGAAAAGGGCCCCCTTGGGGTCCTTTTTTGATTAGACCTCCCTTTGGGATAGCGAATCATACCAGCGGGTCTATGAGCGGACTCACTGGTGGCGTTGTTTTTACTCATTCGCTCTGCGCCTCGCACGCCTCTTGCCGGACGGCACCCCTTGCTTTTTAAGGAGAGGACTGTCCGGCGAGAGGCTATCTCCTCGCAACCGCTCATGACCCAGCGCGTCGGTTCATCGGGCGGTTGGTATCACTCTTGTTTTTTCGCAAGCAGCCAACTTTAAATCTGGATACCTTGCGCTGGTATAACGGTATTAAAATCAGTCTCTGGAGTTTTTCAGCAGATTGTTAATTCAGTCGCCAGCGCAATTCGCGCAGCATCACATCGGCTTGTTGTAGCGGCTGTGGATCAACAACAAGGTCGCGCACGACTTCAAGCGCGGTGATAGCGGCGCGCAGATGCCCGCGCTCGGCTTGAAGGTAGCCAAGTTCACGCCATAAATCCTGTTGGCGCGGTGCAAAAAGGATCATGCCTTGAAGCGTTGAGATGGCAAGTTCGACGTGGTCTTGTGACAGCTGGCGGCGTTTAACCGCATGTTGTAAGCGCAGCAAGATGTCACGATGACTAAGCGGTCGCAACAGTTCGGAAGAAAGATCGAGAAGTTCGCGCTCTTCGGGGGCATCGTCGAGAAAATCGTCTTCGTCATCAAGAAAGGATGCGCCCGCATCTTCGATCTGGCACGTTTGCCCCGCACGGAAGGGATCAATAACAACTTGCCCATCCTGAGCGGAAAGCCGCAAAAGAAAGTGACCAGACAGGTCAAGGCCTGTCATCGCCCAGCCCATTTCTGCGGCAACATGTAAATAGATAAGCCCGAGCGCGACGGGGGATCCTTGGCGACGATCAATCACGTCCATAAGGTTGGTTGCGCGGGCATCTTCCGTGTGGTTGGTGTCGCCTTGATATTTGTTTTGTACAACCAAAATCCGCCGAAGAATATTCAGCTGATCATCCAGTTTTTTGGCAGGGCCAGCGGCCTTGGCTTGTTGGACCAAGCTTGCAAGATGTTGGCGATAGCTTTCTATTTTTGAGCCTTGTTTTTCTAAGGCGGCGAGCGCAAGCGCACATTCCCCAAGGTTGAGGTCGTTATCGCGCATTTCGCCAGCTCGGCGCAGAATGCGAAGGGCTTCTTGTTGGTTACTCATGGAATCACTTTAATCCAGTTTGCAATGAAAGGGAATCCGGGTCTGAAAAAAGATATGGGGATAAAATTGGCAATCCGTTTTTATCGGGAAGCCTGACAAGCAAAGGCATTTTGTATATGAATGGGCCAGTGCCACGGCAAGACCAACATAAGGTCGAAGCGAAGGGTGTGGAATGAATAGCCCCTATAATGAGCATGGAAAAGAGCCGCTGCACGCGATAGGCGCACTTGCTGTTGTTGCGAGATAGCTTCGTGGGCGGCAAGAAGGGTTGGCCTTGATTTAACTTCAACAAAAACGAGCGAGGAGCCTCGCGTGGCGACAATGTCTATTTCTCCTTGGCGTGTTTTATATCGTGTCGCAACAATCTTATAGCCCTTGAGGCGCAGCAAAACGGTACAGAGCCACTCGGCACGATGACCCTGTTTGTAAGAACGAGCCCCTCGCGCTATTCTTGAGTTTTGAGATGGGTGATCCATGGCAGAAGCGTTATCCCCAGTTCATTTTTTTACGTGGGTTGTAAGCGTGCTTTTTTGCCCATTTTTCGACAAAGGTCGAGAGGTCAGGGCTTATGGTGTCAGGCAAAAGAACGCGCAGTGTCACAAACATATCCCCAGTAGCCCCTTTTGCTGATGGCACTCCTTTTCCTTTGAGGCGCATAAGCGTACCCGTGTTTGATCCGGGGCTAACCTTGAGGGAGACCTTTCCTGTAAGGGTTGGGACGGTAATGCTTGCCCCCAAAAGGGCTTCATGAAGGGCGATGGGAACGTCCAGATGAATATCCTGACCTTCACGGCGAAAAGATTCATGAGGCTCAATGTTGATTTCAATAAGCGCCGCCCCACCATTGCGCCCAAGGCCACGCAGGCGAAGCTTGTGGCCATCTTCTGTTCCCGGCGGGATGTTGATGTCGATGGTTTTTTTGTTGTCGAGGATGACACGCTTTTTGCCGCCGACGCAGGCTTCGACAAAGGGGACCGTAATCGTGTAGGTGACATCCTGCGCGAGAGGTTCTTGTTCTCTGTAAGCAGAGTGTCGCTGTTTTGCCCCGCCAAAAAATTCTGCAAAAAGATCTTCAGCATTGACTCCAGCGCCGCCGCCAAAGCCAAAGGGGCCTGATGATTTCCCCCGACGTGAGTATCCGCCGCCCATGCCGCCATAGGGATCGCCGCCAGCATGATGGAATCCCCGCTCATTTCCGTTTTCATCAATTTCGCCACGATCAAACTTTGCGCGTTTGGTTTTATCGGAAAGCAGGTCATAGGCCGCCGTAACTTCTTTGAATTTTTGTTCAATATCCTTACGACCAGGATTCATGTCGGGATGAAGTTTTTTGGCCAGCTTGCGATAGGCCGATTTAATTTCGGCTTCGGTGGCCGAACGCGCAACACCAATAATTTTATAGGGATCACTCATCTTTTTTCAACACCATAAAATAAGAAACCCAACAACGAGGCGCACAAGACGAACAGCGTGTGCCTCGTATGTTGGGGGTTGATGTATAAAAGATCAAGCTTTTACTGAACGATCTTCCAAGAGCCATCTTGTTGTTGGCAGGCACGGCCATAGGCCTGTTTTTGCTGTCCGCCGACAGAGATGGATTGTTGGAACTCGCGACAATACGCGCCATCATTGGCATACCCATCGCGCACAGGCGTGATCGTTCCGGCGTTTCCAGATTGTGGATTGTTCCAAGTGATTTGTTGACCGACAGGCGCCGTATAAGCACGTGATGTCGCGTTGTTCATATAGCTGCGGTCAGCCTTATCAAGAGAGGCCCCAATTTCGTTGCCGAGCCAACCGCCCAGGACAACACCAGCCGCCGTTGCAGCTAAACGTCCAGAACCCTTGCCGACTGTGCTTCCCAGCAACCCACCAACGGCTGCGCCGCCGAGCGTGCCAACACCTTCTTTTGTTCCCATATTCTGAGCCTGACAGGCGGGTAAGAGCAAGGTCAGTGCCAGCGTAGCTAAAAGAGATTTCCTGATCATAAGAGGCCTCGTTTGGTAATAGGTTTGTAAAGGGAGGATTAATCAAGTGTATTTTTACATTATAAAAGGATCATGGCGCAACTATGACTTGAAAGGGATTGAAATACAAAAAGTTTAAGCGCCGGATTGCAACCCTTTAACAAAATCGGACAAGCCAATTAATCGCCGCCGCCGCAATCGTTCGCTGTTTAAAATGGCTTTAACGGCCTCGACGGAGGACTCAAGGTCATTGTTGATGATAACATAGTCATATTCCGCCCAATGGCTCATTTCATCGGAGGCTTTGGCCATGCGGCGATTGATCTCTGCGGGGGTGTCTTGTGCGCGGCTGTACAAGCGGCGTTCGAGTTCGCGCCAATTCGGGGGCAGAATGAAAACGCTAACCAAATCATCGCGTGCTTTTTCAGCAAGTTGTTGGGTCCCCTGCCAATCAATATCAAACAGAACGTCCAGTCCTTGCGAAAGCGTGTCTTCAACGGCTGACCGTGGCGTGCCGTAGTAATTGCCAAAGACCTTTGCGTGTTCAAGGAGTTGATCCCGGTTAACCATCAGATTAAATTCGACGATGTCGGTAAAATAATAGTCGCGACCATGGACTTCGCCGGGACGTGGCGGACGTGTTGTAACGGAAACGGATAGACTGATGTCGGAATCAGATCCCAGCAAGCGGCGAGAGATGGTCGTTTTGCCCGCCCCGGAAGGCGAGGACAAGACCATCATCAGTCCCCGGCGTTTAAGATTCCCAAAAACTTGTGATTGGCTCATAATCTTTGCAATTTCTTCAAGTTCAATTTCCTGACCTTACCTGATCTTCCCCCCGTTTGACAATCAGAACTGAGGCTCAATATTCAGGTCCCTCTGGCAGCCACATGCCGGGCCCCCCAAGTTGATAGGTTGTTTGCGTTAACTCTTTATTGTTCCATGCCGAGCGGACAATGGTGGTCAGGTTCATGACATAATCATGGGGGCTTATTCGTAAGCTAAAGTGAGCCCCCGGGTTGCGGTCAGCCTCACGATGGACGATGACCTCCCCTTTCCCGCTTTTGAGGATGTATTCAAAGGTTAGCTGATCTTCTTGTGAAAACCCAACGGGGCTTTTCGAAAACAAAATATCCCACTCACCCTTTTCATTGGGCAGGATATTGGCTTGTAAAAGAATGTAATCGGCCTCTGTGGGGTGGCGTTTTTCAACGCCATTTCCGACGGCGAAAATAGCTTCTCGTCCGATGGCTCTGACCGCACCGAGATAGGTGAGCCCAGGAGTCATTTTGCCCGGAACCTTGATTGGCATAAAGCCGTATAGATTTAAGCCCGAAACAGGCAAGATTTGAAGAACGTTGCCAATATCTTGGATGCGGTCTTTTCCGTTGATATCAAAGGGGCTGTAATAGGTTGCCTTGGGATGCCAATGCATATAGCCAAAATAAGGAAGTTTTTCATGTGTCATCATAATGCGGATACGATCTGCAGATCTTATTTCGTCGATGATGGGCTTTTCTGTCAAAAGCCAATCATAGGGCCACGTTTTTGCATAATATAGGTCTGGCAAGGCACGAAACCCACTGTACATAACAAGGTTATGGCAGATGACAAGGTTGCTGATTGTCACAAGCACAACCGCAACCCAGCGCAGCTCATTTATAAGGGGCCGCCGAATTTTCGTGAAGACCATCACAGAGGCTGGCGCGGCACAGATTAGATAAAATGTGAAATAGGTTGCCGTTCCCTCCATGTACAAGGTTGTGAAGGACCAGAAGACGAGCCAAAAGAGAGGGGTGATGGCGAAGAGAAAGAAGAGGCTTCGTAAGGAGAACTTTTGCTTTAAGGACAGGGCCGCTTGAAATGGCCAGAGAAGCCAAACAAAGGCAGACCATAAGCTGAACTCGACAAATCGGACCGAAACAGGGATGGTCACGCCGACGTAACGGTAGTTTAGGTGGTAATAAGCCGGATTGGTATCAATCAACGGTTTGATCAAAGGATTAAAAATCTGGTTGATTGCCGTATTAAATCTTTGGCGATCATTGGCCACGGGCCAAAAGTTCATATCCGCGAGGGGAGAAAAGATCATCTGGCTTGTGTAAATCAGAAGATTTTGAAATCCAACTTGAAAGCTAGCGGAAAGATTGAAGACTTGATCCTTAAAATCATCGAAAAAGTATAAACGCCCCACTGAGACATAATTATATAAAAGAAACGGAGCGAACATGATGAGCAGCAACGCCAGTGTCATCGCTCCAGTTTTCCATCCGATGGCCTGCGCCCATAAAGAAAACAGCTTGGGGTTTTTATAGATGGACCAAAGAGCAAGCAGGAGGGCGATAGCAACAATCGGCATCAAAAAAACAATATGAAGTTTTGTCCCGGCGCTTAAACCGATGGCCAGACCCGCCATAAAGAAATAAACGTGACGGCCCGTTACCAGCCATCGCCAGCCCATGAGCAAGGCACAAAAGAAGACAGCAGAGGCCAAAATCTCATCATTTGTTGATGTGGCTTGTGCTAAAATACTGGGGGTCAGACCAACCAGCCAAGCCGAAAACAAGGCAAGAACACGTTGGGCCCCAAGTTCTCGTGCAAAACGATAGGCAATATAAACGACCATTGTCCATGAAATCAGCGATGGTATGCTGTGAAAAGTGCCCGGCAGATTGTAAAGCACGAGCGGGACATAAAGCATCACGCCGTCCAGAGGATAGTAAACAAGGCGATTATCTGGCGAGGTGAAGGGGTGAAGAAAATTGCCGTGGCTTACGTACCAAACCGTGCGCGGCAACCGATAAATCATCGAGTCGGCATTGTCAGGATAGACGCTCATCGCAAGCACAACGCTAATCACGGCAAAAAGCGCGAGGGTTATTAAAAGGAAGCGCCAGAGAAAGCGTTCAATCTTTGGGTTTTCAATGCGTGTAAAGGAAAGCGAGGCTGCGGACAACAGGGGGGGGCTTGCTGGAATTTTTGCCAGCGAAAGGAAAAGCGCGGACATAATCCCGACCCCGACGAGGGTGGCGGGAATATAAACAGACAGGGTGTTCAGCTTGTCAAGAAGACCAGCCCCGTGTCCTGCAAAAACAAGGCTGCCCCATAATAAGAGGAGAATAAGAAAGGGCCAGTCATGAACCGGCAGGGCGCCTTTTCGACAGGCAAGAATAAGAAGGGCGATAAGGACACAAGCATGACCTATCGACGAAAGAATCATCACGGCATCAAACATGGGTTCACTTTACTGAACGGGGTTAGATCCTTCAATTTCTGCATCAAGACGAGGCTCTTTGATGCCAAAGGGGTCTTGGTGGATGAGAATATCGGCATTGCGATAGATGGCTTGAATTGCGGCGGTAACGGCTTCTGTGATTTCGTGAGATTCGTGAAGGGAAATATGCGGATCCATTTCAATGTGGATTTCGATTATATATCGGCCAACATCCATTCTTGTCCGCAAATCATGCGCCCCACAGACCCCTTTAACGTTTTGTGCAATGGCCAAAATTTTGGATCGCTCGTTGTCGGGAAGCTCTTTGTCCATCAGAACATTTAAGGCCCCATACGCAATTTTAACCGCCCCAACGCACATGCCCCCGGCAATGGCCAGAGCAAAAAGGGGATCAATCCAGTTGGCCTTAAAATAATCTTGGAAGGCAAACGTAACGACAACGGCAAGATTAATCAGAACATCGCCGACATAGTGAAGGCGGTCAGATGCGATCGCGAGCGATTTGGTTCGTTTTACGGCATAGGATTGAAGCGCCAACAAAAGGACGGTTAAAACGATGGCGAGGCTCATGACAAGATAGCCTGTCTCGATATTCTGGATGGGCGCGGGCGAGATAAAGCGGTGCGCCGCTTCTTTGATAAGCAGTCCAGATGAGACGAGAATAAAAACAGACTGAGCCAAGGCCGCTAAAGCTTCGGCTTTTCCATGCCCGTAACGATGGTTGTGGTCGGGCGGACGCAAGGCCACAATCACGCCATAGGCAGTGATTAAGGACGCCAGCATATCAACCCCGGAATCGACGAGGGATGACAGCAAGGCCACAGAATCTGTTGTGTAATAGGCCCAAGCCTTCGCAACAATAAGCGTTGCAGCAACGATAACGCTGGCATAACTGGTCAACCGACGTAACATATCGTTGCTGAGGCGGCGGATGGCTCTGCGAATCATCAGGGGTAGATCCTTTGTGTCGTCCATTTTTCTTGGGGCGTGGCCCGCGCATAGACAACGCGGTCATGAAGCCGGAATTCGTGTCCGCGCCAAAACTCAATGCGGTGTGGGGTTACGCGATAACCGCCCCAGTGTGGAGGCCGAGGAATGACTTTGCCTTCGTATTGTGCGGTAAGGGATTGGATTCGGTCTTCCAGTTCTTTGCGTGAGGAAAGCGGCCGGGATTGTTGCGACGCCCAAGCCCCAATTTGGCTCTGGCGGGGACGCGATGCGAAATATTCATCTGATTCAGCGGGGCTTACGGGGGAAACGGTGCCTTCGATGTGGACTTGGCGGTATAGAGATTTCCAATAGAAACAAAGCCCAACTTTGTCATTCGCACGAAGCTGATGGCTCTTGCGGCTTTCTTGGTTTGTATAAAAAACAAATCCGTCGCGGTCATAGCTTTTCATCAACATCGCCCGCGCCGTTGGTTGGCCGTCACTGCCCGTTGTGGCAAGCACCATGGCATTGGGGTCTGCTGGCTCCAAGGTTGTTGCCTCAGCAAACCAAACGGAAAAAAGGGTAAAGGGATCATCAGCAACGACGATTTCGAAGGATTCTTGCATAACAGACCAAGGCGGGAAAGAGGAGGGGCAAAACGAATCAGATTTATTGAACAACCACAGAATAACGGGACTTGTTAGCTTTTGCAGCAAAAGTTTTATGAAGATAGAGGCAAACCGGATATTTTTCGTAATACCAACCGCCCAATGAAGTGACACATAATACCAGCGAGGCTATGACCGGACTCATTGAAAGGGCCTCTCTCAATCACTCGCTCTGCGCCTCGCGATCCTCTTGCCGGACAGAACCAATTGTTCTTAAAGGAGAGGACTGTCCGGCGAGAGAATATCTCCGCGCAACCGCTCGTGACCCGAACGGGTTGGTTCATCGGGCGGTTGGTATTAGAGTCGATCCAAAATAAAATAATTATCTAACCCGAGTTATGGGTATAACACACTGATAAAATTAAGAACGGTGTCATTGCGAGGAGGCTTATTGGCCGACGAGGCCATCCATCTCCCGCATTTTATTCTGGATCAGCTAGAGAGAGATTGACGGATTGGAGCGCACGAGCCAACTGTTCAAAATCAGCCAAGGAGAGTTCCTCGGCGCGTTTTTGGGGATCAATATTGGCATGCGCGAGGAGCATTTCTCCGCCGAGGGGTTTCATGCTGGATCGCAACATTTTCCGTCGTTGCCCGAACGCCGCAGCGGTAATCCTTTCCAAGGCCTTCAGGCTAACATCGGCAGGTCTGTCTTGACGCGGGGTTAAATGGACAACGGCAGAGTCAACTTTAGGCGGGGGCGTGAAGGCGCGAGCTGGAATTTTCATGACGCGTTTTACGTTGCAGCAAAATTGAGCGATAACGGCAAGGCGGCCATAGGCTTTGGTTCTGGGTTCTGCTGCAATCCTATCAGCGACTTCTAGCTGGAACATAAGGGTCATACTTGTAAAGGCTTCCGCTTGCCTTAACCAGCCGAGAAGAAGCTCGGTTCCAACGTTGTAAGGAAGGTTGGCGATAATAGCGCGTGGCGCGGGGGCAAGAGAAAGAAGGTCCGTTTTTAAGGCATCTCCTTGGATAAGGCGAAGACGCGAGGGATGGTGTTGGACAAGAGAACCCAAGGCAAGAACGCAGCGTGGGTCCATTTCGATGGCGATAATTTGACTGGCTTGGCTTTCGACAAGGGCCCGGGTTAAGCCGCCGGGTCCGGGGCCGATTTCGAAAACGTTTATTCCGGTAAGATTGCCTGCCTGCGAAACGATGCGTTTGGTTAGGTTGAGGTCAAGCAGGAAGTGTTGTCCCAAGCCTTTGCGTGCAGCAAGGCCATATTGCGCAATGATTTTGCGCAAAGGAGGAAGCCCCGTCTCATCCAAAGCTGTTTGTAAGGTCAAGGGGTCCTCTTGAGGCGGATATCGATATAAGCCGCTTTGCGGAGGTCGCGCTGTAAGCGCCGCGCCATAAGCTCCATCTTCTCGGTGCCGATGGCGGCCCGAATGGCGTTGCGGTCAACGTTTTCCGGCATCGTTCGTTCGCAAACGAATAACATCATCGCGCCCTTATTCGTCGCCATGGCTTCACTGGCATGACCTTCTTCGATAGGGCTAACTTTTTCGGCCAGCCATGCTGGGGCGTTGTCAAGCTTGACTTCCCCAAGATCTTGCCAATGCCACTGGGGATAATCTTGGTCGATACGCTCGCGCAAGCCTTCGCACGAGGTGGTGGTTTGTCGAATGGCACCGGCTTCTCTCATAAGGGAGCCTTTGTCAACGCCCGGGGCAAAAGGATAGAAAATTTGCTGAAGTTTGACGGACATGTCTTTTATATTGCCGACGGCAATGGTGCGTTTGTCACGAATTCCAAGCAGATGATAGCCACTCGCCGTGCGAATAGGCCCGGCAATATCGCCTGGCTTCATGACGGACAGCGCCCTGTCAATTTCGGGGGCAAGTTGTCCCATTTGAATCCATCCCATATCGCCGCCTTGTGTGGCCCCCAGCCCTTGTGAGAACTGACGGGCGGCCGCACCAAAGGCAACGCCCCCCTTAATTTGCTCGGCTAATTTTTCGGCTAAAGCCTCGACCTGAGCTTCTTCGTCTGGCTTATCGACAGCCAAGAAGATTTCACTGATCAAAAATTCTTGCTTACCCGCATTGGTGCGCATGCGTTGGATGACGGCATCGACTTCATCATCTCCAATATCAATTTGAGGGCGCACTTTTCGGGCGACGACGTGGTTCCACGTTAAGGCGGCCTTGATTTGGGCTTGTAGTGTTGAAGGAGAAACCCCATGTTCTCGCAAAAAGGCGGCCATGTCGCCTCCCGGGATTTTATTGTCAGACGCCAGTCTTTCCATGGCCTTGTTCACTTCGGCGGCAGAGACAGAAAGACCCTCTTTTTTGCCTTCTTGAAGCTGAAGCTGTTCATCGATTAAGGAGCGTATAACTTGGGGAAGGAGTTTTTGCTGTATTTCCAGCGAGTTTAGCAAGCCAGCGGAAAGGATGGCCAAGCCCATGCGGGCCTTAAGATCATGGCTTGAAATAATGGACTCGTTTACAACGGCGACAATCGATTCCGATAGCTGATTATGCGTCCGTTCCTGTTCAGAGAACCGTTTAAAGGTGGGGACTTGATCGACTCGTTGGGCGAACACAGGCCCGGTTCCGATAAGCGTTAGGGCCACCAAGGGAAGAACAAACTTACGCATCAGAAGCTCCGATTACAATGTGAAGACCTTACCATAAACTCAACCGTCTTCGAGGTAAAGCAGTGTCGCCTGCCCCCCGATAAGGGCCAAGACGGGGATAATCCATGCGGCCAAAAGGACGGGGAGGGTTTGGTTCGCCCCCAACGTCGTAACGACATTGTTGATGGAATAAACCGCGCTTCCGACAAACATGCCCGCCATCATCGCGTTGAGAATGCCGCCTCGTCGGTTGAGGCGCAGAGAAAAGGCGGCGGCGAAAAAGACCATGGCGCACAGTAAAATCGGCTCGGCCAGTAACGTTTGCAGTTTAAGCTCATGTCGGGCTGGCGGGAGGCCAATGCTGCGCAGTGCGCGAATAAAACGAGGAAGGTGCCAAAATGAAATGGTGTTGGGCGGGGCCATGCTTTCTTGGATTTTTTCAAGAGTCAGTGTGGTTTCCAACCTATATTCATCTTCATAACCCGTCGTTTCATCATCCCAGTTAAACCAAGCGTTTGATAGAATCCATGTTTGGCCGTGCAGTACGGCTTTGGGCGCATCAATGCGTCCCAGATAGACATCGTTTTTGTCATAAATAAAGACGATGACCGGTTGCAAGGTCAGTGGGTTCATAGAGACTTGGTCGGCATGCAAAAGGTAGTGGCGGTCGCTTTCTTTTTGCCGCAACCAAAGCCCGGCACCCGTCAGCTCAAGGGAGGGGCCGCCTTTTAAGTAGAGTGTCTCCAAAGCTTGATATTTCGCCGTCATCATGGAACCGATAGGATTGATAAGGGTCACATTGATGAGGCTAAACAAAAGGGTCACAAGCAAGGCCGGAGCCAAAAACTGCCAAGCAGAAACACCAGCAGAACGCGCAATAATCAGTTCTTGGCTGCGGGTAAGTTTCCAGAAAGTAAACATTCCAGAGAACAAAACAACGAACGGCAAGATTTTAGCTATGGTGTCGGGCAGTTTGTAAAACCCCATGCGCAGAACGACGCCAAGCGTTGTATCTGCCAGTTCAGCTGTGCGCCGCATAAGCTCTGCGACTTCAAAAAGATAAATGATCCCGGTCAGGCCGACAAAAAAAGCCAAGAACCAAAAGGCGTATTGTTTGGCTAAATAGCCAGTCAGGGTCCACCCTTTAATCATAAGCCCCTCCACACGCACGAGGACGGCAAGATGCGGGGCCATGACATAAAAGTTTTCATGCGAAGCAAGCGAACACACAAGGGGAGCGGGGCGAGAATGACAAAATAGAGGAAAGGAATAATCCAGCCATTTTGGCTAATTTGTGAAACAAGGCCAAGCATCGCTGCCTGAACAACAACAATTAAGATGGCTGCGGCCACGACGCGTCGAGCCATGCCTCTGCGATTAAAGTCACCAATTAAAATGAGCGTGACGCCAATAATGGCAAAGGTCAGCGACAACAGCGGGCTTGCAAGGCGTTGGTGCAGTTCAGCTCGTGCCTTGCCTTGGGCATGACTTGACTGGCCCTTTGTTTGGGTTTTCAAGAGTTGTGAAAAGCTCAGCTCTCGCGGATCGGGATGACGCTTTTGATCATTATCTTTAAGAAGATGAAGATCCAACACATAACGATCAAAATTGAGCTGCTGAAGGCGGCCCGTGGCAACATCAACTTCTTGCCTTCGTCCCTGAAACACAACGACCTGTGGCACATTGTTTTCAACAGAGAAAAGGCCTGTCTTGGCCATAATGGTCACGGGTCTGCCCGGATTGCGTACGTCATGGACAAGAATGTCTTCCATGCCGCCATGGCTGGCGCGGCGTCGTGCGAAGAAAGTTAGGCCCTCGGCTAAATCATTGAACGCGCCCGGACGTATCATCAGTGCCGAATATTCATCGCGCACTTTGTACTGCAAAGAAACTAAGGTCCGGTTCGCTGCCGGGGTTACCCATAAGGTCAGGACAAGACCTATTGCGATCATAAGGCCAGCAAGAGCCAAGGCTGGTGTTGCAATGTGCATGGGGCTGATCCCCGCCGAGCGCATGATGACCAGTTCGCTGTCCACGGCAAATTTTTGATAGATGAAAAGGACGCCTATGCCGACACTAAGAGGAATAATAAGGGGCAGAAAGGTCGGAATCATCAATCCCATTAGCTGAAAAAAGACGAGGGTTGATCCTGAATTGTCGATGACGAAGGAAAGCATGCGAAAGGATTGTGTAAAAAGCACAACAAACGTCACGGCGATTCCAGAAAAAAGAAAGGCCGTTAAAACTTGACGAAAAAGATAAAGGTTGATCCGACGGATCAAAGAAAACCTCATTTAAGGTGAGTATAGCGGTACTTAGCCGGATTATACCCCCAGAAGGCGGGTTGACGCAAACGGAACCATGGCAAAGCAAGCGTGAAGGTTTTGTCTCACGTTTTGCTCAAGAGGGAGTCAAACTCGTTTTTGATCCGAGACTGTCCTTGCTTGAACTGTGTCAGGGTTTTGCCTTCTAACATGCGGCCAACAGGCATGCTGACGCTTAGCGGGTTGACCTGTCGGCTGTCCACGATGACTTCATAATGAAGATGCGGTCCCGTCGAGCGTCCAGATGTTCCGACAAAGCCGATAACATCGCCCTGATTAACGCGGGCCCCGGGATAGATGTTTTTGGCAAAGCGGCTCATATGGGCATAGGCTGTTTGTGTGCGCCGATTGTGACGCAGCCGGATATAGCGACCATAAGAGCCGTTGAACATGGCCTTTTCAACAACGCCAGTTCCAGCGGCAAAAATCGGGGTCCCTGTGTGTGCGCCGAAATCGACGCCTTTGTGCATTTTTGAATAGCCAAGAAGCGGATGCATGCGCATGCCAAATCCTGAGGTTATGCGCGCCCCTTCAACGGGGGTGCGGAGCAGGGACCGTTTAACGCTTTGCCCGCGTTCATTAAAATAATCCACAGCGCCATCACCAAAGGTGACACGATAAAGCGGTCTGGTTTTGCCGCCGACAACGAGGGCCGCATAAATGATGACGCCTTGCCCAACCGCCGTACCATCGCGGGTGGTTGGTTGATCGTAAAGAACTTCAAAGTGATCCCCAGGATGAATATCGCGTTGGAAATCGATTTCATGTGAATAGGCGCGGATCAGCGCCGCCATAATAGCGCGAGGAACGCCTTCGCGTTCGCCGGCCGCATAAAGTGAGCCTTTGATTACGCCTCTGGCTGCCACGCGCTGGCGTTCAATCGGCGTATTCTTTATTTGAGCGAGATAGGTGCCATCGGCTTGTCGGGTGATGGTAATTTCTTTGGTTGACTCGGGTTCGAATGTAATCCCAGTCAGGGTTTGCCGGTCGCCAAGGCGTGTAATTGATAAGGTGACTTCTTGTCCGGCCTTCAATTTGCGGTGATCATAAACTTTGGTCAAAGCCGTTGAGGCAGAAAATGCCTCATCATTTTGAATGGCGGCATCCGTCAAAAGGCGGGCGAAGGTTCGTCCTTGACCAAGTTCAACAACACGGGTCACATTTTCTGGCTTGGCGGCAACAACAGCGGCTGCAAGGTTTTGGACTTCGTCCGCCGTTTCCGTCACAGCCTGTATGGCAGAGGATTCGGCAAATTCTTCAACCACAGGTGTTGCGGCTTGGATAAAGGCTCCAGCTGTATTGGAGAGACTGGGCATATAGTGATGCCCCGCCATGCCAATACCTAAAGTTATTAGGCCTGTAAGTAAAAGTGACCCAGTTTGGCGAACTTTTAAAGTATTCGCGTGAACGGACCCAAGACGAACATGTACCAAGCGGAAACCCATAGTGTTGTTAAAACGAAAAAATCTGAAAGCGGCCCAGAGGATGGCCCCAGTCCTTGCACCTGTCAACGCAGATTATGTTCTTCACCCTGATCTTTTGTAGTAAACACTTGGACAATGGACGTTTTGTCTTGACGTTTCTTCTTGATAATGAAGATATTTTTTATCAAAAGCCATTCTCTGTGTAGGGACGGAGATGGAGAAATATTGTTTCTATAAGTGCTGCAAAAACAGAATAAAGTTACACGTTTAGGGCAGTCTTGCCAGAGGGGCAGGAATAAAGGCTTGTGCGATCCACCAATCGGGATAGGCAGAATAAAGGGCCATTGCGGCGATTTTTGCGCTAGATCTGTCCGCAAACAAACCAAAGCAAGTGGCCCCGCTGCCAGACATGCGGGATAAAAGACAATCCGGTTGCCCGGCGATAACCGTCAGAACATCGCCGATAACAGGACAAAGGGACATGGCAGCCTGCGTTAAATCATTGCTGCGTGCTGTCAGCATTTCGACAAGTTCGTGTGTTGTCTGCGGGACAGCTTCAAGTTGGGCAGAGGCCGAGAAGCCGCCTGTACGTGCCTTGTAAACGGAAGGCGTCGGCAAGGATTGGTTTGGGTTGACAAGGACAATATGGGTCAGCGGCAACTCTGGACCGGGATCCGTTACGTTTCCAATATCACGGAAGTAACATGTCTGTGCCGCAAGGCAACAGGGAATGTCTTGCCCAAGACTGGACGCAATGCTGTGGAGAAGGGCAGCATCAGGGGGCATCCCCTCTCGGGTGGCAAACAGGCGAAGCGCGGCAGCGGCATCAGTTGATCCCCCGCCTATGCCTGACGCGATGGGAAGGTTCTTGGTGAGGGTGAGCTTGCCTTTCATGGGCTTGTTCAATTCCGAGGCTAAAAGGCGGACGGCCCGCACAGCCAAATTGGATTCTGGATCCTGTCCGCGCAGGGCGGCGGCCATGGGGCCTTCAATTTCAAAGCTGAAACTATCGGCGGGCTCAAGCCGCACCTTATCTCCGATATTGGTGAAAGCGACGAGCGAGTCGAGGAAATGATACCCATCGGCACGACGGCCTGTAACATGGAGGTAAAGGTTAATTTTGGCCGGGGCAAACGTTTCGATCATCGGGTCTCACTTACCTAAATATATATATGTGCTTCCCTTTCATAACGCGACTTAACGTAATGGTCATCTCTTTTCGTGACAGCTGACTTCTGATCCGTTAACGTCCCTGCTTCGTTTAAAGAAGTCGTTACAAATTGAGGGAGCAAGAATCCTATGAAAGTTGTGATTACGATCATTGGGTATGATCGCGTGGGCATTGTTGCCATGGTCAGCCAAGTTTGTGCACAAAGCAATGTGAACATTCTGGACATCAACCAGAACATCATGAACGGTTTTTTTAACATGGTTATGATTGCGGATACAGACAAGGCGACCCTTCCCTTGCACGAGCTTCAAGAAAAGCTTCAGACCAAAGGTGAAGAGCTGGGTCTTCAAATCAAAGTCCAAAGCGAAGATATCTTTAAAGCCATGCATACGATTTAATTGATAGGATCCACCATGTTCGGCGCAGATAACATTTTCGAAACGAACCGCATGATCGCGGAAAATAAGTTGGACGTTCGTACCATTACCATGGGGATCAGCCTGCGCGATTGCGCGCACCCGGATTTAAAAGTTTTTTGCACGAACGTGTATGACAAGATCACAAAGATGGCCGAACATCTTGTGACAGTTGGTAAGGATATTGAGGCGACGTATGGCGTGCCTATTGTCAATAGACGTATTGCCATCACCCCCATCGCGATTGCGGCTGACGCGTGCAAAACCGACAGCTATGTGCCGATAGCGGAAGTGTTGGAGTCTGCGGCTAAGGCCATAGGCATTGATTTCATCGGCGGCTTTTCGGCTTTGATTGAAGGCGGATGCACGCGTGGTGATGCAACGTTGTTGGCCTCAATCCCTGAAGCGATGGCCAAGACAGAGCGTGTGTGCTCGTCTGTTGGCATTGGTTCTACTAAGGCGGGCCTTAATATGAATGCTGTCCGCAAGATGGGCGAGATCATTAAGCAAACGGCGGCGTTAACAGCAGATCGAGATGCTGTCGGCTGCGCAAAGTTGGTTGTGTTCTGCAATACTGTTGAAAACAATCCCTTTATGGCGGGCGCCTTCCACGGCATTACGCAAGGGGACTGTGCCATTCATGTCGGAGTCAGTGGTCCCGGCGTCGTTAAGCGCGCCCTTGAATCGGTACGTGGCGAATCCTTTGACGTTGTGGCTGAAACAATCAAGCGAACAGCTTTCAAAATCACACGTGTGGGGCAATTGGTCGCACAAGAGGCTGCGCGTCGTTTGGGTGCGCCTCTTGGCATTATTGATTTATCTTTGGCCCCAACTTCGGAAATGGGCGACAGTGTTGCCTATATTCTTGAAGAAATGGGACTTGAAAGCTGTGGTGCCCCTGGCACGACGGCGGCGTTGGCGCTGTTAAATGACGCGGTGAAAAAGGGCGGCTTGATGGCGGCCATGCATGTTGGCGGCCTCAGCGGAGCGTTCATTCCTGTCAGCGAAGATATTGGCATGATAGAAGCGGTGCAGCGGGGAAGCCTCTCTCTCGAAAAGCTGGAAGCTATGACCTGCGTTTGTTCTGTTGGGCTCGATATGATTGCCATCCCCGGTGATACGACGGCGGCGACAATATCGGGTATCATTGCGGATGAAGCTGCCATTGGCATGATTAATAACAAGACGACAGCAGTTCGCGTTATTCCTGTCCCGGGGAAAAAGGTCGGTGATCAGGCCGTGTTTGGCGGGTTGCTCGGTTATGCGCCGATTATTGCCGTGAATACATTTGGCCAATCCGATTTTATTGCACGGGGCGGTCATATTCCGGCCCCAGTCCGCAGCTTGACGAACTAATGCTAGCGGGCCTATGAACGGACTCATTGAAAGGGCCGCTCTCAATACGTCAGTTCATAGACGGATTGGTATAAAAGAGAGGCTCTGAATCGTTTGCTTTGTCTGTGAGATAACGGATCAGGGTCTTTGATAAAGGCCTGTCGGCTGGTGGCATAGGATAACGGCTGAACGCTTCAGGAAGAATCCATGCGATTTGTTGGCCTTCCATCGGACGAACGTCTCCCTGCCAACGGCGACAGACAAACAAGGGCATAAAAAGGTGGAAGCGGTTATAGGCATGGGATGCGAAAGTGAGGGGGCGTAAGTCGCTTGCGACAAGGTCCAAATCGAGCTCTTCCTTGATTTCGCGGACCAAAGCTTGTTCGGGCGTTTCTCCTTGCGCGACTTTTCCTCCGGGAAATTCCCACAAGCCTGCCATATCTTTTCCCTTAGGCCGCTGAGCTAACAAAATGCGCCCGGCCTCATCAACCAAAGCTATCGCCGTCACAAAAAGAAGGGGCAGGCTCACGTTGTTTCTTCCTCATAAAACGGTGTGGGGGGCATGAGTTCCCAGCTTGTGACGAGCGGCGTGCCGTGGGGCGATTCCGTCAGGGGGGTAAAATCGCCCAAATAGGCAAACCCCATATCCTTTAGAACATTTTGAGAGCGCTGATTGTCTGTGTTTGTCGTCGCAACGATAGCCTTCATTTCCAACTGATCAAAAGCGAAGGAGATCACGGTGGGAAGCGCTTCCCGCATATATCCCTGCCCCCAATAAGGCTTGCCAACCCAATAACCGATTTCCCCGATATAAGCGCGCCGCGCCAGCGTGTGTTCGGCATGCAGCCCAATGGCGCCGATCATTTCATCGGTCATTTTGTCGGCGAGCACAAAAAATTCCGGACGGCCTGACTGATATGTTTTTTGCATTTTGCGGAAAAACTCCATGGCGTCCGCATAGGTGAAAGGATAGGGAATGGAAATCAGCGGTTCGTTGACTGTTTTATCATTAAGAAAGGTAACTTCAGCGGCACAATCTTCTTCGCGAAAAGGACGGATCCAAAGTCTTTTTGTTTCAAAAAAGAAAGGAGCTGTTTTCATGCGGTTTTTGTCAGTTGTAAAAAGACATCTTCAAGATTTGTCTCTTCGGTAACGATGTCGGTAATGTTGAGACCGTTGACCTGAACGCTCAACAACATTTGTCCCATCGACATTTGTGTGGGGCGCGCGGAAAGTTTCAGCTTTCTTTTTCCTTCCAGTTCCCACCCATGAGGACGCAAATTCGGCGGCACATCATTAAGGTCGCGATCAATGGTGAGCGTAAATCTTTTGTTGTCCAGCTTTTTAAGTAAATTATCTTTGGTGTCGTTGGCGACGATGCTGCCTTGGTTCAAAATAGCGATGGAGTCGCACAGCTCTTGAGCTTCTTCCAAATAATGCGTCGTCAACAAAATAGTTGTGCCTGCGTCTTTGAGTTTGCGGATTTGTTCCCAAAGCGTACGCCGCAAGTCAACATCAACACCTGCCGTTGGTTCATCCAATACCAAAATAGGTGGCGCATGCACCATGGCCTTGGCCACCATTAATCGCCGCCTCATGCCGCCGGATAGGACGCGTGATGACATGTCTGCCACATCTGAAAGTTCGACAATGTCCAGCAAATGATCCGTGATCCGTTCTTTGCGGGGGACACCATAAAGACCAGCTTGAAATTCAAGAAGTTCACGCGCGGTAAAGAAGGTGTCGATATTCAGTTCTTGAGGGACAACGCCAATGGCGCTGTGAGCGCGCCGTTGGTTTTCGTCAATGTCAACGTCCCAGACCCAGACTTCGCCTTCCGTCTTGACGGTCAGTCCGGCCAGAATGTTGATTAGTGTGGACTTACCCGCTCCATTAGGGCCTAACAGACCGAACAGGCTGCCACGCGGCACCACAAGGTCGATTTCGTTTAAAGCGATACGGGGCGTGTGGGGACCAGATGCCGGATATGTCTTGACGAGCCCACGAATCTCGATGGCATTTTTGGGTTGGCTGCTACGTATAAAGGCTTCAGACATAGATCAAGAACACCTGTAAGAATGATAGCTCTTGTTATATACTCTTTGCATTCTCTTGGCAAAGGCTCGAAATGAAAGAAATTTATGACCGATAAGCATGATGAAACCCTTTATCTGATCGATGGATCTGGCTTTATTTTCCGCGCCTTTCATGCGCTTCCTCCCATGACGCGCAGCGACGGCACGCCAGTGAATGCGGTTTATGGGTTTTGCAATATGCTGCAAAAGCTCTTGCTGGATCTTAATGCCACGCATGTTGCCGTGATTTTCGATGCGGCACGAAAAACGTTTCGCAATGATATTTATTCCGAGTACAAGGCCCATAGGCCTCCACCTCCGCCTGAGCTTATTCCGCAGTTTCCGTTGATCCGAGAGGCGACGCGGGCCTTTGGCGTGCCAGCGTTGGAGGCGTTGAACTATGAGGCCGATGATTTGATTGCGGCCTATGCTGCCAAGGCTGCCAATGAAAAACGGCTTGTTCGCGTTGTCTCTGCGGATAAGGATTTGATGCAGCTGATCCGCCCCTATGTTGAGCTTTTTGACCCGATGAAGAACACACCCATTGGTGAGGCCGAAGTTCTGGCTAAGTTTGGCGTTGCGCCCAATAAAGTCGTCGATGTGCAGGCCCTTGCTGGTGACAGCACGGATAATGTGCCGGGCGTGCCAGGCATTGGCGTGAAGACTGCGGCACAGTTGATTGGTGAATATGGCGATCTGGAAACCTTATTGGCGCGTGCCAGCGAAATTAAGCAACCCAAGCGGCGCGAGGCGTTGATACAAAATGCTGAGTTAGCGCGGATTTCAAAGCGGCTTGTCGCGTTGGATGATCAAGCGCCGCTGCCGATCCCCGTTGAAGATATTCGTGTCGAGCCTGACCACCGGGCAGAGCTTTACGCCTTTTTGGAAGAGCAAGGATTCCGGTCGCTTCTCACACGAATGAAGAAGACGGACGGGGATGAACCTTTAAGCACGCGTCGTAGCGAGTGGGCTTTGGCTCCTGCGGCAATTCAGCCTCAGAAGCTTAACACTGCCCTGAACCTACCCGATCAGGAACCTGAGCACCACGGACCCGAAGGGGGCCTTGCGCTGATGGTGCCAGAGATCCCCTGTGACTATGAATTGATCCAAACGCTTGATGCGTTAAAGCTGTGGATCGTTGCCGCGAAAGAGCAAGGCTTTGTCGCGCTTGATACGGAAACGGATTCGCTCTTACCCTCCACAACTAAATTGATTGGCGTGTCGCTGGCGTTGGCCGAGGGCAAGGCTTGTTATATTCCGCTTGGTCATATTGATCCTGATTCGGCGCCGATCCTTGATGGTGGCTTTGCTTTTGAAACGCCAAAAGTGCCACAACAAATCTCGTATCAAGATTTTGCCAATGAGATCCGTGATCTGCTTGCGGACTCATCCGTTTTGAAAATCGCGCATAACCTTAAGTTTGACTCTCAGGTTTTGGCACAACATGGGCTAACGATCACAGCTTATGATGACACCATGTTGATGTCGTATGTTCTGGGGGCGGGGCTTCACGGACATGGGCTTGATGAGCTGTCCATGCGGTATTTCCAGCATAAGATGATTTCGTTTGACGAGGTGACGGGTACAGGCCGCGCCCGCATTACGTTTGATCGCGTGCCGCTCGATAAGGCTGTCGCCTATGCGGCGGAGGACGCTGATTTCGCGTTGCGCCTTTGGTTGGTGTTGAAGCCCCGCCTTGTCGCCGAGCATCTTGTTTCCGTTTATGAACGCCTTGAGCGTCCACTTGTGCCTGTTGTTGCAGCGATGGAGCGTGACGGCATTCTGGTGGATCGGGCTATTCTTAAGGCTCAAAGTGTTGAGCTGGCCAAACGCTTGCTTGTTTTAGAAACCGATATTCATGCTTTAGCCGGGCACCCTTTTAACGTGGCGTCGCCCAAACAGCTTGGCGAGGTTTTGTTTGGTGAAATGGGGATGAAGGGCGGCAGCAAGGGAAAGACCGGGGCCTTTTCCACGAGTCACGATGTGTTGGAGCCTTTGGCCGAAGAGGGGCATGAAATTGTTGGCAAGGTTTTGGACTATCGCGGGCTTGCCAAACTGAAAAGCACCTACACCGATGCGTTGCCCGAACAGATCAGCCCCAAAACAGGGCGCGTGCACACCTCCTTTTCCCTTGTTGGTGCGGCAACGGGGCGGCTGTCTTCCACGGATCCGAACTTGCAAAATATTCCCATTCGCACAGAGGAAGGCCGTGCCATCCGTCGTGCCTTTATCGCCGCCGACGGGTGTGAGCTGTTATCTGTTGATTATTCGCAGATTGAGCTGCGCCTTGCCGCCGAAGCTGCGGGGATTGAGGCCTTGATCCAAGCCTTTCATGATGGGCAAGATATTCATGCCCTAACCGCCAGCCAAGTTTTCAATATCCCGCTGGCCGAACTTCCCCCGGAAAAGCGCCGACAAGCCAAGGCCATTAATTTCGGCATCATCTATGGGATCAGTGGCTTTGGTCTGGCCAAGCAACTGGGATGTTCCCCCGGCGAGGCGGGCAGCTTTATCCGCGCTTATCTGGATCGCTTTCATGAGCTGCGTGACTGGATGGAAAGCACGAAGGAATTCGCCCGCGCCCATGGTTATGTGGAAACGATGTTTGGCCGTCGCGTCCATATCCAAAGCATTAACGACAAGAATGGGGCGCGTCGCAGCGGGGCCGAGCGTCAGGCGATTAACGCGCCGCTTCAAGGCACCGCCGCCGACATCATGAAGCGGGCGATGATCCGCATGCCGTCGGCGCTTTTTGGAGCAAAGCTGAACGCAAAACTTCTTTTGCAAGTGCATGACGAACTTGTCTTTGAAGTTCCCGTTCATGAAATTGAAGCCACGGCTGCGCTTGTTAAAAAGGTGATGCAAGAGGCCCCCGCCCCAACATTGACTCTACGCGTGCCGCTCACGGCTGAAGCGGGTCACGCCAAAAATTGGGCGGAGGCGCATTAAAGAACGCGAGATGATCCCACGTTTTGCCTTTCTTGCTCCTTTAAACAAAAATGGTTAGGTTGTTGCATCATGATTTTTGCCCTCTGCGATTTGGCAGATTAATCTTCTTTGTGTTCGGGGAGCCGTCGATGAAAGTTTATATTCTTGCCGCGTTGTTGAGTGCTTTCGTCCTCTCGTCGGCTCACGCAGAGACGGATTCTGTCTATGAGCGCGTTATGGCTTCTCAAACAATTAATTGCGGTTATACAGAATGGCCGCCGCTTTTTGTTGTCGATCCGAATACACATGAGTTATCCGGGCTTTTAAAAGATGTGTGGGAGGACATTGGAAAGAAACTGGATTTAAAAATTGTATGGAAAGCTTCTTATGGATTTGGTGAGGTGACGGAAGCCGTTCGTACAAAAAAATCGACGTTTTCTGTGTTGGCGTATGGCCCAATTCTGGCCGTATGAAGAATATGTTGTTGTCGAGGCCGGTTGTGTATAACGCAACTTACCTTTACGCACGCAATGACGATATGCGCTTTGATAATAATGAAAAGAGGTTAAACGATCCAGCCTATACGGTCGTCGGACTGGAAGGGTCTGTAACGGCGTCAGCCCTGAATCTAAAATTTCCCAAAGCCCAGACAAATCATGTGCCCCCCATGGCGAACAAAAGCGATCAGGCGTTGAATGTTCTGAACAAAAAAGGCGATGTGACTATGTTAGACGTGGCTTTTGCAAATGACTATATGAAAAAGAATCTGGGCCTCATTCGGCGGGTCAAAGGGCCGCCCGTAGCACTTGTGCCGTTGGTTCTTCCCCTTAACATAGGAGAATACCAGCTCAAGAACATGATCGATGGTGCCCTTAATGATCTTATCAACGACAAGGTCATTGATGACCTCATTCAACAATATAAGGCGCAAGAAACCTATGCCCCCAGTCCCGATGTAAAGATTCCTCCCGGGGAATAAAAATCGGCTATTCTTGTCCTGTTGTCCCAGTCGCTTCTGCCCAAGAAGCGACAGCAGGCCTGGGCTGTCCATTGTGGCCTCGTCTATCGGGTCAGTGGCCTTGTCGGTGAGCGGGGAAGAAGCGGGCGTTAACCAAGAATGGACAAATCCCATTTTAATGGCCGTGTGGTGCGACGTTTCACATGCCAAGCTAGGCCCCTAGCTTGGCACCCCCTGCAACGCGCCCACGGGCCTTCCAGAGGCCCTTACGGGGGTTCTTTTTTGCCCCTTTTCGCCCAACCTTCGCCGAAAGACAAAAATCGCCTCTTTTTTGCCCCTTTTAGGGGGCAAAAGAACCCGTCTGGATTATGGAAAAAGAAGGGCTTGTTAACAAGTCCCAAACGTGGATCGTTGAACGGTGACAGAGTTGTTGGAAATTCAGCGAGTCTTAACTTTCTTCCCGTAGAAAGGGCGAAGTATGGTAGAATATTGGGTGTGGCTTTCCCCCTTGAAAAGCCTGAACCGACTAACGATCAAGGACGTTTCGTGAATATTGGGCTTGTGGTCAACGCACGTGGTAAATTATGTCTCGTCCATGACGAGCCGTTTGAAGCCACACCCCTATGGGTTGGCTATCATGTTGATCGACGTCAGCTTGAAATCATTTTTGATACGGGCGCAACCTATCCCATCAATTGGGAAGCCACGGACGAAATGGATATTTATCTTAATAAAACGAATAAGATTTTGATTATCCGTATGGAAGATCGCAAGCCGATAGAAGGTTTTGACACCAGCTTTTTACGTTTGAAAAACGGCAAAACGATAGAATAAGACCGAAAGGGCCCCCATGACTGATTTCGAAGACATTGATGCCGCTGCCGAAGAAGAAACCGAAAGAAAGAAAAAAGGCGGTAAAGAAGGCAAAGAAGGCGGCGACGCGCAAAGTCTCGGAGAAGTTTCTGTCTCTGAGGGCTTCTATAGCTATATGACCGGAATTGGTGCGTCTTCGTCGCTGATTGCAAGTGTCCTCAAGTCCTGGACTCATCTGCGCGGTGCGGGCTTGCTTCGCGCTATCTCTGAGTTTGTGAAGGGGGCCTCGTCGCGTGCTACGGCGCATATTCAAGTCAACATTGACCAAGGCAAAGGCTTTTCGGTTTTGCACAATTTTGTCGTTGAATATTTCAAGGGATCGAATAAATCTCCGGTCCAAACACAGAACCATCGGATCGACAGATCCAACAGCTTCGACCCTAAATAGCTGGGCGCGTTACCTTTATTTGCCGACCAAGTTGGAGATGGCAAGGACGCGTTCCCGCAAATGATCGACGGCGGCGACCATCAGGGCTTCGTCGGCTTTGCGGTGTTCATTGGCGAGTTTGCGTGTTTCGATCAATTCATCTGCCAAAAGGAGGCAGGTCAGCATAAACAGCCTTGTTTCGCTTGTGCCTGTTGCGGCATTATGCCGCGCAATGTCAGACAGTTTGCCATCGACCAGCTTAACAAGCTCGGCTAGTTTCTTTTCTTCGCCAGCATCGCACGCAATACTGTATTCTAGGCCATGAAGGTTAATGGAAACCTTTGTTGTAGCGGGAAGAGGAAGCTCTTTTTGGGTCAGGGGTGCTTTGCTCATAAAAAGTCCTTATTTTTTTAGAATTTTTTCGACGTGATCAATGGTTTTGTCAAGATGAAGGGCGACTTTCTGCGCGACGGCCATAAGTCTGGCTTCGCGGACACGGCCTTGTTTCATAATGTCGGCCAGCTTTTTTTGCGACTCGGCGCGACCGAGGGCATCAAGTCCAACTTTATCCTCAAGCACAGAGATAGTCTCGTCCAGTTTTTCGAGCGAAGCTTTGAGGTGTTTCATTATAAGTCCTTTCGAATCGTCTCGATTCCGGTTTAATAATCAGACCCTAAGGCGAAGGATTGCATCCGTCAACGCCAATAAATCAGGATGATAGTTTAACTTGTTGCACTGTCGCCATTTTTCCGGCATTTTGCGCCATCTTTCATTAATAAGCTACGAGATTTATCATGACCAGTCCAGCTGCTGACGTTCTTCACAAACCTATGGCTAATGCCATCCGCGCTCTGGCAATGGATGCCGTGGAAAAGGCCAAGTCCGGTCACCCCGGCATGCCGATGGGCATGGCGGACGTTGCCACGGTCTTGTGGCGTCACTTTTTACGTTTCGATCCGCAGAATCCAAGCTGGCCTGATCGGGATCGTTTTATTTTGTCGGCGGGACATGGCTCTATGTTGCTTTATGCGCTGGGCTATTTGACGGGCTATAGCAAAATGAGTCTGAGTGAGATCAAGAATTTTCGCCAACTTGGAAGCCAGACCCCGGGGCATCCTGAACGAGATCTCGACATTGGCGCGGAAACGACAACAGGCCCGTTGGGGCAGGGGATCTCCAACAGTGTTGGCTTTGCGTTGGCTGAGCGTATTTTGAATGCGCGGTTTGGGGATGATCTTGTTGACCATCGCACCTTTGTAATCGCCTCGGATGGTGATTTGATGGAAGGCATCAGTCATGAAGCCGCTTCGCTCGCGGGGCACCTCAAGCTTGGGCGCCTCCTTGTTTATTATGATGATAACAAAATTTCGATTGATGGTTCTACGGACCTTTCCTTCACTGAAAATGTGCAAGAACGTTTCCGTGCTTACGGTTGGCATGTGCAAGAAGTCGATGGTCATGATCCCGCAGCAATTGCCATGGCAACCGAAGCGGCGCTTGCTGTTGCGGATAAACCCTCCTTAATTGCTTGCCGCACCATTATTGGTTATGGCGCGCCAGCTAAGCAAGGAACATCAGGTTGTCACGGTTCACCGCTTGGTGAAGCTGAAGTTGCTGCGGCTCGCGATGTGTTGGGTTGGACTTCTCCCGCTTTTGAAATTCCTGATGACATTTTAAAATCTTGGCGTGATGTGGGTCGCCGTAATGCGATGGCACAACAGGCGTGGACCGACCGTTTAACAAAATCGACCGAACAAGAAGAGTTCACGCGCACAATGGCTGGCGTTTTACCTGCGGCTTTGGATGAAACGGTGCTTGCGTTAAAGCAAAAGATTGCAGAGGACAAGCCTAAGCATGCTACCCGTCAATCTTCGGGCGCGGTGTTGACGGCGGTTCTTCCCGTCATGCCAGAACTGATTGGCGGTTCTGCTGATCTTTCACCATCGAACAACACGCAGGTGAAGGGCTTTGGCCCTATCACGGCACCGTTTTATGAAGGCCATTATATCCATTTTGGTGTGCGCGAACATGCTATGGCTGCGGCTATGAACGGCATGGCTTTGCATGGTGGCGTGGTGCCTTACGGCGGCACGTTTATGCAGTTTGCCGATTATTGCCGTCCTTCCATTCGTTTGGCCGCTTTGATGAAACAGCGCGTTGTCTTTGTGATGACGCATGACAGCATTGGTCTTGGCGAAGACGGCCCCACCCACCAACCTGTCGAGCATTTGGCGGCGCTTCGTGCGATCCCGAACTTACTTGTGATGCGTCCTTGCGATGGCATCGAAACGGCAGAGTGTTGGCAGCTTGCTCTTCACAGCGAGACAGCGCCCAGCCTTTTGGCTCTTTCGCGTCAGGGCTTGCCGACGTTGCGCGATGGAACAGCGGAAAACAAATCAGCCAAGGGCGGTTATGTTTTGTCGGAAGCGGAAGGGCCACGGGCTTTGACTTTGTTGGCCACAGGATCGGAAGTCTCGCTTGCCATTCAGGCTCAGACTTTGTTGAAACAAGAAGGCATTGCGGCTGCGGTTGTATCGATTCCTTGTTTTGCTTTGTTTGACAGGCAAGATCAGGCCTATCGCACGAGCGTGTTGGGAACAGCCCCGCGCATCGCGATTGAGGCCGGTATTCGCATGTGTTGGGATCGTTATCTTGGTGAGAAGAGCGCCTTTATTGGCCTGTCTGATTTCGGCGCATCGGCACCGGCAGAAGCTCTTTACAAGCACTTTGGCATTACGGTCGAGGCGACAGTCGCCGCCGCGAAAAAACTTTGTTCGTAACCAACCAGTAAAGGAGCCGCACCATGGCGAGAGAAAACGGCCTTCATAAAATAGAAGTCCATGTTGCAGGGCTTTGCTTTGATTTAGAGCATGAAGACGGCCCCCGTTGCTTGATTGCCAAGCGCACAGCAGATCGCAATCTTTACCCCAACCTATGGGAATGCGGTGGCGGACAAATGCGTACAGGGGAATCTTTTCCGCAAGCCCTCACACGGCAAATGCACGAAGAGTTCGGACTTGACGTTGAGGTCCTGTTCCCGTTTGGTGACTATTTCATTCCGACAGACATTGGCGGTATTCCCGGCATCAAGTTTGTCTGTGCCGTCGAAGACGATCAACCTGTGACTCTCGACCCAGAAGAACACACCGAATATGCATGGGTTCAGGAAGATGACCTTGCAAACTATAATATGATTCCGGGCGTGGCGGATGAAATCGCCGAAAGCTTTAAAATACTTGCGGAATGCTAAGTCTTTGGGCATAGAAGGCCCAAAAACCACAAGCTAATTTGTCTAAATGGAGAAAACGAATGACGACACGTGTTGCTATTAATGGATTTGGTCGCATTGGCCGCCTTGTTTTGCGTGCTATAGTCGAATTGGGGCGCACGGATATAGAGATTGTTGCGGTGAACAATACGTCACCAGCGGAAACTAATGCACATTTGCTGAAATATGATTCAGCGCATGGGCGTTTTGCCGCCGATGTTCAGGTCGATGGTGATGACCTCCTTGTGAACGGTAAGCGCATCAAGGGTTATAAATGTCCAGACCCCTCTCAAATTAATTGGGCTGAATGCAATGTTGACGTTGTGATGGAATGCTCTGGCAAGTTCACAAAACGCGATGATGCGATGAAACATATTAAGGCTGGTGCGAAGAAGGTTTTGATTTCTGCTCCCGCCACCGACGAAGACATCACCGTTGTCTATGGGGTGAATCATCAGGATTTGAAGGCCGAACATGTCATCGTGTCGAATGCCTCTTGCACAACAAATGGCCTTGCGCCGATGGCGATGGTTCTTGAAAATGCCGTTGGTATTGAACGCGGTTTTATGACGACGATTCATTCTTATACCGGCGACCAACGTGTTGTTGATGCGTCGCATAAAAAGGATCTGCATCGTGCGCGCACGGCGGCGGTAAACCTGATCCCGACAACGACGGGTGCGGCCAAGGCTGTTGGCAAGGTTCTGCCTTCGCTGAAAGGTAAACTTGACGGCACGTGCATTCGTGTGCCCACGCAAAATGTTTCCGTAATTGATCTTAGCTTTGTTTCCAAGCGTCCCACAAGCGCAGAAGAAATTGCCGAGGCCATGAAGGCCGCTGCTGCAGGTCCTCTGAAGGGAATCTTGGGCGTGTATGATGAGCCACTGGTTTCAACAGACTTCAACCATGATGACCGTTCCAGCATCTTTGCTTTGAAGGAAACAAAGGTGATCGATGGGACGTTCGTGCGCGTGATGAGCTGGTATGATAACGAGTGGGGCTTCTCTTGCCGCATGATCGACACCGCCGTTGCGATGATGAACGCGAAGTAATACGCAACCTACGTATGAAAGCATCCAATCAGGTCACGCGCGGTTGCGAGGAGGGATCCTCTCGCCGGACAGGCCTTTCCTTTAAAAACAAAGCGAGCGTCCGGCAAGAGGATCGTGAGGCGCAGAGCGAGTGATTGAGAGCGGCCCTTTCAATGAGTCCGTTCATAGGCTCGCTGGTATAAGAGCAGGGTTTTTAGGCATACCCCAGACTGGAAGAAACCTGAGTGCGACGCATTTCTGCCACAAGCTCAAATGCACGCCTGTGTGCTGCAACGTCATTAACCGCTGGAATTTCTGCGCTGCTATCGACATAGCTTTGCAGTTTGGCGCGTGTCGCTGCCGCGTGTGGGTTCTTGCCGTTGTTGTCGCCTGAAGTGTATACAATGGTATAAGGCGCATAACGGCCAGCATTCTTTGATGTATCCCACACCAAATTGACGGCTGCTTGCGGGTTCTCGCCTAGAAACCAGCCAAGCGCGGAAACCATAAAGCCCGCCTGAATTTCATTCATGGTGGTGGGAACGCGAATGGATGCTTGTTGAATCTTCGGGGGATTGATCATTCGAAAAAGCCTTTCTTGTGTGACTGTAATGGCATCTTATCCGGGCGAAAGCGGCAAGAAAATCCCCATTTTATAGTTAACCACAAAAAAGAGTTACCCCGCGACGGTCTTTCCAAGTTTCCACAGAATGAAGGGTGCCGACTGTTTGCCGATCTATGCGGGAACAGCCAAGATGCTCATTTTTTACCGATAAAAGTCCGACAGTTACACCCTTTTGTATGCCGGAAGAGAGAGTGCGATTTTTTAACTTGTTTGCTTCTAGTATTCATTTTTGAACGAAAGAAGCAGAGAATGAAAAATGGCAGTTCGCAAAATGCAAAACGCTCCACTCTCCAGTATTAAGCTCTTTTTTTTAGGCAGTCTTGCCAGACGCGCCATTTTTCCTTTGTTCTCTTTGGCAATATTGGTTGCCAGTGTTACGGCTTTTGTGGCGGCGCAAAAGCATTATCATGTTATCGAGGATTCGGTTAAAGAAAAAGCTGTGACGGATTCCGACGTTATGAAAAATGCCGCAGCGGATCTTCTTTGGAATCTCAACAAAGATGAATCGATGCATCTTCTCCTCTCTTTAAATGCCGACCCGGATTATGTGAGTGGTGTCATTTACGATGAAGATGGAATCCTTTTTGCGCAATCGAAAGGTGCCGCTTTAGCTGGTGCAGGAAATTTGCGCATACAGCAGCCGATTGTCAAAGTGCAAAAGGATAAAAAGATCAAGATCGGATCCATCGAACTTGTTTTTTCCCTTGAACGTGCCAAACAAGAACGAACATCTATCATTCTTGAGTTCTTTTTGACGAGCCTTTTTCTTGTCGTGGTGATCTGTTTCTTTCTTTTCTTTATTGTTCACTCTTTTACGCGTCCCATTGTTGATATGACGCGGGCTATGTCGGCTTTATCTGATGGTAAACTTGATACCCCCATACCAGGGACAGAACGGTACGATGAGCTTGGCGCTATGGCGCATGCCCTTTCCATTTTTCGGGATAACGCTGCCGAAATTCGTCAACTCAGTGAGGAGCGGGCGCATCTTGTCATTGAAGCGCAGCAGGCAAACGAAGCAAAAAGCGATTTTCTAGCGAACATGAGCCATGAAATTCGGACGCCATTGAACGCCATCATAGGCATGACCCGCTTGCTTTTGGATACGAACCTTATGGACGAACAGAGGGCTTGGACGGAAATTACATATAAGTCTGGCGAAGGGTTGCTTGGGCTCATCAATGACATTTTAGATTATGCCAAAATCGAGTCTGGGCGCCTGGTGTTGGATTCCGTTAATTTTAATGTACATGAAGTTTTGTCTGACGTTATCGACATCATGTCTCTCAGCGCTCAGGAGAAAAATCTTGAGATTATTGTTTCAACAAATGATGCTAGGCCCATCTATGTCGTGGGGGATCCAGGACGATTTAAACAAATTCTGATCAATTTGATCGGGAACGCCATCAAGTTTACGCAAGAAGGCCATGTCTGTGTCTTTTTGAATACGCAAAAAGGCGCAGCTGACCAGATTGCGTTGAAGGTAAGTATCTCTGATACGGGAATGGGTATTCCACGGGAAAAGATAAACTGTATTTTTGAACGTTTTACGCAAGGGGAGGATTCAACGACCAAACGTTTTGGTGGAACTGGTTTGGGGCTTCCTATATCAAGCAAACTGCTTCAGCAAATGGGAGGACGATTAAGCGCCGAGAGTGAGGAAGGAAAAGGATCGACATTTTCTTTCGATTTGAGTCTTCCCTTGGGAACAGTCAAAAGACCCTTGCAGATTTCCGGGGACGTTCACCTTGAAGGATTGAGCGTTCTTGTCGTCGATGATTATCCGCCAAGCCAACGGATCATGTCTATTCCCTTGAGCAAGTTTGGCATGACAGTAAAAACAGCGTTCACTGCCAATGAGGCTCTCGACAGTCTTGAACATGAAGCTCAATTGAAAAAGAGGTTCGACTTTATTGTTATTGACCACAGAATTGGCACCGCAGACTCCCATTCGAATGGCCTTGATTTATGTCAGACCATTTCGGACAATCTTCAATTCGGTCATCCCTTGATCATCATGGTTTCTGCTTTTGGAAAAATGGCGTCGCTTAGCCGATTGGCCGAGGCGGGGGCTTCTGGCTTTTTGGTCAAGCCTTTTTATCCCTATCAAATGGAGGCTATGCTAAAGGTTTTGTGGCAAGCCAAGCAGGAGAACCATTCCTTGCCTGTGTTGACGCGGCACAGCCTTTTCTGTTCTATGAAGGAGCAAGACCAACTTGTAAAAGATCTTGAGAAAAATGATTTCAGCGATCTAAGCGTTCTCGTTGTTGATGATATGGCGACGAATAGGCTTCTTTTGTGCGAGGTCCTAAAAAAATACGGGTGCGATCCCTCCATCGCTCAAAATGGTCAAGAGGCTGTCGAAAAAACAAGGGAAAGCGTCTATGACATTATTTTTATGGATTGCCAGATGCCGATTATGGACGGTTATGAAGCGACACGTAGGATTAGGGAACGAGATCGCCTCAAAAATCGTCATACATCCATCGTCGCTGTGACGGCGGACGCCCTGACGCGGGATTACGAACGCTGTCTTCAAAACGGTATGGACGATCACATTGGCAAGCCATTCGGGCCAGAACAGATTGCCCAAAAATTGAAAGAATGGGGTCGTGACAAGAAAAAAGTTTAAAGTCCTTATTCCCATCCCATGTCGGCGGGTTGCCAGGGGGAAAAAGGTTGATGAACGGTTGAATAGATTTCCTTGAGTTTACCTGATTTTCTGAGTTTTTTGATGGCACCGGATAAAAGGCGATCTGTTTCCTTTTCTTCTTCACCTTTGGGGATGATGATCGTGTCTTCCAAATCTTCCCAGTGGTCGCGATGGATATTCTTAAGCTTGTCTTTGTGAAGAATAAGGTCAACGTCTTCCTGTGCCCATATAAGGGCGTCAACACGGCCCTTCAGGACCTTGTTAAGGGAGTTGGTGGTGTCATTGCTGGGAACGCAAGGAAAGGGAAAGAGTCTTTCCATGCTGGCGGGCACTTCGAGAATATAGGGAAAAGTTTTCTCCCCTTTGGCAAGAGCTTCGGTGATTATTTTTTTTGTCAAAATCTTTTTGTTGCTTGAGTAAATAACAAAACTGACCGCGCCATAGCTTTCTGTTGTAAAACTAAAAGGTAAACTGGCTTCGTCTAAGAGACGATTTCGGATGGTCGGTATATGAAAATCCGCACGGCCTTTGATCACATTGTCAATGGATCTCGACATAGGAACCACTTCGATGGAAAGAGTCCTTCCCGTTTCTGCGCCAATAGCCTTGATAAGATCGACAAAGGGCCCTTCGTCAGGAGAGTTTATCACGCCGTGGATAGAGGCGAGGCTGGCTCGCAACGGCATGTTGCCGTTATCTGTTTGTGCTCTGCCCACGGAAGCTAAACAAAAGAAAAACAAGAGAGCACCGCCCATAGTTTGTATTTTTTTCATGTGGCGTTCCCTCTTCATGTGGCGCTTTTTGATTAACATAGACATAAAGCAAATCGTTTGCGTGACTTGGTTTTGAAAACGATTGCAGCTGTGACTCTGTAGAAAGGGAGTTAAAGAAAAGATAAAAACGATCCGGCTGTTTCTTTGTAGCGGCATGGCTTGCCGCCTTCCGTTTATTCTAATAAGGTAGGCTTCATCTCTTTTTGCGGGGCCTCCTTGTTGGCTGCCTCTTGGGTTTGGGGTATGCAAGTATGTCTGTTGATTATTTGATCGTTGGGGCTGGGTTTACCGGGGCAACGCTTGCCGAGCGTTTGGCGAGGGAAGCTGGACGAAAGGTGATGCTGGTTGATCGGAGGCCCCATATAGCAGGCAATGCTTATGATGAAGGAGACGATCATGGCCTTCTTGTTCATCGATATGGCCCGCATAGTTTTCATACGAATAGTGATAACGTTCGTGACTATCTTTCCCGTTTTACGACGTGGCGGCCTTACGAACATAAAGTATTGGGGAAAATTGATGGAATGTTGGTTCCCATTCCGTTTAACCTTAATTCTATTGAGGCCCTATTTCCTGCTGCCAAGGCCAAGTTGCTAACGGATGAATTGGTTGCCCATTATGGTATGGGTGTTAAAGTTCCGATATTGAAACTGCGGCAAAACCAAAGCCCTGTGCTGCACGAGTTAGCAGAATATATTTATGAAAAAGTGTTTCTGCATTATTCGGAAAAACAATGGAATATGAATCCAGAAGCGCTTGATCCAGCCGTGACGGGGCGTGTTCCTGTTCACATCAGTCGCGACGACAGGTATTTTCAAGACAGTTTCCAGTGTATGCCGTGTGACGGGTTTACCGCTCTATTCAAAAAAATGCTGGATCATCCCAACATCGAATTGTGTTTGAATACAGATTTTGCTGACGTTCGTTCCGTTAAGGCTGGACGCATAATTTTTACGGGACCAATTGACGAATATTTTGATTATGCGCATGGGGTGCTTCCTTATCGTTCTTTGCGTTTTGATTTTCAAAACAAGCCCGTTGAGGTCTTTCAGCCAACGGGAACCGTCAACTATCCTAATGATGAGGCGTATTTACGCGTAACGGAAATGAAACATCTGACGGGACAAAAAGCCGCAGATACAACACTCATCTATGACTATCCGCAAGACCACATATGGGGCCAGACCGAGCCGTATTATCCAATTCCGGGGCCTGATTCACGGGCGCGGATCGCCCCTTATGTTGAGCTTGAACAAAGACACAAAGACAAGGTGTTGTTTGCAGGGCGGCTAGGGAAATACCAGTATTACAATATGGATCAAGCCTGCGCATCGGCGCTTGCTTTGTATAAGATTCTTGCAAAGGCATAATCAAATGGTTCAGGAAAAAGCCAGACACCCTTTTCGCGATCTCACCACGGTTGTTGGCGAGATTGCCGTTGGCGATGTTTTTGAGGTTGATGTGAAGGCTGAGGATGACAGTTTTCTAACGTTTCTTTCCGCCGACATGCGTGTTTTATTTTGTGTGAAGTTTGCCGAAGAGGCAACGAGATTGAACATGATCCGTAATCTTGATGGGACGTGGGAAGTCTTGGGATCGTTGCCTGTTTCTTCTGACGCTTGCCGTGTTCGTATCGAATTTGGGCTTGATTTATGCGAGGTCACTTGCAATCAAGAAAAGGCCGAAGCCTTTTGCTCGATTTCAGAGATTTTTAGAATCGGTGGGCGGGGCGATTTTCATAATGAAAAGATGGATCTGCCGGGGCTTAAAGAAGCGGCCGTTTTTGTTCGGCGGACTCTTTTGGACTTGCCCGAAGTTCTCGCTGAACAACAGTCCGATTTGATTTTTGATATAGGCATGCATAATGGCAATGATACCGATTTTTACTTGAAAAAGGGATTTCGCGTTGTTGCGCTTGATGCTAATCCAGTTTTGTGTGCGGCTGCAGCGCGTCGGTTTCAAAAGGAAATTCAGGAGAATCGCCTGTTTTTGTTTAACCTTGGGCTTGGGCCTCAAGCCGGATTTTTTTCGTTCTATGTTAATCAGGACCATAGCGAGTGGAGCTCGTTTCGTCAAAAAACGGCATCACGGGGCCACCCGGTTATCGAAATCGATGTTGAGGCCGTTACTATGGATATGATAACGGCTCGTTTTGGTGTTCCCTATTATGCCAAAGTAGATATTGAAGGGTATGACCGCTTTTCCGTTGTGCCGCTGGCGCAGGCCAAAGTTAAGCCGAAATACATTTCTTTTGAAAACGGGCATCGTGATGTTTTCGAGATATTAGTGGAACAAGGCTATGATCGTTTTAAGTTGATAAACCAAGCCAAGGTAGAGGAGCACATCTCTGCATCGCCAGCACGAGAAGGGGTGGCTGTTCCTGATTATCATTTCAAACCGGGAAGCAGCGGTCTTTTCGGCGAAGAAACACCGGGAGAATGGATGCCAGCGGATGCGATGCGAACGCATCTTGTTGACTATGAAGTCAGCCGGGCGGAGGCTTTGAGCAAGTCCTTTTATATTGAATGGTTCGACCTTCATGCGGCAAGGCCCTAATCTATTTCAGATAGTTGCCGATTAAGTATTTTTTTAAGACCTTTATCGTCATTCTGAATATTTGGCGTGGACTGCGCCAAGCGACGAACAGAATATCAGCACAGTTCATAAAGCTGTTGTTTTCAAAAAGATCAGGCCCCATGCGCTTTTCATATTCGGCGCGATATGCGGGTTCTATCCGCGATAGGGCCCATTCATGTGAATTAAGCTGGACGCGTTTAAGTTTTGCTTCCGTTAAAAAGGTTCCATTTTTGGCGATTTCTTTTTTCAAGTCTGAAAAAATATCGAAATGAACAAACAGCCTTTCATCCGTAACGGCAACATCTTGCCCTATGCGCTGAAGGCGATAATTGTAATAAATTCCGGGAATGACAGAAACGCGTGAAGCGGACAGAAAGCTGGAGAATTGGAAGGGAAGATCATCAAAGCGTGGAATATGATGCGGAAAATCCACGCCCTGATCCCGTAAGAAATTACTGCGGTATAAGCGCCGCCATATGGAGGGCTGAAGGGGCAATAAGGTCGGTATATGTTTGATGAGTCCTGCACAGCAAGAGGTTGCCGCTGTCATGTTGGTTTGGTATTTTTCGATGCAGTTTTCTTGCGCATTATCCAGCTCAAACACTTTGCGGAAACCACATTGCGAAATGTCCGTTCTTAACAAGGCAGCGGCTTCGTACAATTTTTCGAACATCGGGGGATCAACCCAGTCATCGCCATCGACAAATCCTGTGAATTGGCCCGTCGATGCCGCCAGACCGACAGAGCGAGCGCAAGCGCATCCCTCGTTAGGTTTATGAATGACCTTGATAATGGAGGGATAGCGTGCCTGCCATTCATCTGCGATTTCGCCGCTACGATCTTTTGATCCGTCATCAACGACAATAATTTCTTTACGGACGATGGTCTGTTCGATCAGGGAGGAAAGGCAGCGATCCAGATAGTGTTCCACGCCATAGGCGGGCACAACAATGGAAACTTCGGGACGCGTATCTTTGTCACCGGCGACAGTATCGACTTCGTTCAGGCTATCATCGTTGCGCCAATAAAAAGATTTGAAGCGCCGGGTGCTGATGCGAAAGAGGGTCAAGGGGGAAAGGTTCTTGTGAGTATAAGAGCCAAAGGCGTGAAGTATTTCCAGATCGTTGGGTATCTGGCGCAGCCTCTCTTCGTTCAGTATTGGTGCGTCGATTTTAAGTAATCCGATGATTTCTTGATTGTCTCGGATCGTGTCGGTTGCCGCATCAATCGTGGAGAAAAAGCGCAGGTGCTTCAGCCCGTGTTTCTCTGCCGTTTCCTGAAGGAGGGCGCGCCGTTCGGCATCCGTATTGACGATATAGATGGGTTTGTCCCCGTTGCGGCAGGCGAGCTGAAAAGATAAAAGTTCATACCCAGATTGAATATCCAGAATGACGGTCCCAACGGGTAGGACAAACAGGTTTTTCCCGGCAACAGAACAACAGACTTCGTTCAAGTCTTTCTTAAATGAATCTGCGGGTGTACTTTGGGCCAAGAAGCTTTGAATGGTGTGAAAGAGGCCGTGTGGTGTTTCTGGATCAGCCTTTGCCGCGACGGGGGGGATGTATTGTCTGTTGCGCAACAGGACGCGGTGCCGCCAGAGGGTCTTAATCCGTCCATGCCTTATCATGGGCCATAGCATTTGCCACAAAACAGTTTTCCCCGAAGCATAACTTACCGACAGCTCAATATGGCGATAATATAAGGCTAAAAGGGTAATTTGACGGAAATAGCTTGCCACATATTCTCGCTCAAACACTTTAAGCCAGGCTTTCGGAAGGTTGGAAAATCTTTGCGAGGCAAGCGTATAAAATCGTCTGCGATCTTCAGCCGGAGTCATCGTGCCGCACCAATCGAAAATGCGGCCAATCGCAAACATGATCCGTGCGCCTTGTTCGTCATTGGGGGAAAAAGGCAAGGCTTGCTGAAGTGCAAGCTCTGCCGAGTCCAGAACGTCAAAGCGTCTGATATTTTTCGTGGCTGTAATTTTGCCGACCCTGCCCACGCGATAGCAATAGCCACGGTGGTTGACAAGACCAACAGTCTTGGCTGCAAGACAGGCCAAAATATGGGCTGGAGGATCTTCGAAATATTTACCTTCGGGATAAACAAGCCCGATAGACCGGGCAAAAGCGGATCGTATAATCTTAGTGTTTGCGTTGGGTTCGAAAATCAGAATATCTGGATGCTTGCTGCTGTTTGTGATCATCTCGGGACAAGGGCCTATGACTTTTGCCCAGACCCATTCGTCATAAAAAGGCCGATTTGTTTTAGCAATTTGGTTATATTCGAAACTTTTGCAGATAACGAGATCGCATTCGCCCGCGCGCGCCAACTCAAGCATGCGGCGATAGCTGTCGGGCGTCATCATGTCATCGCTGTCGAGAAAGGCAACATAGTCACCGCAGGCAAGTCGGAGACCTAGATTGCGAACAGCAGAGAGTCCTTGGTTGGCCTGATCAAGGATGAGAATGTTTTGGTCGGAATGGTTTTGCGCGTAATCGTTGATGATTTGCAAGCTGTTGTCCGTTGAGCCATCATTGACGAGGATCAGCTCAAAAGTGCATCCCTGTTGGGAAAGGATGGAATCCAGACAAGCTTCAACATAAAGCGCCGTGTTATAAACAGGAACGACAATGGACAAATCCGGTTGTTGCGCACCCGGTTGTTGTGATGCAGCCAAAAAGGCAAGCCTTGCCGGACTTTCATAAAGTGTTGTTGGGGCGGCGGAAGAGGGCATGCATAAACAGGAAAAGAGGGAGTTCGGTTATGGGACGTTGTCAGATAAAAGGACTACATTGTTGACGATAAGTTCTAAGCTATGAGAAAATCGATAGGCGTTCAAGACACTTGTTGGGTGCGACCCCTGTTGAGTTTGAATCGGTCTATCAAGTCAACATCTATAAGATCCTTGGGGCGTGCGGAAAAGGCTTTGCGATCCCGAATAAGATCAAGGGTTGCGCACTTGAATCCACGAAAGCGAACATGGCGGCTTGTGTCTGCAATTAACAGATCATCGGATATTGCGGTCCCGTCGTGCGTGCGGTGGTATCCTTCCATGACGATATCAAGGCCGGGCGCAACGGGGGCTGGCGCTTGCGTAAAAAGGCGGTCACGAATGTTTTTGATAACGGTGAAGTCTATGTCCGTCGCGGTGCGGATTCCGGCGACTTCCAAGGCCCCGCTCCCCACGATGCAACAGTCTTCACGGTTGATGCCCGTTTCCTCTAACCGTGAGCGATAACCGCCGAGCCAGCGTAGAAATTCTTTTCGGGCCGGGGCAGATCGATACCGAACCGCTGCCAAATTGTAGGGGTTAAGAAGCGTTGCCGCCATATGTTGCGCCTCTTCAGGCGTATCAGAGGCATGACACGCAATGAACTTATCGGCATTTACAAGGCCTGACGTTTTTGCTCGTATTTCTTCTTTGATGGACCGAGCGACCTCTTTGTAGGAGGATTTGACATTATCTGGCACGGTGGCCGCAAGCACACGATAAAAACGGGGCGCTGTTTCCAGATAACAAAGCTTTTGATCGATATGGTTCATGCCATCAGCGTAATCATAGATGTCATAAGCATAAAGATCGTGAACAAGTTCGTGAAAGCCAGCAGCTTCCCAATTTCCAAAGCCAAAATCAAGAAAGCCGGCAAGGTTCAGGCGGGCACCGATTGTTTGCGTCAGCTCC
>JAQUYN010000009.1:42780-48710 GCA_028691835.1 Alphaproteobacteria bacterium | reverse complement strand
CCCTCGACGTAACGCCTGCCAGTTGGCCTATCGGTTCAGGACGCGACTTCAAAGGTTGCTATGACCTGATCCACGATAAGCTGATCTTGCTCGACAAATCAGACCGCCACCGCCTGACGGAAGGCATCGCCTGTCAGGGGCTGGACGACTCCAAGATCGACGAGCAACTTGGGGCCGAAGTCGCAGCCAAACTGCGCGAAGAAGTCACAATGGCACGCGGTCTTTGCAAACCTTTTGACAAGCAATCCTATCTTGAGGGTCACCTCACCCCCATCTATTTCGGCAGTGCCTTCTACAACTTCGGAGTCCAAGAACTTCTGCACGGCATTGCAACGCAAGCCCCCTCGCCTCGCCCACAAAAAGCCGACCTGCGCGACGTTCATCCGATTGAACACAAAGTGACCGGCTTCGTCTTCAAAGTTCAGGCAAACATGGACCCGAACCACCGGGATCGCATCGCTTTTGTGCGGCTCTGTTCCGGTCACTTCAAGCGCGGGATGAAACTTTTTCACACACGCTCCGGCAAACAAATGGCCGTGAACAATGCCGTCCTTTTCCTCGCACGCGACCGCGAGCTTGCCGAAGACGCTTTTGCGGGCGACATCATGGGCATTCCGAACCACGGGGCACTGCGCATAGGCGACACGTTAACGGAAGGCGAAGCGCTCAACTTCCTTGGGGTGCCAAGCTTTGCGCCGGAAATGCTGCAACGTGTCCATATCGGCGATCCCATGAAGGTCAAACATGTCCGCCGTGCGCTTGAACACTTCGCCGAGGAAGGCGCAAGCCAAGTCTTCAAGCCGCTGACGGGGGCGGATTGGATCGTTGGCGTTGTGGGGCCTCTTCAGTTTGAAGTTCTTGCCTCACGTATTGGGGCCGAGTACGGCCTTCCCGCGAACTTTGAGACGGCTGGCATCGAAGCCGCCCGCTGGGTCGAGCTTAAACCCGATGCAGTCAACAAAGATGCTCTTAAAAAGTTCACGGATGACAACCGCAGCTCACTGGCGGAGGATCATGACGGCGCGCTCGTCTTCCTCGCCCGCAACGCGTGGCACCTGAACCGCGCACAGGAAGAAAACCCAGACCTCCTTTTCCTCAAAACCCGTGAACAACATCGCACCAGCTGATTGTTCGGCCTGATGCACACCACACACAGCAACCAGCCGTTCGCGCAACTACGTTCCTTCCGTCACCCAGTCTGCTCGTTCACGCCTTCCCTTCAACGTCTTCCCGGGGCGCGGCTTCAGCCGTGAACCCGGGCCCCAGACGGCCTCTCCACATCAAACCCAGCAACACATCCCCAACTGCACCGCCATCTGGATTCCGGATACGCCTGCAAACAGGCGTTCTGGAAAGACGTTGAATGTTGATTTTTAACCCACAACCACACCAACCCTTTCGCACATAAAAAAAGCCGTCACACATCTGTGACAGCTTCAAATCTCTTTCTTCCCCGGCCCCCGAAACCGCCCTAACTCCGGACGCACCACCCCGTAGGAGTGTCAATAGCACACCCGAAACGGCATGTCAAGCAATTTTCCCACAATAAAGAAGATTTTTCTTAGCTCGCCGATAACCATGATTATGTTAACATAAACAGCGATGGCCCAACAAAGGAGCACCATGTGAGCAAAGTGCAAGATTTCCTCAAAAACTCTCGTGGCGCGACCGCCATTGAATATGCGTTGATAGCGGGCATGATTGCCCTATCCATCGTGGCGGTTGTGGGCCTTGTCGGATCGAACCTGACAGAGCGTTTCAACTCTGTCCTCGATTCCTTCAAATAACCCCTTCCCCCATTACCCAACCTTACTGGCAATCGTCTGCTCACCGCGCTTAGCGGTCCAGTCATCCAGAGCCATATCGCCATAAAGCGCGATGCCGGGCAGATCATACGACAAAATATCAAGAAACTTTTGCGCAATAGGCCGCAACGATCCGTGAACCGTTTTTCCTGAACGCAGTTCCCCGACATAAACCGTCTCTGGCACCGAATAGGCAACATGAACCATCGCCTGCATGCCCATGGGATAATAATACTGGTTTTCATAGTCGTTGGGGGTCACGCCTTGGCTGGCCAACGCCCCGACGGCGGCGACCTGCGCGGCAATGTCCGCCTGAAGCGTTGCGAAATCTTGCGGTGACAACAAAGTTTCAAACTGCTGCAAATACCAAGGGTGAATTCCAAAACGCGCATCGACGAGCGGGATCTGGCACACGCCATTACGGTGACGTTGAATATCGCGAAAACTCCCGAAATCCAACAAAAAGACGAAGTTGTAGGAACCATAAGATTCCATCCGCCATGGCAAATGGGCACCTCTGGGACGCGTTGCCAAAATATTAGATTCCTGATCGCGAACCCCATCAAGATCAATCGCGTCGCGGCGGATTACGATCTCGCCATCACGCAAGCTTTTCTGCTCTTCGTCGGTTAGGTGGAAACGCCGCTGAATGTCATGAGGCGATTGAAAGCTGTTCCGCGCTGCATTATCGCGAGCATAAAGATCTCGAGGATTGGCACATTCAATATCGATATCCTCGGCACGGAAACTGTGCGGATAACGCGCCACAAGTTTCAGAAAAATCTCCTTGGCCACCTGATAGACTTCTGGCAACGGATGATACTTCAAGCGGCGCAGATGATCGCGAGCTTGGCGCAGCGACGTGCTCCAACTAAGCAACGTTGTCGTACCAAGCGGCAACAAACTACGCGCAATATCAAAGCCACGCGCATTGAGCGTATTGTGCCAAACTTTTTCAGTCTTATACTCGGCCTCGTTATAGGGATGAGCCTTTTCCAACCCAGCGATCAATTTCGCGAGCGTCGTCTCATAAATCTCTTTCCACTTGGCTTGAATTGCGGCGCTGGCTGGATTGTTATAAGGATCAAGAACTTCCTGTTTCGAATAATCAAGATAACGGGTCGAGGCCTCTTGCCCGTTGTAAAGCGGGTTTTCCTGAATAGCCTTGGCGACCAGCATCGAGACTTGCTCGACAAAGCATGTCGTTTGCCCACAGTCGCCGATCGAGGCGTGGCCATAGCCAACATAATACTGATCCATGAACTTGCCGCTTCCGGCCTTTTTCAACTTTTCAAGATGATCCACGACGCTGGCGGGGCTGCGCGAGTAAAGCGCCTGCAACATGGCCATATCTTCGGGATGACGATCATCAACAATGAAAATCTCAGGACGCATCGAATCGCCTTTCTGTAAAATCTGCAGACGGAAAATCCAACACAGATTAGACCGTTATTCAAGGGTAACTGCGCTGCCGTACCGCTCGCTTAAAAGCCGCTACGGACAAGCCATGAAATCTGAACTGTCGCTCAATTTGACATAAAGGCTCCATTGCTGACACTTTAAGGTTTTCTTTGTTTCCTGCAACTATTCTTTCTGATTGTCTGGCAAACTCATACAACATGGCTCGATACCACAACGGGCTATGTTCCTTTCGCAAACATACTTTTTGCAAAAGGCCCTGCGTAGCTTCCGCATGGGCAAAGCTTCTCTGGACCGGCCATGCCTCTGACTGGCAGGTAAGAAAGATTTCGCTAGGAGACCATGAACATCGTTGACCTTTATCTACACGAACGGGCAGCTTGCCACGCTGGTGAACACTCAGGCTTGACCAGACACCTGACTGCTCGATTGCCCTCAAGCAAGGCAGCGTTCGCATATAAGCTGCCTTTTGTCCTTGGGCAGAAACCCAACGGGCTGTACCTGTTTTTTCCAACGTGCCTTCGAAACGCTGAACGACGCTTAAAAAACTGTCGCGCCAATGGATGGGCAAAAAATGAACATGATTCCGGTAGCCACAGACCGATGACTGCTTAACAAGTATGGCCCAATGTAACTTGTTGGGAATCGCACACTCGACAACGATGTTCTTTCTATCCTCAAGGGCGTCGATCAACAGACGTGCAACCACTGAAGAACCAAAAGACGTTGTACGGATAGCCATATCGAAAGGGTTGCGACTGATGGCCGTATAGCTCGGATGGAATTCGCGCAACTTATCATAATCCAAACAAGCTTTGGCTTCGCTGTTCGGAAACGTATCATATATTTGAGCGAGTAATGTTGATTTACCTGCGCCCTGTTGACCAAGGACAAGGGCCAACTCAGGATGTTTGGGTTCCGGCCCTTCTTCAAAGAAAATGTTTTTAACACGTGCAATCAGCTCGTCATCTCTGTGCGCACGCAATAAACGCCTCATCATCCACATAAACTGTCTCGTTAAAATATCAATATTACATCATATATTATACGAAGCGCACTCAATCAAAACAGGATATTAATTAGTTTCATCATAAGCGATATACTTCTTTCATTTCAAGAATTGGTTTTAATTGCCCTGATGTTGCCAAGAGAGCCTTCGCTGATTTGTTCAGGGAGGGCCTCGTCATTCCGTGCTTGACACGGGATGACGCTAAAGGAAAGCTTACTTACAAAATACCGGCTCTTGAGGTGCGCGGGGTATTTCCTTCCCTTTCATCAGACCCTCCTTATAGTTAATGATATAATCCTTTGCCTCCCAGTCGGTGACACCCTCAAACTCAAACCGCCTTGTTTGCAAAATGGAATCAAAGACAAACCTTTTTTCTGCCTTTTTTTGTGGTATAAGGGGAGCGTCAGCCTCGGTTGACTATGGTGATAAACGCTTTATGGAATAGACGCTGCGGACCCGGGGGCGGTACCCGGCGCCTCCACCATTTCCCACGAAAAAGATCTTGGGGAACAATGGTGCAGGAAAAAGCGTTTAGCTGTGACGAAAATTGTGCTTCTCCGAGAACCGGAGCGCAAGCGTACTTAAGTACGTGCGCACCGGAAGCGAAGGAGAACGCAATTTGCAGTCCAGATAAACGGTTTTTCTAGTTTGGGGGCGAAATAGGATCGACGCACGTAGTAAAGATAAAGTTTTTGCCCGGCATGATACCGCCGATATCGGGTCATTTTACAGATGCCAACGACAATGTTGACATGAGTGAAGTTGCTGTAGCTGCCTAACCTCCGCTTTGCGGAATAAGGGTAGTTTGCACTACACGCGGTTCGGAGGGCACCGGGCAACAGAAGCCCTCCACTTTTTTGGTTTTCAATCTGTTGTTGAGTTTTATCTATGACCACCGACCATCTTCGCTATGACAATCTGATCGAAACGGCGCTGCGCGAGGTCGTGCGTCAGGCTATGGGCAAGGTTGTGCAAAACGGCCTGCCCGGCGAGCACCATTTCTATATCTCGTTTTTGACGAAGCATCCCGGCGTTGATATCCCCGCCTATCTCAAAGAAAAATATCCTGAAGAAATGACCATCGTGCTTCAGCATCAATTCTTTGGGCTGACGGTCAGCGAAGAAGGCTTCAGCGTTTTGCTCAGCTTCAACAATATTCGCGAACGCCTTACCATTCCTTATGACGCGATCACAACTTTTGCGGACCCATCGGTTAATTTTGCGCTTCAGTTCCAGAATATTCCATCTTCCGGCGAGGATGATGAGGCCGAAGATGGCGAATCTCTTGCACCCGAAGCGTCAGAATCTAGCGAAAAGAAGACCGAAGAAAAACGCGGTGAAGTCATCTCACTTGACAAGTTCCGCAAGAAGTAAGTTTTTTTCGTTATTTTTCAGTGCGTTGCACGCCAACGCGAAATATGAAAAAGAAATGAAGAAAAGCTTTTGCCTAACTTATTGATTGTGCTATCAAACGACCATCTGATCGCCACGGGTTGGCCTTCAGGCCTTGGTTGTTGTGCTTGCACAACGACACAAGACTAAACTGAAATCACTCTGTTCCCGCAAGGAGGGGATTATTCGTGCAAGTTCTCGTACGTGATAACAATGTTGACCAAGCGCTCCGCGTTTTGAAAAAGAAGCTGCAACGCGAAGGCGTCTTTCGTGAAATGAAGCTTCGTCGCAATTATGAAAAGCCA
>JAQUYN010000009.1:0-42770 GCA_028691835.1 Alphaproteobacteria bacterium | reverse complement strand
CTTCTAAAAAAGTCTAAGTTTATCGCTTTTCAAAAGCATCCGGTTCCTTCCTGCATAGCGCAAAGAGCCGGATGCTTTTTTGTGCCTTGGAAAAGACAGACATCGTCTGCGGCCCAAATTCTTTGGCGATCTGCTAGAGCGTGAGCTTTATAAAAACAAAACCCCTTTTTTTCACCTATTCTTTACCAAAATGACACGCGCAAGTATTCGTTCGTCTTTTTTTGCAAAATGATATAGGCCGATATGCAGTCAGTTAAGAACTAATTAAAGCAAAGAAAATATTAATGCCTCTAAGTGTAGAATAACGTTCTCAGCCACACAAAGAGGTATTCATTGTGCTAATCAACGGGTCATCTTTCCAAGATGATATGAAATCGGAATTCAGTCGAGCCCACATCGTCATCGTCGATGATGATCCGACGAACCGGGTCTTGCTGCGCAATGTGTGCGAAAAAATTGGAATTGGGATCATCGACGAAGCCGAGGATGGCATTGTTGCCCTTGAACTCATCACAAGGTTTCAACCTGACTTAATCCTTCTTGATATTCGCATGCCACGCATGGACGGGTTCGAGCTGATGCGGCATCTACGCGCCAATCCGAATTTCGACAGTCTGTCAATTCTCGTTCAAACAGGACTGCAAAGCGAAGACGACCGCGTCCATTGTTTTAATTTGGGCGCAACAGACGTGGTCAGTCGCCCGTTCCACTTATCTGAATTACGCGCCCGCATCACCGCCCATTTACGCAGTGCGATTTCAGCACGTGTTCTCTTCGATTTCCGCAACAGGATTCAAGCGCACATCGAAATCACGCACTCTTTTTTAGACGCAATTCTGCCAACACCAGAATCGACAGAGGCGTTGGCAACGGACTTTGGCCTTCGCCTGTCATCCCTCTACCGTCCTCATGATGAGATCGGCGGTGACTTATGGTCCTTACGTGCGCTTGATGACGACCATCTCAGCCTCGTCCTCGTTGATGCCAGCGCGCATGGGCTTGCCGGAGCGATCAACGCCTTGCGCGTTGACTGCCTTGTTCAGGAATATCACTCTGAGCTTCGCGATCCCGGCATGTTTTTAAACAAGCTTGATGAAGCGATGGCCAAAATCTCATTCGGTCAACTTTTTGCGGGAGCCGTTGCGATAACCTTCAATAAAGTAACAGGCCAAGTCAACTATGCTGGGTCGGGGATTCCTTACCCCATCCTTATCAACAACGGATTTGTCACCGAACTTAAGACACGCGGGCTGCCACTTGGATCGGGCGTCGTGTCATTGACAACGGCAACAACCATGCTTGGCGAAGGCGACACGCTCGTCCTTTACAGCGATGGATGGTCGGAGAGTATTTCTGAAGAACCCGCCCAGATCCTTGCTAAAGCCAATCTACGCAGTCCCAACTTAGCTGAAAGTTTGGCCCCAGACGGCACCATTATTGATGACTTAACATTGATTACACTTCAAAGGAGATCTCCCCATGGCCTTTAAGTTCCGACGCGAAGGAAACGATTTGGCAATTTACATCTCAGGCGTGCTGACCTTTCACCAGCACAAAGAGGGGGAGCAACTTGTGTATCAGATTACAACGCTCGTCGATAATGGCGAGGTCACAACAGTTCGCATGAACTTTGCCGATGTGCTGCGCATGGACAGCCATTGGCTTGGCGTTTTGATCCGCATTCTTCGGCGCGTCAAAGAAAAGAAAGCGCAGTTTGTTATCGAAAAACCAAACAAGGATATCTGTAAGCTTTTTGACATTGTTGAACTGAACAGGATTGCAGAAATCCGAGCATAGGTTTTTTTATGGTCAAAACATTTGGTCTTCTCCCAGCCCATCAGTCCCATGCTTTTAAAACGGCCATGGGACACTCGAAACTTCTTTATGGAGCCCTGTTTGATCGGCATGCTCTGTGGGACCCTGTAACAATTGATCGTGTGCTCTCCTCATTTCCAAAAGGATATGTCGAAGAATCAGACCTGTTCCTGATCCTTGCGGAATGCATTGCGAACTCGGTTTTACACGGCCAAGCCGAGGCGCTCGGCTTTCACGCACGTGAACGCGGTGGCCTGCTGCTGTTATCCTTTTTCCAGATTCCACCGATGCAAACGCGTGTAGGACTTGTTCTTGGCATGGCACGCAGCGGTAAAATACGCGAATGCACAACCGAGCTTCCGGGTGGGTTGGGTTTTCCCATTTTACTCAAACTCGTTAAAAGAATAACAATAAGTAACGATTCCAGTAGGTTGCAGCTTTGGGTTCGCAAAATAGCTGAAGACTAGCCGTTCGCTGAAAAACTCAAAAAGTGACTCAACGATACATCCCCAACATCCCGGCACAAGCCGGAATCCAGATAACTCTATAACTAACTGAATTGTAAAAGATTCTGGATCCCTTGCGCCGGAATTTGGCTCTTTTGAAATAGCTCGTTGCTCCATGCGTTTTCAGCAAACGGCTAGCCCTCACCCAAAGCCTTGTGTCCTTGGGACCTTCGCTCTATGAATAGACGAAGCAAAAAAGGACAATTCTGATGAACACCAGGCACAACCCCGCCAACGACGGTTCCGTAATATTGAACAGCGGCATGAAAGTCTTGCGCGCAGAAAGTAAGGCTCTGGCTTTACAGGCAGAGCAACTCAACGGAACGTTTATTCAAGCTGTATGCACAATCCTTGCCTGCAAGGGCCGTGTTATCATCAGTGGCATGGGCAAAAGTGGTCATGTGGCGCGCAAGATTGCGGCAACCATGGCATCAACTGGCACGCCAGCTTATTTCGTTCATCCCGGCGAAGCGAGCCACGGCGATCTGGGTATGATCTTGACCGACGATGTTGTGATCGCGATTTCAAACTCGGGCGAGACGACAGAGCTAAGCGACCTTATCGCCTACACCAAGCGCTTTTCTATTCCCCTAATTGGCATCACAAGCCGCGAAGAAAGCGCACTAGCCACGGCGGCGGATACCTTGCTTCTTCTTCCCAACGAACCAGAAGTTGGCGCGCTTGGGCTTGCCCCCACGACCTCCACCACAATGACGTTAGCTCTGGGCGATGCGTTAGCCGTTGCGGCGCTTGAGTACAAAGGTTTCTCTGCTGAAGATTTTGGTAATTTCCATCCCGGTGGCAAATTGGGCAAAGCTCTCCTCCGTCTTGCAAACCTCATGCATTCCGGCGATGAAATACCATTGGCTAAGCTCTCGGACAACATGGCGCATGTTCTCGTTGTTATGACAGAAAAACGCTTTGGCTGCGCCGGCATCGTGAATAACGAAGGCACGCTTCAAGGCATCATCACGGATGGCGATTTACGTCGTCACATGGGAAATGGCCTGATCGAGAAAACCGCCGAAACCGTTATGACACGCAATCCGATGGTGATGTCGCCACATCTTCTCGCCGCTGAAGCCATGAAAATCTTGAACGAGACAAATCGCACGCAAGTTTTCGTCGTCGAACCTCCGGGCCGCCCCGTTGGCATCCTGCACATTCACGATTTGTTACGCGCAGGCCTTGCGTAGTCGTCCATAACGCTGTGCAACAAATCGATTGAGCCGCCGCACCCACGCTTGATCAACCAAAGACAACAGATAAGCCAACGCAACAGTCGTCGGCACAAGGATCATGGCCGTGAAAAGCTTGGCATAAAACAGATCACTGGAACCCATAAAAACAAAAACCGCTGAACCCAAGGAACAAATCGTGACGATGTGAAGCGCGTAGAGCGGGAACGAAATCTGCCCAAGAAAACGTGACAGGCGCGACTGCATAGACTCATTCAACGCAGGCCATGTGATACACGACAAGATCACCAAGGCGCTCCCGGCCAGCGAGAACAAAACATACAGCGTGTCGCGAGGAATAGCCGCCAACGGTTGCATAACTTCATAAAAACCAATCGGCGCCCGATACCCAAGGAAGATAAGGCCTGCGATTAAAAGCGGCAAGCCACCTTTGACGCCAACAGGCCTTAGGCGAGAACCGTAAGCAGCGAGCAGCGGCCCGAGAATAAACGCGAGATAATGCAAATCAATAAAAGAAACAACGCCCCCCACGATAAGAACAAGCAACCATACAAAGGGGGCCTCCCCATGCAGTTGACGCACACCCCATGCGAACGCAAACGCAAGGAGGCTCCCCCAAAACTCAATATGCAGAGTCCAAAGGTTGGAATTAAAGTTGGCTTCGCCTCGGATAATCGCATCAAAAAATCCTTGCCAGAATGCACTCAAAAAACTGGGGTCAACGGGCGGATAATGCGCGCCGCCGCAAAGCTGAAGCCATGAGGATTGGGACATCTGCGCGGCTTGCTCATAGGCATAAAGGCCAAAATGAAAACAGGTCCATGACGACAAAACACTGATGAGGACCACAGGGATCAAACGAAACCATCGCTTCATCGCCCCCGTGATGAGAAGATCACGATCCCCTGTTTCAAAAAAACGACGAGTCAGAACAAACCCTGAAAGCACGAAAAAAAGATCAACCGCAGCCGTACCATGAAAAAAAGCAAAGTACGGCATGCCGACAACGCCTCGGTCGGGATCGAAAAGAAAGTTCGGGTCAAACGCGAGAAAGAAGTGCCAGATAAAAACTGTGATCGACGCAAGGCCCCGCACGGCCTCCAAGGAGAGGTCTTTGGATGGGAGCGACATAGCCTGCGTTGTATCGGACATGAAGGTCCTTATCGCTTAAGAACAACAACACCCGCACATCTTAGACTTGCTCAGCGCATCAAAAGCCAAAAGCGTTTCGATCAATTCGGGAAAATCGGCAAAGGCAATCATATTCGGTCCATCCGAAGGCGCATGGTCGGGGTCAGGGTGCGTTTCAATGAAAATCCCGGCAACACCCACGGCCACTGCGGCACGCGCCAAGGTGGAAACAAAGCGACGTTCGCCGCCGCTGCACTCGCCCTTGCCACCCGGTTGCTGGACCGAATGCGTCGCATCAAAAATCACGGGATACCCAGTCTCAGCCATGATAGGCAGGCCGCGCATGTCCGAAACAAGCGTATTATAACCAAAGCTTGTTCCACGATCACACAGCAAGATGTTTTCATTGCCCGTACTGGCAATTTTTTCAGCCACGTTTTTCATATCCCACGGCGCAAGAAACTGCCCCTTCTTAACATTGATCACCTTGCCCGTTTGGCCCGCAGCCAAAAGCAAATCCGTTTGCCGACACAAAAAGGCGGGAATCTGGAGGACATCCACAACCTCGGCCACAATGGCGCATTGGTTTGTTTCATGAACGTCGGTCAAAACAGGAAGGCCGGAGGTTTCACGCACCTCCGCCAAAATCGGCAAAGCCTCTTTCAGCCCAATACCACGTTGCGTTTTGATCGAGCTGCGGTTGGCCTTGTCAAACGACGTTTTATAGACCATGCCAACATTGTATTTGCGCCCAAGCTCTGCAATCGCCGCGCTCATTTCAAGCGCTTGTTGCCGCGATTCCATCTGACAGGGGCCTGCAATAATTGTCAGCTTTTGATCATTGCCGAAAATAACCTTGCCGCCCTTCGGCGCTGTAATCTCAACCGTTTTGGACATGGGCGGCTTTTCCTTCTTTTTCTTTGATGGCCCGACGGTGGAAACTGATCCAACCATAAGGAATATGCAACACGTAACCCGCAGCCAAAATGGACAGTGTCAGCCACGTATTTGTGAAAACGCCAGCGACCAACAAACAAACCGTAGCCATAATCGGCGCAACGAAAATTGGCGAAACACGCCGTCCCTTCATCGCCAAAGTTGGAATACGGCTTACCATCAAGCCACCACAGATAATCATCCAAACGGCGAGAAAGACAGGCGCAGCCCGCACAGACTCGCCGAACTCAAGGAACAGGAAGAGTGGCAACAACGCAAGCCCAGCCCCCGCAGGAGCAGGAACGCCAGTGAAATAACCTTTTGTCCATTTCGGCGCATTTTGATCTTCAAGCATCGTATTAAAACGAGCCAAACGAAGGGCCGAACAGGCCGCAAAAACCAAAACGGCACACCAGGCAAAGCCATCGCCCGTTTTCATGTTCCATAAATACAAGACAAGACCGGGCGCAACGCCAAAGCTTGTCAGATCGGCAAGCGAATCCAGTTCAGCCCCAAACTTACTGGTCGTTCCCAGCATGCGCGCCACGCGTCCGTCCAACACGTCAAACACGCTGGCAATCACGATGGCGAGTGCAGCCGCCTCCCACCTCTCTTGCATGGCAAAACGAATAGCCGTCAGTCCGCCAAAAAGCGACATAATGGTCAACATGTTCGGCAACAGCCGAGTCAATGGATATTCACGCACGGTCGTTTTTCCTTTTATGGGAGACATAAAGAGACACCTTCTTTTATCGCGCCTCACCCACACGAGCGGGTTCTTGACTGGTGCAATCGGCTAGTATGGTTTCTCCGCCAATCATGCGCTGGCCGATACAAACAAGAGGCTTCATGCCTTGGGGCAGATAAATGTCGGTGCGGCTTCCAAAGCGGATCATGCCAAAACGTTCACCTGCTTTCAATTTATCTTGGGGCTTGGCCGTACACAAAATACGACGCGCAATCAGACCGGCAATTTGCACGACGCCAATTTTCTGTCCTGCATAGGGATGGTCGCCGTTCATCACAAGCGCGAGCGCATTACGCTCATTGTCCACACTAGCCTTATCAAGAGAAGCGTTGACGAATTTACCCGGACGATAATGCGTGTGAACCACTTCACCATCCACGGGCGAGCGATTCACATGCACGTCAAAGACATTCAAAAAAATGCTAATCCGTGTGCGCGGGTCTTCGCCAAGACCAAGGTCTTTATCGGGGACAACATCCGCGATCAGAATAACACGACCATCTGCCGGAGCGACGACGAGGCCGGGGCGGACAGGCGTAATCCGCTTGGGATCACGGAAAAAGTACACAACCCAACTGAGGATAATCAGCGCCAGAAGAAACGGCACGCCCCCAAAAAGAGCAAGAGCAACGGTAAGGACAACGGCAGCCGCAATAAAAGGAAGCCCTGCGGGATGGATAAAGGACAAAAGGCCGGACATGTTCATCGGAAGCTTTCGGTTGTTGCTCAAAGACAAGCCTACGCTAGCGAAAACAGGCGCGTTTGAAAAGCTCTGTTTCACAAAAGCCATTATCTCTTTGTTTTTTCAATCAAGATGGCTTTCGACGATGATATTAAAGTCCTGTTAAAGATCAAAGTGTAAAATGCGCTGTCTCAATCTATCAATGGCCGTTCCCTAGGGTTCACCGCAATGACAAGTTTAGCCATGGCAAGTAACAATCCGCATCCCAGCAGTACGGTTCTGTCCTTTTTTGATGGTACAGATTCTTTTATCAAACAAATTAAAGTTCCCAAGATCAGCAATTTCAGTTTTGAAGTTGACGGCATCCCCATGAATGCCATCAATCACAATGAGAGCGGCGTTGACAAATTAATTCTGTGGGCGACGCTGGGATACCTTCCCTTTTCCATCACTTCACAAGAAAAGCGTCGGGCTCTCATTCAAATTCTGGAAGGTTCTCACATCTTGCCACATGTCAAAGTGGGGGTCAGCGCAGACATGAAAATCGTTGTCACGGGTATTTATGAAATATCCATACCGCCAACGCCAAACTATATTTTCGAACCAGTCATCCAGTTCATCCAAGAATCGAGGCCCTTTATCCGACTTATTGCAGAATATTTGTAATATGATGCTGACGTGCCTATGCTCTTGCCCACTTCCATTTTTCAGAACCTAAATGTTAGGATAAGACCTTGACGATTGAATCTGTATGTATTTATTGCGGCTCTTCTGTTCATGTTGCCCCCGCATACAAGCAAATAGCTCACAATGTTGGAACGGCTTTGGCGCGCCATAACTTAAGGATGATTTTCGGCGGTGGCTCAATCGGCCTTATGGGCATTACCGCCGATGCGGCGCTTGCTGCTGGCGGCGAAGTGATTGGCATTATCCCGGAACACATACGCTCACACGAGATTCAACATACGGGACTAACCGAGCTTGTTGTCGTGGATAGCATGCACATTCGCAAAAGCTTAATGGCAGAACGATCTGACGCCTTTGTCGCCCTTCCCGGCGGTTTTGGGACGATTGAAGAACTTTTCGAAATTCTAACGTGGAAACAAATCGGCCTGCACACAAAACCCATCTTGATTTATAACGCAAGTGGATTCTGGGACCCCATGCTGGAACTTATCGATCATGTCATCACGACCAATTTCGCGCCGCAAAATAACCGTCGCATCTTCACAGTTGTCACCACGCCTGAAGAAATGATTGACGCGATCAAAACAATCTCAACAGAATCCTTCAGCCCCGAAGATAAGTGGAAATAACCGAAGCGCCTATTTCAGACCTTTTTTTCCCATCTCAAGGAATTTCTTATGGCGACGCTCAAGAATCACACCGCCATCAAGATGAATCAATTCGGCAAAACTTGACGTGATTGCCTTTTCGACACCGACAAAAACCTCTTCACGTTGACGGTGGGCCCCACCCAAAGGCTCGGGAATAATCGCATCAATAACGCCAAGCTCTAACAAATCCTGTGCCGTCAGGCGAAGAGCAGCAGCGGCTTCCCCTGCTTGATCACGGCTACGCCACAAAATCGAGGCACAGCCTTCGGGTGAAATCACGGAGTAAATGGAATGCTCAAGCATCAAAACTTTGTCGCCAGCAGCAAGCGCAATGGCGCCACCTGAGCCACCCTCGCCGATCACAACCGAAATCAACGGCACTTGTACAGAAAGACAAACTTCGATGGAACGCGCAATCGCTTCAGCTTGACCGCGAGCCTCAGCCTCAATGCCGGGAAAAGCGCCAGATGTGTCGATCAATGTGACAATCGGCAACGAAAAGTGCTCGGCCAAATGCATCAAGCGTTGCGCCTTGCGATAACCTTCAGGCTTGGCCATACCGAAGTTATGACGCAACCGCCCTTCGGTGTCATGGCCACGCTCTTGACCTATAATCATACACGCCTGTCCCGATATGCGTCCCAAGCCACCAATAATAGCTTGATCTTCGGCAAACGTGCGGTCGCCTGCAAGCGGCGTAAAATCTTCAACAAACGCGTTGATATAATCCAAGCACTGAGGCCGCGCAGGGTGGCGCGCCACTTGAACCTTCTGAGCCGGGCTCAATTTATTATAGATGCCCCGAAGCTGGCGCTCCACTTTGCTTTCAAGACGAGCAACCTCATCAGCAATATTAACCTGCCCATCGTTGGATAAATGGCGCAGCTCTTCAATCTTGGCTTCAAGCTCGGCAACTGGCTTTTCGAATTCTAACACCTGCATGAGGATCTTACCCTTAATCTTGTTCTTTGAACCTGTTACCACGCAACGCAGCAACGTGCAAATATTGCACAAGCGAGAAAAGGCCTAAAGGCCTAACCATTAACCAAATAACGATAATTTAGCGCGTCCACAAGCTTATCCTTACGGTGATAATAATCCGGACGGCATCCAATGAGACAAAACCCCATAGATTCGTAGAGGGCGAGCGCAGAAAGATTGTCCTTGGCGACCTCCAAAAAGACAGACCCCGTCCGTTGCTGCACGATGAGATGACGAACCAAATCGCGGCCTAAGCCCTGTCTTCGATGCGATGGATCCACGCAAATGGTCAAAATTTCTATCTCATCCCCAACACATTGAACCAGATAAAAACCAACGAGAACACCCCCGTCCCACAGCCCCTCGCCACGGGTTGTCGGCAACAACAGACTCCCCTCAATTTGAGATTGGCTCCACGCCTCATCCGCAAAACAACGAGCATGAAGAACGCTTATCACGGCAGCATCGTCCCGACACAAAGGACGTTTTTCAATCGTCATGTATCGCACCCTTTAATCGTAACGTCAGGCGCACGCAGGTACAAAGGACGAGGTAAATAGGCAGGATCCTTGGTATCAACTTGCGAGGCAAGGTACGCACAGGTCACCACGTCTGGATCCGTGACCCAGTCAAACACATGATGATCCACAACACCTTGCAATGTATTGATGGCGTCACCGACAACGACAATGTCATGATGCGTTTGTGTCTGGGCGGCAATTTCATCGGGGGTCAATAATGCCGGCGTCTGTTGCTGGCCATAGGATGGGAACAAACATGTGTAAAGCTCACGCCGCCGTGATTCAAAAACGACCAGCAAAGCGCCTTGCCGCGAGGCAAACAAAGATCGATAAATAGAAAAACGATCAATCCCGACCACAGGTTTACGGGCCGCAAAACCAATTCCACGCGCCGTCGCAAGTCCAATACGCAGCCCTGTAAAACTTCCGGGACCACGCGTGACAGCGATGCGGTCAAGCTTGTCATATCCGATATCGGCCTCGGCCATAACATCTTGAACCAAGGGGACAAGACGAGAGTCCTGTCCACGCTCCATTTTCTCCTGTCGCAACGAAAGAACGTGCCCGTCTTGCCAAAGGCAGACATTGCAGCCATCCGCAGCGGAATCTAATGCAAGAATCTTCATTTTTATCTTGTTCCTGAACTTTTTATTTTGTTCCTGAACAAGGAAATGACTCCCCTTGCTCAACCTTGACGAGGACGCCCGCAACCGAGAAGTCACCGTAATCAATCGTCATCATCCGTGCGATCCCATTATCTTGCATAACCATATCCATTTCATAATCGGGCTCACCAGACTCGGCTCTCTTCTCGGTGACGGGATAAAAAGCCAGACGTGTCGGCCAAGCCTTGTGCCCGATCAAAAGAGGATTATTGCGTAAACCTTCCGCCAAATCTCCATCGGCCTTGGTCTCTAATGCGGGACCGATAAAGGCGCTGACGATAGCCGCCCCCGCTGCATCCGATCCATCGAAAACGCGCTTAGAAAAAAGTTTCTCGCCCGCTTTTGCCTTTTCAATAATCAAGGACGTGTGCGCCATGGGGAAAAGCGTACCGGAAGAAATGGCAATCACAGGTTTATCTGCGGGAACGGTATATTGCGCTTCACCACCCTGTTCGCCAAGCGTGGCCCGTCCCTTAAAATTTTCATCTTCTTTGCCGTTCGAAACGCGTCGAACGTTGAAATTGAACTTGCTGCTGTCCTTGGATTCCCACGTAACAATGTCGCTGGCAACTTCTGACATATCGCCTTCAGGAAAAGCAAAGCGTAGCTGCATGTGCTGTTGCACGGCCCAGCCGTCACAAGCGTCCGTCAGATCAAAGAACATCTGGCCAGACACATCATGAATACCGACGCCCTGCTTCGCGCTGGCAAGTGTGACGGTATAAATGGCCCGATGCGGAGCCAGAGATAGCGCTGCAGAATCTTGAGCCAGAAGGTCGCGCGGCCCAAACAAAAGGCCCAAACATCCAAGAAGAAAGACGGATTGAAAGACTCTCATAAGAAAACCCATAAAACAAGGACGGGGGAAAAGATACGGAACCGAAAAACTATCGCCTTTTTTACGCCAAATAAAAAGGGCAAACCGTACATAACCCGAGTTATGGGTATAACACACTGATAAAAATAAGAACGGTGTCATTGCGAGGAGGCCTATTGGCCGACGTGGCCATCCATCGCCCGCATTTTCAACGTAGGCCCATGTTGAAATAGTAGGAGATGGATCGCCACGGCCCCCGAAGAAGGGGCCTCGCGATGACGAGTCCTTTATGTTTATCACCGGTATCAACCCATAACTCGGGTTATATAACTTGTCTTTTTTGATTTGGAGACTTATCCACCCACAAGATTTTGGGCCGCACGGCCAAGGGATTCATAGAGCCAAAAGCTCCATCCCCCAAAAACGTAAGCACCGATAATGAAGACCCCGTCCCTTTGCATCAACCCAATAGATAAAAGGATAATACCAATCGTCGGCGGAATATTGATAAAGGGGATGGGAATCGCCACCATGAAGGCCAACAATAACGCCACGACAGAATGAAAACGTATAATGCGCGGATGTGTCAAATAACAAAGACGTGGCTTGATGGCGGGTTCAATTTTCTCAAGAGCAAAGGCTGCCATTTGAAGACCTTTGCGCAAGACAGACCCTTGAATCGGATGCCTGCGTACATAAGCCGGAAAAATGGGGGCCTGAAGGCCCAAAAGCATCTGGACAGCCAAAATAACCATGGGAATGCCAAAGACAATTGAAAGTCCCGGCAACATAAAAATAGCGATGTTAAGGAGGCCAAGAACAAGGATAAAAAAAACGAACCCATGAACCCCTAAAAGAGGCAAAAACTGGCCAACCGTCAAATCCTCACCTTCCGGCAAAGTACTCTCAAGGTGCCGCACCAAGGACGAAGCGGTGTCAGGTTTCAAAACAGGATCGTAAGGAAGATCCCCATTGATCACGTCAGGCGACTTTCGACTTAGACAGTTTTGGCAAATCTGCAATAATACGATCAACAAGCGCTGTGGCTTCTGCCTGACCGGAAATCTTATTCAACTTGCCACGGGCTTCGATCAAAATTTCATCGATTACAAAAGCGCGAACTTCATCAATAGCTTCTTCGTGCGCAAGCTTAACCCGCGCCAAGAACAACTGTTCGTGGCGTTCAAGAGCTGCCTTCAAATCCGCTTCGGCTTGAACGCGCAAACGCGCCGCGTCTTTTTTGGCTTCTTGAACAATAAGCTCCGCTTCCTTCGTCGCGTCTTGCTGACGAAGTTTATACTCGGCCAACGTGGCTTCCGCTTCGGCATGCAACTTCTTGGCTTCGTCAAGTTCATTGCGAACTTTGGCAATTTCTCCATCCAGCATGCCAAGGATAGGCCCGCGTATCTTAAGGACGGCAAGCACCGCAAAAGCAACGACAGCAATGGAATACCAAAAAAGGGTATCGTTGAGAATGGACGTTTCGTGCATTATTTCCGTGCCCCGCTTGTCTTGGGTTCGATTCCAGATTGCATAACCTTTGCAACGATCTCTTGAACAAGATCATTCACAAAGTGTTGCGTTTCTTTCATCGCAGATTGCTTCGCTGTCGCAAGGTTTTCTTGCGCCACAATCATCCGATGATGAAGCTCTTGGCCTTGTCTTTCCTGCTCAGCGGCAGCTTCTTGCGCAGCTTGAGCAACAATGCCGCCAACGGTCTCATGCGCCTTGCGACGAGCTTCAAAAAGGGAAGCCTCATGAGCCTTAATGACAGACTGAGCCTCTTCACTGGCTTGATGCGCAGCGCTGAGATCAGAACTGAGAATGCCGCGTCGTTTCGCAATCGTTTCCTGCATCGCAGGCATGGCAATCTTTTTCATCAAAAAGAAAAAGACGATAAACGAAGCGATCAACCAAAACAAAACATTCGGATAGAGAGCGACATCAAGTTGTGGCAACGTCTTCGCCCCCCCTTCATGGGATTCAGAAGCCCATGCGGGTAAAGCATAAACGAAGGGTACAGCCAATGCTGCGAACTGAATGCCGACTCTCATCATGATCCGTTCTTTTCTTAAAAAGGTTTCGCTTGATGTCATATTCACATCCAAGCAGCCGTGCGCGAAGGGCTGACAGCAGAGGCCGCCAACCGTATCGCGCAACACTGCTTTATACGGCAAAGATCAACAAAGCCGCGACAACGAAGCTCATCAAAAGCACGAGTTCGGTACCGGCAAAGCCAATGAAACCGACCATGCGCAGCTTGCCATCAGCGGCAGGATTACGAGCAATCGCTGTCATCCAAGCTTGGAACACATTCGAAATACCATAACCGGCACCGATTGCGCCACCGAGCATCGTGATACCGACGCCAATAAACTTCAAAGCTGAATCTTCCATTAGAAACTCCTTTTTTTACTCGTTAGGTTTGGGGTTAAACTCTCAGTTACCAACGTGAATGATGCTTAGTGCATTTCAAGCGCATCACGCAGATAAACCGAACTCAGAACCGTGAAAATGTAAGCTTGCAGAAGGGCAACAAAGACTTCGAAGCCGACGATAGCCACGTTCAAGATCAAAGGCAACACGCCAATTGCGCCGACCCAGCCTGCCGTTGCGATGGCAGCTGTCATCCCCGCAAATACTTTAAGCAAAATATGTCCCGCCAACATGTTGGCGAAAAGACGAAGCGCAAGGCTGAAAGGACGGATAAAGAAAGATACCATCTCAATCGGAAAAATAATGGGGGCCAAAAAGCCAGGCACCCCCGAAGGCAGGAAGATGTGGAAGAAATGAAGGCCATGCTTCATAAAACCCACGATCAACACAACGCCAATGACCGACAAAGAAAGACAGAGGTTGGCGACGACCTGACTTGTAACGGTATAAAGTCCAGGAACAAGCCCCAAGAAATTACCCATCAAGATAAACATGAAAATCGAAAAGATGTATGGCAAAAACGGCTTGGCCTTGGGACCAGCGGCTTCAATAAGTGAACTTTCAATCGCACCGTGAAGCATTTCAGCAAGAGCCTGCCACCGCCCAGGAACAACGGAGCGTTTACGTGTTGGCAAATACATCAAAAGGAAACCACAGATAATCGTCAAAATCGTGCCAAGCGCGAAATTCGAAAAGGTGATAGCATGCCCGCCCAAGTCAAAAAGCGTGCCCGACATATCATGAACTTCAAACTGTTCAATAGGTGAATGCATACCCATCTTGTGTCTCCCCTATTCCTTTGTTTCGTCCTGAAGATCTTGACCTTCGTCAGCTGGTTTACATACCAACGCACGAATCAACATCCAAAATCCCCCGACGAACCCTACCGTGATCGTTACTAACATAATCCATGGAGCCGTATCCAGTTGACGGTCGGCCAACCAACCGAAAAACGCCATCCCCAGAATCAACGCCACAAAATCAGAACCTAACCTTACGGCCCCAACAACACCACGTCCCAGCGGATCAGCCCCACCTTGACCATTCCTTGGCTTCGGCGCAGACGCATCCTGCGCCCGCCCGATCCGCGAGGAAAGTGCCTTAAGCTTGTCCCGATCCGAATCGTTGAACATTGCTTGAGCCCCGTTAAACAAGTTAGGCGAATCCGCGCGCAAAGTAGGAGTCTCTGGCGGCTGAGTCAAGATGGCAAAAAGAGGGATTTAGAGCTAGGGCCTAGAGATCAGGAAAAGACGCAGACTAATGCAAGATTTCTCCCTCAACACCATACCCTGCGGAAGCAGATCGTGACAAGGTTGGCGACTTGAAAATTATACCAGCGAGCCTATGAACTTTCATTCGAGGGTTGGATTACTCTGGCCCTCTATCCCGAGGCCCATCACAAGACGCTGAGCATACTCGCCACCAAAGGATGGCGAACGATGTCTTGATCCGTCAACTCGACCACGGCAACGCCATCGACAACAGACAATTTACGGGCAATATCGGCCAAACCTGACAACCCGCCCAGCAAATCACTTTGATCGGGATCGCCCGTTAAAACCATTGTCGAATGCCAGCCCAGACGCGTCAAAAGCATCTTAAGCTGCACATAAGTGCAGTTTTGCGCCTCGTCGATGACAACAAACGCATTGTTGAGCGTACGGCCACGCATAAAGCCGATGGGCGCGATTTCAATGATTCCATCGACCAAGGACTGCTTGAGCTTTTTGACGCCCAGACGATCATTAAGCGCGTCGTACAGAGGTCGCAAATAAGGGGCCATCTTTTCCTGTAAGTCACCAGGTAAAAAGCCCAGATGCTCGCCCGATTCGACAGCAGGACGCGATAGGATGATACGGTCCACGCGCCCAGTTTCCAAAGCCTCCACGGCGGCGCTGATGGCCAGATAGGTCTTTCCTGTGCCAGCAGGGCCAATGGCCACGATCATGTTTTCCTTGGCCATAGCCTCAATCAAAGCCGCCTGATTGGCATTCTGCGGCCTTATTTTGCGAACATAGCGTTGATCGCGCCGCCCGAACCCCGGTTGCTCCAGAGGGTCCCACGAAGCTCCCTCTTTCTTGAACATAGGCTCAATATTATTATTGCGGCGGTCACGCCCTGTGCGTTCGTGACGAAACTCAGCCTCTTCATGACGTGCGCGCCTTTTGGTCATAAGCTAGCTCCTCGATCCTGTTTGAATGCTCCGCACAACCACACCCTTTGGCCACGCAAAAGCAGGCCAAGATCCATTGTGATAGAGAGTGCGAAAGGGGCCACCCCTGAAAGGAATGTTTTGAACGATGGGTGCCTTAAATATTGTTATGGCCTGTCCCCACTGAGTGGCGATCAGCTGGAATCACCTTCCAGCTCTCGATACAAAAAGTATCCCGCCGCAGGGTTAAGAAGCTGCTAACAAAGACCATAGAAAAGGCCCCCTTCCCACGATAAAACCATGATTTGGCCATGTATTATAGTTAACGATCCCATTTACACAAAATGACGACGGCACAGCTTGACAAAAGGCCAGCTACCCCCTACGTTGCGCGCTCTTTACAAAGGAATTGTTCCGCGTCCCGACTGAGTCCCTATGCGGCTCATTTCATCGGTTCTGCGGGCCGGAAACAAGAGATAGGATCAAAGACATGAAAGTTAGCAACTCACTTAAGGCCCTCAAGAAGCGCGACGCAGCTTGCAAAGTCGTCAAGCGCAAAGGCCGTGTTTACGTCATCAACAAGAAGAACCCACGTTACAAGGCACGTCAGGGCTAATTTTCGTTTGACGGCACTAAATCCAAAAGGGCGCATTTTACGGCGCCCTTTTTGTTTGGGTAGCAAGGTAAGTTATACCAACCCTCGAATGAAAGCATCCAATCAAGTCACGAGTGCCCGTCCGGCAAGAGAATCGTGAGGCGCAGAGCGAGTGATTGAGAGCGGCCCTTTCAATGAGTCCGTTCATAGGTCCGCTGGTATTACCCCACTTTTTTTTCCAATTCACGACGAACGCGCCCTATCACCTCAGCCCAGTCCCCGCGCAAGGCCTGCCTGAACAGACGCATAGTTGGATACCACGGCGTATCCTCACGATCCATCAACCAACGCCAGTCCGGGGCGAAAGGAAGCAACGTCCAAACATCTTTGCCCATACCGCCAGCCATATGCGCCGTTGCCGTATCGCACGTAATGACCAAATCCATTTGAGCCATAAACTGAGCAGCATCAGAAAAATCATTCAGACGCGGAGCAAGATCAACAACAGGCAAGGTTGCTAAAAGCGCATCATCGCCTTCCCGCTTGTCGCGGTTCAGACTGAAAAACTGAACGCCCGCAACATCAAACAAAGACGATAAAACCGCCAGAGGAATGCTGCGCTTGGAATCTTGCTTATGTTTCGGCGCACCACCCCACACCACGGCTATGTGTTTTTTGCTTGGCTGCAAATCAAGTTTCAACGCCTCACAAACAGCTGGGATCGGCAAATAAGGAATCTGCGCGGGAATCGTCTCCAGCGTCGTGCCAAAACCATAAGGCAAGTCAAAGATCGAGGCATAAAAATCAAAATCGCGTACGCTCTGACCACGGGGAATCAGCTTATCAACGCACGCCCATCCCGTGAGCAGAGAAATCAATGCAGGATGAACGAGCAGCCAAACCCGCGCGCCCCGCGCTTTCAACAAAGGCAGATACCGCAAAAGCATCATGCAATCGCCCTGTCCCTGTTCGTCCATCACAAGGATCGTTTTACCCGTCAGATCCTCGCCTTGCCACACAGGCACAGGATAGGCCGGACGCACAAGCCCACCAACATCTTGAAACCGGGCGCGATACCGCGCAAAACCGGAAGCAAGATCCCCCTTAAGAAGTTCGAGCAACGCAAGATGCCAATGACGATTGCCATATTCACGTTCGTTGACACGGCGGACCGCCTCATCCTTGATGACTTGCCCATCGGCCTCAACCGTAGCAAGAAAGGCTTTTTCCGCTTCCTCAAGTCGTCCCAAAAATTGATAGGTCTGCCCCAAATTATCCCAAACCTCCGGCCATTGAGGGTTAAGCTTCAGCGCCGTATGATAGGCTTGCAACGCCTCCTCATCGCGCTCTAGTCGATTAAGGATCACGCCAAGCCCAAGCCATGCTCGTGAATTTTGAGGCATCAGAGCGGTAGACTTCATCCCCGCATCCAAGCCAAGCGGATAATCTCCCGCCGACTCAGCAATCTTACAAAGATTCAACCACGCCTCGCCAAAGTGCGGCTCAACTTCTAAAGCTTTTTGAAGTTCGCTGATAGCTTCAGAATATTTTTCCTGATGCTCATAAACCAAGGCGAGATTATTCCGCGCCAACACGTGGTTCGGGGCACGTCGCAACACTTCGTGATAAGCAGCCTCCGCCTCGTCCCACTTTCCTGACGAACGCAAGGCATTACCCAAATCATATGGGGCCTCCGGTTGATTGGGCTCAAGACGAACAGCCTCGGCAAAACAAGCTGCGGCCTGATCATAGTCTTCACGCGCCATATGCACGTTGCCAAGATTAAGCCATAACAACACCGCTTGGGGATCCAGTTCAACGGCACGGGAAACGAGCCTCAACGCCTCGTCATGCGCGCCCCGCGACGACAAAAGAGTCCCCAACAGAGAAAGCGCATCGATATGATCCGGTTGCGCAGCAAGGATTTCACGATACCCTGTCTCGGCTTGCGTGAGATTGCCATTCTGATGTGCCGCTAAGGCTTTTTGAAGAAGATAAAAACTCATGAATCAGGTATCTCCGCTATGCGCAAAATGTTTGTACTCCCCGGCGTGCCGAAAGGAACGCCTGCCGTAATCACAACGCGATCACCAACTCTGGCAATATGATCACGCACAGCAAGACGCGTGGCTTTGTCAACCATATCTTTAAAAGATTGCACATCTTCGGTATGCACAGCATGCACGCCAAAGGACAACGCCAACCGCCTCGCTGTAGCCAAAACCGGCGTAAGTCCCATAATGGGCATGCTAGGCCTTTCGCGGGCAGCGCGTAATGTCGTTGATCCTGACGTTGTATAAGTAATGATCGCAGAAGCTGCCACCGTGTCGGCGATTTGGCAGGCAGCTACTGTGATCGCATCAGGGGGCGTATGTTGCACGCTTGGTTTCTCGTTGACCAACCCACCAAACTCGTGGGCGTCTTCTTGTGTCCTGCGGATGATGCGATCCATAATAACAACGGACTCGTACGGATATTCGCCGCTTGCCGTTTCCGCCGAAAGCATCACGGCATCAGCCCCGTCATAAACGGCACCGGCAACATCAGAAGCTTCGGCTCGCGTCGGGGTTGGACTGCCAATCATCGATTCTAACATTTGCGTGGCGACGATCACGGGCTTACCAAAACGACGCGCCTCGCGCAAAATCCGCTTTTGCGTGCGCGGCACATCTTCAGGGGGCATTTCAACGCCAAGATCACCACGAGCCACCATCACACCATCCGCAAGGTCAATAATGGGCGTCAGGAATTTAATAGCTGATGGTTTTTCCAGCTTGGCGAGAACGGCAGCACGGCCTCTTACCAGATTGCGAGCTTCAATTATATCCTCAGGTCGTTGAACGAAAGAAAGGGCAATCCAATCGGCGCCTAACTCCAAAGCAATCTCAAGATCGATCCTATCTTTCACAGTTAAAGGCGATAACGGCAGCACCGCATGCGGCACGTTCACACCCTTGCGGCTCGATAATTTATGACCAGCCTCAACAATGGTGACCGCAAAGTCCTGTCCACATTCCCCCACACGCAATCGAACCTTTCCATCATCCAAGAGAAGCTCACTGCCACGTTTGATCGCGGCAAAAATCTCTGGATGAGGAAGCGGCGCATGGGCTTCATCACCTAACGTCCCATTCAGCTCAAGGCGAAACGTCTGGCCTATCGTAAGGGAAATCTCGTCATTTTCAAAAACACCCAAACGCAACTTTGGCCCCTGAAGATCGGCGAGGACAGCTATAGGCCGCCCAAGCTCTTGCTCAATCTCACGGATAGACTTCATGCGCGCCCGATGCTCATCGGCAGTGCCGTGGCTGAAATTCAGGCGAAACACATCAGCGCCAGCCTCAAACAAAGACCGGATCATGGCCTTGCTGGAACTCGCGGGACCAAGCGTTGCCACAATCTTGGTCTGTCGCAGTCGATGTTCAAGAAAAGTGGACATACGCTTTAATCCTTAAAGGCACAAAAAGGTCGAGCAAGGCGATGGGGCGACAACATCGCCGCCACAAGACAAAAAACAACTATCGTACTTTTGCGAGCAGTCTTTACGACAAGATTTGGCCTGACATTGCCCCATCCGCTCAAAATCACGAGGCCGCAGCTCGACTGGCGCACGCGCTATAAACTGGGCCCGAGCATAAGCCTCATAATCCTTAATGGCTTGGGCTTGCGTGTCGTTATAGCAGCTGCGCTCAGACAAATTACAAGCATCAAAACAATGATCAAAGGCATTACGGCACTGGAACGCACACATGCGCCCCCCTGCTTTCTCAGGCAAAACATAGCGCGTTGTGGATATCTGCCCACCCTCGCCGCCGCCACAGCCAGAGAGCGAGAGAATCAGAGCTAAACCGAGAAAAGATAAAATACGCATGGTTAATGCTTAAAGCGAATAGAAACTGATGACAAGAGGCGAAAGGTGATGTATGAAATCCACCTCTTGATTCTGGTAAGCCCCTGTAGCTCAGCTGGTAGAGCAACTGATTTGTAATCAGTAGGTCCGCGGTTCGAATCCGTGTGGGGGCACCATTTTTCACAGAATCTCGGGGTTTTATCATGGACGTTTTCAAATCAACGGCACAGCCAGATCTCGCTGTTATTCCATCAGCTGGTTATGATACGGACGGATACCCGCTTGAAATACAAATCGATGTTGCGCGAATGGCCGCTGCAAAATCTTCGACAAAGCAAATCATCCTAGCTCAGGCGCTTGGTTTGCCCAACAGATACCAACATCAAAATTGCCCCATGCGCGTCACACTTGTCGGACAAAAATATCAAGTGGACCGCTCTGCTTTAATTACGAGCCATATGTTTGCCTTAGCACAAGTCCCAGCTGATATTACAACCGTTTCCGTTCCAACGCCCGATGGCGGGATTGTTCAGCGGGCTCACGGAAGATCAACTCAAAGCCCATATCGAGAAACAAGCACAGAAGTACAATACAGACTATTTGCCCTGTACGACAGTTGAACAATTTATTGCGGCACTTCAAAAGAACCATGGCCTCTACAACAAAGGCCCCATCCAATTTATCACAGATCATCCTCCGGCTGGAGTCACGCCACATGAAAACAATCTAGGGGCTGTCAGAGTCCTTAACAATCTCGGCTTGTTAAAGCGTCAAAGCAAAATACTGAGACCAAAGGGAATAACGCACGGATAATACCAACGGCCCAATGAAGTGATCTTCGGCAAGAAAATTTCGTCATGTCGGCGCAAGCCGTATCCAGATTTAAAGTTGGCTGCTTGCGAAAAAACAAGAGTTTTCAAACTGGATACGGGGCGGGTTGCGCCGGCATGACGAAATAGAGTCGGCTCGCTCTTTGTAAAAAATGAACGAGTCATCGATGCCGTGAACCTGAAAAATGTTCTTGGCCAGATCAAGGCCTATCGTGCTAATTATGTTCATGGACGGTTTCTCCTCTTCTAGAGTGAAGCTTTCCTCTATGGTACATCGATACCGTTCGGGGGGAAGCCGTCCACACCATCATTTCATAGGTTCGTTGGTATAAGCAAATAGTTGCCCCTATAAAATGACCCCGTATGCAGGATCTTAAGGGTTTATCAAAATCAATCTCGTAATTTGGGCTCTTTCAAGAAAACGGCTTTGAGAAGGGCTCAATCATGACAGTGACAATTCGCGAGGCGACCCAGCAAGATGTGACAACCATTGTCGATTTTTTGGAAGTCATGCAAGACGAGTTGCAAGCTCTGGCCTTTGACAAGCAGGCTTTCACGAATTCAGTGAGCCAGTCCCTCAAAGAAAATGTTGTTTGGTTTCTTTTCATTGATGAAAAAGGAGAAACCTTTGGCACCTGTCATCTTCAATCGCTTCACAATTATTGGCGCATGGAACGTCGTTTTTATTGTGGCGGTTTTTACATTAAGATGACACACAGAGGACGCGGCCATTTCCGTGAAATCAATGATCTATTGAAAGACTGGGCCACCGAGCATGATGGTGTCGAAATCTATGGCCATATTCACAACAAGAATGAAAAGAGTCTTCAAACATTCAAAACGGCCGGATTTAACGACATTGGATACAGCCTTTGCGTCCGTTATTGGGGTGAAAATGCTGAAACGGCGTTTCATTTGGCAAGTTCTACCTAACCTGCCAATACGGAAAAAAGAGCTGGAAGTGTGAGCCTTCGGCCCGTGCCACAGCTAAAAGAATGGGCAGCTCCTTGAAAGTACATAAGAAATAACCACCGCTTCCTTTCTGCACAAAAAGTGTGGTGAATAAAACCTTACCCTTCCATCTTCTTTGCTTAGCCCTGACAGGCTGCTGAAAAACTCAAATTTTATAGAATATTAAGGTTGGAGCTGTATGTTAAGAACGTAATTATTACACAACCACGTTTATTGTCAGCAGCGCATAATGGATAGACCAATCATTCTTTCATCGGCGGACATTATCACGGCATCGGGTCACATTGGATATCAATGGGACTTATTGCATGATTGTCTTGTCTGGTTTGGTCCGTGGCAACAGCTTTTCGGACAAGAACGTGCCGCCCCGCCGACAAATGCGCTCGAACTTTCAAAATGTATTTTGGCAAATGATCACCATCTCATTTTCAGCGACGTGCAAACCTCGTTTGATCGTGAATATCGGCTGCGGTGTGATGATGGTTCCTTGTTGTGGGTTCATGAACATGGCACCACAGACTTTGAAAACGGACATGCCATTCGCCAGCAAGGCCTGATCAGGCTCATTGAGACCGTCACGGATCTCGGCCCGTCACCATACAACAGCCCCGATAGAGATCCTTTAACGGGACGCCCCAATCGCGCGTGCATGCTGTCTGTTATCGAAAAGCTTTTAAAGACGTCACAACAAAAACGTCAACAGAGCGCCTATCTCGTCGTTGGCATCGATAAACTTGCTTTCATGAATGAGGCCATGGGGACAAAAGCCGCAGACCAGTTAATCTGCGCCGTGGCTGATCGTCTAAACGATTTATGCCCGACGCGCTCACTTGTTGGACGCGTCAGCGGCGACATTTTCGGCATTCTTTTACCCAACATGGCACACGAGATGGAGTCTTTGACGACCCGTATTCTGGCCAACTTCCATGATCACGCCATTTCGGCGGGAACCACCTGCCTCCACTTATCCGTTGGCGTTGGCTGTATGCCGTTCGCCGATACACAGGCTGACGCTTACGAGCTGATGATCCATGCCGAACAAGCCCTGAACGAGGCGAACCAAACGGGTCGTGGACAGCACGTTACCTATATTGAATCAGCACGCCGCGCTGAACGTAACCGTGGCATTCTGGATATATGCGAACGCGTCAAACAATCACTTAAGAACAAGACGTTAAAGCTTGCTTATCAACCAGTTGTTGAAGCCCATACCAGCAAAGTTGTCTTCTATGAAGCCCTTTCGCGCCTCTTCAATGATGATGGGTCGCCAATGCCTGCTGGGGAGTTTATTCCTGTCGTCGAGCAAATGGGGCTTGCCCCAGAATTTGACCGTCATGTCCTTGATATTGCCATCGCTGATCTTGAGGAAAGCAACACCCTCAATCTGGCCATCAATATTTCTGGTCTTACCGCCGGACTTCCCGATTGGCCCGGCTATTTTCACGAAAAACTAGCGTCACGTCCCGAGATTGCTAAACGCCTTATCGTTGAAATTACGGAAACAGCCGCTGTCGTTGATATTGAAAAAATGAAGAATCTCGTTTCCGCTTTACGCAAAGTCGGATGTCAACTTTCTCTCGATGACTTTGGGGCGGGATCAACCTCGATCCGTCATTTGCGCGATCTAGATTTCTCGATCATGAAAATTGATCGCGACCTTCTCATCAACCTAACGACAAACACCGAACAACGACACCTTGTGCGGATGTTAATCGCAATGGCACACGGATTAAGGCTGCAATCCGTTGCCGAAGGCATCGAAGATGAAGAAACTGCCGTCTGGCTTCGCCAAGAAAATGTGGACATGTTACAGGGCTATCACCTTGGACGACCCTCTTTCGTCAAGCCTTGGCTTGACGGATCGGTTCAGTGCGTGAAGCTGGACCATGAAACAAAACGCAGCATTCACGCCACAGACTCGGGCGACTCAGCCCCCCTTTGACATCCCCCCTTCCCTGTTTTAGTATGCTTTCGCCGGGGTGCCTCATGAATCGTGAGGCTGAGATGATACCCGTTGAACCTGATCTGGGTCATGCCAGCGAAGGGAGAGGTTTTGTCACACGAGTTCTCACACACTGTGGGGCGTTTCTTTAGCGCCCCCACAACGGGACGGCGAATTATCGCTGGCTTTTCGCACCTTCAGCGCGTTGGCAAAGGCACATCAACAAACGTCTGGTTTCCTGAAAAAGAAGCGACACTGGATGCTGGCCAAATCGAATGGGCGGCGGTGCGTGAATTTGATGTCCTGCAAGAAGCCGACAATTATTATATCTATGATATGAACGTCTCAGACCTAAAATATTCTTATCAGAATATTGGCCAAATGCGGGCGGGCGGCTATCGCATTTCTATCGTCACGTTAGGCCGCTATACGGCTCACAACGATATGGATGACTTGCAAATCCTTGACATCAAGCTGCAAGAAGAAATCACCCGCATGATCCACTTTCTGTACTTAAGCGAATTGAGTGAACAAGCTTGCCATAAAAATGCGGCGGCGTTGGACGCGAACACATGGTGCCTTGAGAATAACCTTGAGCATATTGCCCTAACAATGGCAACCAAGCGCCTATACAAACCTCAAAAAGAAACGCTCGCGGAGCGCACCTTTTTTGACATTCTTGCGCGTCTTCCCAAGCATCATATCATTCACGATAATGGGGTGGGACTGCAGCTTCCTGAATCGACAAAAGAGAAAAATCAAGTTTACGTTGCCAAGGGTGAAAATCAGCTGTGGCAATTCCAGCAAACCATCACAACCGTGTTTGAGAACCTCGACAAAAACCGCGCCACCATGACTCATATGCGTGGCTATGGAGATCATTTAAAGGAAGGGTTCTCCGACTGGCAACGGCAATCTCTCGCCGCCTTGGCTGCCTAACGCGTGCTGCTCACATCAACGACGGTAACTTTCACGCCAGCCTCCATCAACTTGGAGGAACCGATCTCAATACTCTTCTTCCATTTAGCTTTCAGCTTGGCATAAGACCGCCGCGAGCTGAGCGGTACGATCACTTCGCAAATGCCGCACTCGACCAACAACCCCGCGCAAATCGCGCAAGGCTCCAACGTCACATAAAGTTTGGCCCCCTTCAAATCGGCTTGATTACGGGCCGCCTTGGCAATCACCATTTGCTCGGCGCAATTAATCCAAAGCGAGCGAGCGCCGTTTTCATAGCGCTCAGGGCGGCGGCGGTCGATCCCATGAGCAAACCCGTTAGCAGCATGAGCGATTTCCAGCCCTTTTGCATCGACCAAGATAGCACCGACCTTAACCGATGGATGGGGGCTGCCTCCCTTTTCTGGGCTGGCCAAGGCGATCTCGGCGGCGCGCTTGAGCCACAGGCGGTGAGTCTCCAGCAGGTCGATTTTACGGCGGCAGGTTGGTGAAATAAGTGTAAGATCGCTCTTTTTAGCCATAAAGACCCTCCTTTCAAAGGGTTCACCAGTATAGCTCGTCCCTTTTACAAAATCGTTAAGACACGTTGCTGGACAGAAGCCCACAACTTCGTTAGTAAAGAACCCTCATTGAAACCCGAGGATTCGTCATGCTATTCCGCCCCATTCATCTGATCCCCCACAACACAAAAATCGACTTTGTCGCCAAACGTTGGTGGGGTTTTGGTATGACTTTGGTTTTATCCGTCATCACAGTGGCCTCTCTTTTCTTTCAAGGCCTCAACTTTGGTATTGATTTCAAAGGCGGTATCCTGATTGAAGCCAAATCCGCACAAGTCGTCAACATTTCAGACCTGAGATCCACGCTGGAAAAGCTCAACCTTGGTGAAGTCTCCTTGCAAGAGTTTGGAAGCCCGAACGATATTCTCATTCGCATTCAACGCCAAGAAGGTGACGAAACAGCGCAACAACGCGCGGTTCAAACTGTTCGTGAAAAATTGGGCGCAGGTTATGACTATCGCCGTGTGGAAGTCGTAGGCCCCACCGTCGGCAAAGAGCTCCTAACTGCAGGCATCCTCGCCACCGTCTTTGCTGTCTTTGCCATTGCCCTTTATGTCGCCATACGTTTCGAATGGCAGTTTGGTGTTGCGGCTTTTGCGGCAACCATCCACGATGTCTTCGTAACAGTCGGCCTCTATTCTATCCTGCAGCTTGATTTTAACCTCACAGCGGTCGCGGCCCTCCTGACTTTGGCAGGATATTCAATCAACGATACAGTTGTCGTTTTCGACCGTATTCGCGAAACCCTGCGCAGGCAAAAAGCCAATAATCTGAAATCGGTGATCAACGACTCTGTCAACCAAACGCTTTCGCGAACCTTGATGACCGCTGGCACAACGCTTTTGGCGCTTCTGCCTCTTGTCTTTATGGGTGGGCCGACGCTTATTAATTTCTCGTTAGCCTTGACGTGGGGTATTTTGGTTGGAACCTATTCTTCAATCTATGTCGCCGCAGCCTTCCTTTTATACATGCCGCCTTTGCGTCGGATCGACCCAAAGAAATAAGCACATTTTATGGCGCCACAAGCGACGCTGCAAATCGCAAGAGGGGATCTTTATAAAGCGCGAGGCAAAGGCCAGAAAATAAAAACGGGACAAAATGGACATAAGAATGGCCGCCATAAGTTTGATGAACCTTGAGCCACAGTGAACGCAGCCCCATCCAAAACAAAGCCAACCACGCGCCAACAATCCAAGCCCAACAAACGGGGGCGAGACCAAAACCCGCCACGGCAAGCCCCGTCCATTTTGCATCGCCAAACCCAAAAGCGTCATGATTGAATAAGCGATAATATAAATTGTTGATAAGCTTCAGCGCATAAATCGATGCGACAACATACAACAACCGTTCACCGCCAATAAACCACCCAGATCCCCAAGCAAGACTGGCCACGGACAATAACAAACCACTCCCGATCAGGGCATCGGGAACTTTCCCCGTTCTCGCATCAACGAAAGCGGCAGCGGCCAAAAACAGGAGGACAAGAAAGGGAACAAACACAAGAGGGGGGGGATAACCAAAACTTGACGACAGACCAACATCTAGCAAGCCCATCATCATTTATCCTGCAGCCTTTAATGGCTCTTCTTCATCGGCCACGTCCGTAAGATCAGACAGACTCTCATCTTCTGGCGCTTCATAAGGAGACACGAAAGCCTCGGACCGCGCAATTTGGCCCAGATCCCACAAACGTTCAGCTGTTTCGCGGGCTATTTCTTTCCAACGCGTGGTTTCAGACTGATTCATAGCGAGCATCTGCTCAAGTTCAAAAGAACGCCGACGCCATGTGTCAATCTGACTCGAAAGATTGCTGTTCTGTTCGACATGAGCGTCAATTTCATCCATCAACTGATCAATTTTAGCCTCAAGTTGAACTTGAGCCCCTGAAAACGAAGGCTGTGAAAACACAGAAGCCCCGCGACGCGCCACTTGGGCCAACGCGGCAAAACTAATCCCTTCCCGTTCAAGCAAGCGACGAACCATACGCAAAGCGCCCAGAGCCTCCCCTTCATGATCGGAGTCAGTCAGGGCCAGAATTTTTTCAAGTTGATCAGCAATGCGTTGATTCATGACCTGATTCATAACACAAAGACATACATCATCCAAGAACGCTTTGTTTCAGACCTCAAGAAGCGTAGACTGTCTTTCTCGCTCCTCTTTCCTTCTTCTAACGGAGGTCTTCTATGTCAAAAATTACTATCGTTTTTCATTCAGGCTATGGGCACACCGCCAAGCTGGCACAAGCTGTTCAAGAAGGCGCTTCACGAGTCCCCGGCACAATCATCCACCTGTTAAAGGTTGAAGAGGCTGAGACAAACTGGGAGATGCTCAACACATCTGATGCCATCATTTTTGGCGCCCCGACATACATGGGCAGCGCCTCGGCTCCCTTTAAAACATTCATGGATGCAACATCCAGATTGTGGGCTAAGCAAGCGTGGAAAGATAAAATCGCGGCGGGCTTTACCAATTCAGCCTCACAAAGCGGTGACAAGCTCTGCACATTGATTGAAATGACTTTGTTTGCCATGCAGCACGGTATGATCTGGATCGGGCTGGGCCTTCTTCCTGGGAATAATTCCAGCACCAGTTCTCCCGACGATCTCAACCGACTCGGAAGCTACATTGGCTCAATGGCTCAATCCAACAGCGATCAAGGTCCAGACGTGGCCCCACCAGATTCGGATATCCGCACCGCCGCCGCTTTAGGCGAGCGCGTTGCCAAACTGGCAAGCCGGATGAAGGACTAATACCAGCGAGCCTATGAACGGACTCATTGAAAGGGTCGCTCTCAATCACTCGCTCTGCGCCTCACGATCCTCTTGCCGGACAGAACCAATTGTTCTTAAAGGAGAGGACTGTCCGGCGAGAGAATATCTCCGCGCAACCGCTCGTAACCCGAACGGGTTGGTTCATCGGGCGGTTGGTATAAGCCTTCATCCCTCGTCGGTTCAAGAATTCGCCTGTTTACAGTTGGTTTCCAGCCTTCTAGAATGACTGTCTAACCATTCGAGGGCTACGCCATGAAAAACAGATTGTTGCTTGCTTTGCTTGTTGTTCTCGCCGCTTGTTCTTCTGAACCACGCCCAGAACCCATAAAGCTTGACTACTCCAATCTTGAGAAAATTTATCTGAACACAGCGGACCTTCGTATTATCAACCGCTCACAAAATGTTCCGCAATGGGCCCCCTATATTGGTCATAAATTTCAACCCAAACTCGCTGACGCCATCTATCGCTGGGCGGGGGACCGGTTGAAAGCTGCGGGGAATCTTGGCCACGCCACTTTGATTATCAAAGACGCCAACGTCACCGAGCAGCCCTTGCACATGGAATCTGATTTTGAAAGTATGTTTACCCGCCAACAAGGATCCAAGTATGCAGGCCGGGTCGAGGTTTCTCTTGAAGCGCAGTCCCCCACAGATGGCAGCATCGGGATTACGACGGCCCATGCCGTCTTTTCTGTCACGCTGCCAGAAGACCCCAAGGACTTCGAAAAACAAGACGCCTATAACCATTTGGTCAGCGGCTTGATGACCGATTTGAACAAAGAGCTGGAAAACGGAATCAAAGCGCACATGTCCAACTTTCTCCTCTCCGGCCCCAGAAATGAGATGCAAACACCAAAAGCAGATTCAAGACTTGCCTATCCGATAGAGATACAATAGTCGCGAGATCGCAAACGGGAAACAAAACGGCAAGGGTCATCGGCAAACTATTAAGCAGACGGAGCCATCAGACGTGTCCTTCCCGCACCTTCACACACGACCACTTCCACCGCTTCCAGCTATTCCCAGCAAAGCTGGAAAACTCGCTTTTTGCATTCTCGCCCTTGCTCCGTTTCTTTTCGGACTTCTTGCCCTTTACCTTGGCCAAGATACAAATTGGGATTTACGCAACTATCATTGGTACAATGCCTATGCGCTTCTCAATGGACGGTATGACCTTGATCTTCTGCCCTCACAGATCCCCTATTTCTATAACCCAGCACTTGATGTTCCCTATTTCCTTTTAGCAACTCATGTTTCTGCCAAGGTCGCGACGTTATTGTTGGGAAGTGTTCAGGGTATCAACTTTATTCTGATTTTTATGCTGTGCCATGCCACGCTGATCATCCCCAACCCAAGACAAAAAGTGTGGGTCTGCACTCTTCTTGCAGCGCTTGGCATGCTCGGTGGCGGCGGAATCGCACAAATTGGTACAACCTTTTATGACAACATAACAAGTCTCGGCCTCTTCAGTTCGACGCTTCTAACCCTCCGCTTCTTCTCACGCATGATGGATACACCTTCATGGAAACGATCCCTTGGCATGGCCGCTCTGTGTGGTTTCCCTGCTGGCCTTATGATGGGGTTCAAGCTGCCTTTCGTCATCTTTTGCGTTGCCCTTTGTGGGGCCCTCTTGCTCGTCACGGGCCCGCTTAAGCGCCGAGTCTGGATAGCTTTTGGCTTTGGGCTGGGCGTCCTTTTGGGACTAATGCTTACGCTGGGGCCGTGGGCATGGCATCTTCAGGCCCGTTTTGGCTCGCCCTTGTTTCCTTATTTCAACAACGTCTTCCATTCACCGCTGACCTTACAAAGCAGTATGCGCGATGTCCAATTCATCCCCTCTTCATGGAGTGATCGACTATTCTTTCCAATCATCTTCACCGCTGTACCCTGGCGCGTGGGAGAGATTCCGTGGCGAGATCTCAGGATTCCAATTCTTTATTTTCTTCTGCCCTTATGTGTGATGCTCCGGCTCCTTTTTGGTCGCAACAAAAACGCCCCGGACAAATTGACCTCATTTTATGCCTCCCGTTATTTGCTGTGGACGTGCGTCCTCTCTTATATCGTGTGGCTCTTTCTCTTTTCTATCTACCGCTACATCATTCCGTTGGAAATGTTGGCGCCCCTCTTGATCGTCATTGTGATGAGCCTTCTGCCACTACGTCCCTCGGCGCGGGCCATTCTGACAAGCGTTCTTCTGCTGATCATCGCGGCAACCATCGTGCCGGGTAATTGGGGACGCAGGCAAACATGGCTTGATCAAGCCGTCCAAGTCACGGCTCCCCCTTTGCCTGACAGTGAGAGCCTTATGATCCTGATGGCCGGGTTTGAACCCTATTCGCATGTGCTGGCATCCTTCCCGCCACACATTGCTTTTGTTCGGATCCAAAGTAATTTCTCAAGCCCAGACGAGCCCAAAGGCATAAATCAAGTCATTAAAGACCGGGTAACGCGCCACAAGGGAAGCTTCAAACTTTTAATCCCGAACTTCCAAATGGATCATGCAGTCACCGCTCTAACATATTTCAACCTTAAAGTCGTACCACAAACCTGCCAAGCTGTTGAAGATCATTTGTATGATTCAAGGCTTGAGCTATGCGATATTCGCCACGTAACAACATCGGGGTCACCATGAGTGAAGGTCTGAGAACAGCCGTTTTAATTCCCTGCTACAACGAAGAAACGGCGATCACACAAGTCATCAACGATTTTCGGCGCGCTCTGCCAGATGCCTTGATTTATGTTTATGACAATAATTCCAAAGATCGCACAATAGAAGTCGCCCGCGAGTCCGGGGCCATCGTCCGCCTTGAACCTTTGCAAGGCAAAGGAAACGTCGTGCGTCGCATGTTTGCAGACATTGAATCCGACATCTACGTCCTTGTTGACGGGGATGCGACCTATGATGCGGCATCAGCGCCAACCATGATCAAAACCTTGCTGGAAAACCAGCTTGATATGGTCAACGGCGCACGCATTACACAAATCGAAGAGGCCTATCGCGCAGGACACCGTTTTGGCAATTGGATGCTGACCTCCATGGTCTCGCTGATCTTTGGTAATCGCTTTAAAGACATGCTGTCCGGCTATCGCGTCTTCTCCCGACGCTATGTCAAAAGCTTCCCGGCTTTGGCCTCGGGCTTTGAAACGGAAACAGAGCTGACCGTTCATGCCCTTCATTTGCGCATGCCCACAGCAGAAGTTGAAACCCCTTACAAAGATCGCCCCGTTGGCTCACTGAGCAAACTGAGCACGTTCAAAGATGGGTTCCGCATTTTGTGGATGATCCTCGTCCTCATCAAAGAAGAAAAGCCCATGCCGTTCTTCTCGCTCATAGCAGCCGTTCTGGCGCTCGGCTCTATCACTTTGATGCTGCCAGTCTTGTACGAATATTTTGAAACGGGCCTCGTGCCACGTCTGCCAACCGCCATTTTGTCAATGAGCCTCATGACGGTCGGTTTCCTAAGCTTTGCGTGCGGCCTAATCCTCGACACGGTCACACGCGGACGTAACGAAATGAAACGGATGCGCTATCTCAACATACCCGTGACACAACGTTAGGCCGCATCGACCATATCCAAAATTGAATTGACCATCGCGTCTTTGATTTGCTTTTCATTGGCCTTGCTGACGGGAACCATAGGCAAACGAAGTTCGTTGCGGCACTTGTTCAAAAGTGATGCAGCGTATTTCACCGGTGAAGGTGATGTTTCCACAAAAAGAACTTCAATCAACGGCATCAATGTTTCATTAATGTTCTGCGCCGCGGCAATATCGCCGTTACGCCATGCGGCTTGCATCTTAGCACATAAAGACGGTGCGATATTCGAAACAACGGAAATACACCCCGCGCCACCCTGTGCCAAAAAGGCCAAGGCCGTATCGTCATTTCCTGAAAGCTGGATAAAATCCCTGCCGCACATTTGGCGCACCTTAAGGGGGCGTTGTAAATCGCCCGTTGCATCCTTCAAGCCAATGATCCGAGGAAGCTCGGCCAAGCGCGCCATGGTATCAACGGTCATATTCACGATGCTGCGGCCCGGAATGTTATAGATGAAGATCGGCAAATCACAGCCGTCATGAATGGCCTTAAAATGCTGGTAAAGACCTTCCTGTGAAGGCTTGTTGTAATAAGGACAAACATGAAGCGCAGCATCGGCCCCAACATTCTGCGCTTGAACCGTCAGGTGGATCGCATGCTTCGTTGAGTTCGAGCCACACCCAGCCATGACGGGAGCCTTACCCTTTACCACTTCAATACAAAGCCGCGTCAACAATGCATATTCTTCATCCGATAATGTTGGCGCTTCGCCCGTCGTCCCGCAAGGAACGAAGCCATTCGTGCCTTCATTCAGCTGCCATTGCACAAAATCCTGAAAGGCCTTTTCATCAATTTCGCCATTTTTAAAGGGCGTTATCAGGGCCGTTATCGAGCCAAAGAAGGATGGCGTTGTCATGGGCGAACTCCTTTCAAGAATTTTTACTGCCGTTCAATTCTTAAAGATCGTAGGCGACTGGTTGCCCCAACGCAAGATTGATCACGACCACATTCTCTTGATCTCATTAGATCTTTTCCCCCAATATATTGGGTTGAACCGCGTATATTGGTTAAGTTTTCACCCCAGATACGGTCTTTAACACATTGAAAGTAATGATGTTCTTGTTAATCGTTTATTATCCATAGTAAACTATTCTGATAATAGCCGAATGAATAGCGGTACGTCATTTTTTGAGGTTATTTGAATGAATATGCCTGTGCCAGAGATGATGGATCAGGGCCAGCTCGCAACCTACGAGCACAGGCAAGGTGTTGTTGTTCCTGATGATGCCCTTCGATTACAACTCATCACTCATTATTTTGGCCGCCTCCCCCGCTTCTCTGACGCATCAGAAAACATCCGCAATAATGTGAAATGGGAAGCACACACAACCAACATCGCGGATACGCTCCAACATCAAGAAGACACAGCCAAGACAGCGCTTGCGCTTGCGACGACATATTACCCTGAACTCTCGCCGCTACAGCGCTCCATCCTTTACTGCGCCGCGATGTATCACGATGTTGGCAAGTTTGAAATGAAGCCAGAAATCATTTTTAAACCCGGCAAGTTCACAGCCGAAGAATACAAAATTGTGCAGACACATGCACAGTTAAGCAGCAAAATCACAGGCGATATGGAGATTGCGGACTTCAACCTTTTGATTTCTGCCTACAATAAAGAAAATCCGGAGCACCCTCTTGTCATGCTGCCCGATGATCGGCGCATGATTGAAGAAGTTGCCGACCTTGTTCTGACCCATCACGAGCATTGCGATGGGAAGGGATACCCACATCGCATCGTCGAAAAAGACCTCTCCATACTCAGTCGTATTCTTACGGTCGCTGATGTATATGATGCCCTGATCAGTGATCGCGTTTATCGTGGGAACGTCACGCCTACCCCGAAGACAACAGTTATGGGTGCAACGAAAGAAATCTGTGACACGAAACGCAAGGCCTACACGCCCAGCAAAGCTATTGCAAAGATGTTAGGCCAAGGCGCTGAGAAGTTTGATATCACAATTGTGGCCTGCCTTCAGCATATGGTGCAGAGCGAAAAAACACCTCACCGCCCAAAGACGACACGAACCATCAACCATGCCCCTGCACCCGCGCCTGTTTTGGGAAGCGGAAAAGCTTGATGCCGTTTCGGGCGACACGCGTTTCCATAACTTGTCCGCGCACAGCCACACCCCCTTGCCCTTACAATTTCTTAGTAATATACCCAGACTCCGCGAGAATTCCAATCAGGTTATGAGCGGTTGCGAGGAGCCGGACGCTCGCCGGGCCGAAGAAGCCAAGAAGAACAGACCTTTCCGCTCGGCAAGCGGCAGGTGAGGCGCAGAGCGAGTGAATGCGTACAGCGCTCTCAATACGTCAGTTCATAGACGGATTGGTATAAGGCATCTCCCGCTTATTACGACAACGTCCCCAAAAGCCTAATCCACCTAAAGCAATCACAAACAAAGGCGCGGCGGCAGGTAATGGGACATTGGATACACTGGTAACGGCCCCAGTAATCGTACCGGATGGAGCCGTAACAAAGGCAAAATCAACTAAATAGCCATTATCTATGCCCAACAACACTTCGGACATTGCCACCTGAACTCGCGTTGCCCCATCGACACTGCCAAGACTGAGCGGGCTTTCAAAGAAAGCGTTCCAATCATCCATTGAAGCAAACGTATTGCTGTAAAGAAGACTGTTGTCCTGAGTCAATGAAAACGACAAAGACTGGAACCCTGTGCCGTAGAGCGTTGAGTCTGTTAGCCCAAAAAGAAGATCATTCCCCATTCCCAAATCAGCAAACGAATAATCCGCCGACATCGAATAAGTCACAGGTTCAAACTGGGCACTCTCCTCATTATTTGCGGCCCCCATTCCGCCATCGCCAACAACCGTAAAGTCTGCTGAAGCCGTCCCCAACTGAGAAAGTTTGGAAGGAGTTTGCGCCGAAACCGTCAAGTTACCAATTGAGCTGACATGCCCCATATTCGACAGGGCTGCGGATTGATAAGACGAAAGCCCAGCAACCGCGAGCGTGCTTGCTGACAGAGTCGAATCCGCAAGCCCCCCAGAAGCTTTTGTAATCAGCTTGTTGGCATTCAAGTCCGTTACGGTACTGCTTGCCTCGGATTGCCCTGTATCACCTGATGCCACGGCATAAGCCTCTATGACGTTTTGAAATCCAGCGCCCGTCGCAGAGGCCGAAGCATGTGATGTCCCACTTCTTTCAAAGAAATACGACTCATCATCATCTGAATCAGACGAATAACTCATGCCGCCATATCCGGCCGGGGCATTACTGCTAACCCGAACCGTCGCACCAAGGCGTGTAGATATAACGCTCACGTCGCTCAATGCCTGACCACCCACCGTGGCCACGCCCAAGTCTGCGTCACCACCCAACCCGCCGATGGCTTCGCCGTAAACGTTCAGCTCACTTGCATACATATCGGCAACAGATAATGTCACCAAAGCATTACCCGCGACGCCCGCCGTGCCGCCCTCACTTGCGCCAGCAGCGCCACCCTGAGCTGTTTGCACAAGAGTCAAAACGCCAGAGGTCGTTCCGCTTACAGCGTTATCAAGAACAGAATCAGCGCCATCGCCGCCATCTGCACCATAATAGCCATTACCGCCACTTCCCCCTGCCTGATACACAGAAGCTGAAATGTGATGATCCGTGACGCTGCCCACGGCAGAAATAACAGCTGTTGCGAGGGATTCGCCGCCGTTTCCTGCTTTTGCCCCTTCGGCATAAGCATCGCCACCTGAACCACCGAAGGCCTGAACGATCAACTCGTTTTGTACAAAAAATGAGTCCTGCGGGGTGGGATCATAAAGTGTCAAATCGCCATGCGCTTCGGCAAAGCCCCCTGTACCGCCATCTCCAAACCCTAAATGATCACCACCAGCACCGCCTTCAGCTGTAACCCTTGCCGCAGAAAGTCCATAAGCGCTGCCTGTATAAAGAGCTGTCGCTGCGCCACCATCCATCGCGGCACCAAAACCATCAGATGAGGTCCCAGCACCTCCACCAAACGCCGACACAACGTTAAACGGATAAGGCTCATATAGAGAAGTACGTCCTGCCGATGTTCCAAATGTTTGAATCATCAGCTCGGCATGAGCATCCCCACCTTTTGTGGCGCCGACAAAAAATTCATCCTCGCCTAAAAACTCATCATCACCACCATCCCCGCCGACAGCACGAACCAACGCACGAACCGACGAGGCAACTGTATCCGTTATACTTATGCTTGATACAGCGTCCCCCGCTGAACCCGCAACGGCGGCAGCGTCCATTGCGTCCCCACCTGAACCGGCGTTCGCGATTGAACTTACAATCAAACTCGACGCTGTCTTATTATCCAAGGTCAGTATCGAACGCGCATCACCACCAGATCCGGCAAGGCCGCCAGCGCTTGAACCACCGTGACCACCTGTGGCTTCCTGATATAGATCCTCATCCGCTGTTGCAGTTCCCATCACAGCATTCAGCATCATAGAACTTGCGCCATTGCCCCCAGCAGCGCCCAAAAATCCATCGCCGCCATCACCACCAATTTGGTATCCCGATAAACTAAGCGGCAATAAATTTGTCTGCGTCACATCAAAGAAAGTCGTCGCAACACCACCCGCGCCGCCAATTTCATTGATGCCAAAAGCTTGTCCCCCGTTTCCACCAATTGTTGTAACAGAAAGAACCGTCTCACTCCCCTCATGAGTGAAATGATCCTGAGCACTTGCCGCGCCGCCATTTCCACCCGACCCGAATAACGTCTCTTCATCCGTATAAGCATCACCACCCGCGCCACCAATGGCCGTATAGGGGGATCCAGACAACGGGAGTTCAGTGATGTTTGCATCCTGACCGTCACCGCCATTCGTAGCTGTGCTTATTCCCGCATCGCCAGCAGCCCCGGAAACAGTTGTCGCAGCAAGAGACGCTGTTGACGGGGCCAACAGAAGACCAAAGGAGAGAGCTATAACTGAAGAAGACAATTGAAGGTATTTCATGCAATTCTCTATAGTTGGACATATAAAAAGGAGGTATAGGTAAACTCTAAACACCCTATGAGATCATTGCAAGGCTCTCTTTATTCTATAAAAAGCTATTAAAATAAAAAGCGCAAAACCTGAAGAGGAAAATTTTATACAATACACCTCTTGCATAACCTAAAATCAAGGTGATAGCAAAACTCTCCATGTGTCCGGGGAAACTTTCTCTTCGGGGCGCCTACGGGCGCGATGCTCGTCCGGACAAAAGGTTGAGTTTGATTTCATGCTTCACTCAGCTTATGCAAGAGCTTCAATATATCTTTTCCGGCATTGGGGGGGGCGATGCCCCAACCATAGCGGGAGCAAACCTTACGCAAAACCGCCACAGGCAACCTTGCCGAGGCTGGCTGCACAAGCGAACAAATCAAAGCCATCACCGGACACAAAACAGATCGCATGGTCTCGCACTATGTGGCTTGGGCAAAGCAGAAGGAACGAGCCAAGGCCGCTATGAAAAAATTGGAGCAATCTCAACTTGCTCGTTTCTGACTGCTCTCGCCCTACAAATAGGGATTACTTTGTTATACGCATTGTCAATGTGCCCCAGCACTCACAACAGCTTGAAAGCGTCCATACCAGTTGTTCAAATCCTCAACAGCACCTTTAACGATCGAGCTATCTGGGGAATGACCATTTTTAGAATCAAGAAAACAAATTTCAATTAATGGATTTTCGAGATTTTTCGTAAATATACTCAAAGATAATTTCTTAACTTTTTCAACACTCCGCTTACTCCCAGTCACACCACCTAGAAGAAGGCCGATTGGCCCAAGCAAAACCGCTCCCACGACGGCACCAGCCGCCTGACTTCCTCTATTTGTTTTCTGTAATGATTCTCCGTTCTTTACGATTTCCACGGATAATACACTAGAAAAAGGATAGACCTTGGCAACTTCTCCGTTTTTTGTAGTTGCAAACTTCTCGCGTTTAGGGTCTATCGCGATTGCTATGTGTGGGCACGTACTTTCAATAGATGAAGCTCCGACAAAAAATATCGACGGTTCAAAATCTGGTATATCGTTAAGAGCTTGAATTTTTCGTTTTTTCTCTTTCCCATCAATTATAACAGCAACAATGCCAAGCCCAATCACTAGAAGAACGATAGCAATGAATATACCCACGGGACACCTCAGCACATGAATCAGTGGTTAAATTGATAACACACAATTCATGCCCAACAAAGCAACAGCCCACCGTTTCAGTTATGAGACAAGAAAAAAAAACAGAAAACTGCCCAACTCATAACACAAAAGGCTTGGGGATGAGCCCAAGCCTTTGATGTAGTTGGTAGGCAGTGAGGGTTGCACTTCGGGGCGCAAGCGCCCCTCGTGGCAACTTCGCCGTTCTTTTTCCTTTGTCATTTGCGCGTACGCGTCCGCACAAATGTCACGGAACGGCTCGTTGTCGAACCCCAACTTGTCGGGAGTTAAAAACACCCTTCACATAACCAAAACAAAAGGGCCAGCAAAGCTGACCCTTTTGTTTTGGTAGGCAGTGAGGGTTTCGAACCCCCGACCCTCTCGGTGTAAACGAGATGCTCTACCGCTGAGCTAACTGCCCTTACCGAGGACCTTGTTAGCAAACTTTGCCGGAAAATACAGCGATTATTTACCCATAAAGACAAAAAAACAGGGCTAAGGATAAAAATCCTCGCCCCGCTTTAAACTTTTTACGCAAGAAGTCTCCCGACAGCGCGCTAAAGCTTACTTCTTCACGCCGTTAACCGTTTCCTTCAACTGCTTGCCAGCGCGAAACTTGGGGAGCTTAGAAGCCTTAATACTGATCGCTTCACCCGTGCGGGGGTTACGACCTTCAGACGCCGCACGCTTTGCAACGTAGAAATTACCAAAACCAACAAGGCGAACTTCATCACCCTTTTTCAATGCGCCTTCAATCGTATCAAGTACGGCGTCAATGATCGTCGAAACAGCCGACTTGGACAGATCAAGCTTCGTCAAAGATTTACTATCTGCAACTGCCGCGATAAATTCATTCTTATTCACGAGAGAACTCCCTGTTGGTTTACGTATGCTGATGGAAACCGGACCCAAAATCATAACACGAATCCAGCGACCCTATAGGTTGGATTCTAGGCATTGATGCTTTGATGAGTCAATGCTGATACACGTCACGAAACAAGCTTTTCTGCCATTTTTAACCATCATGCAAAAAACGACCATAACACAACGCCCCTAAAGCAGCTTGCGCTGAGGTTGGCACCTTTATACACCAACGGTTCGCGCGAATCTGCTCGGCAAACAAACAGAGCAGCTGCATGCCGTCAACGCTACGTCAACCACTTCGAATACCGCTTTAGTGGCAGATATTCTCTCCGCTCGCTTGGCCTTCACTCGCCTTTGCTGTTTTACCAACAGTGTCAATGGCAAGATCGTCTTCCCAAATGACAGGGATCAACGGCTTGGTCAAAGCAACGCTTAGAACCTCGTCAACATTGTTGATGAAAATGATTTTCATCCCCTTCTTCACGTTGTCTGGGATTTCGGCCAAATCCTTTTCATTTTCTTTGGGCAAACACACTGTCGTCAAACCACCGCGCAAAGCGGCAAGAAGTTTTTCCTTCAGCCCGCCAATAGGAAGAACGCGCCCACGCAACGTGATCTCGCCCGTCATACAAACATCCTTATGGATCGGAACGCCCGTCAAAACAGAGACGATAGAGGTTACCATCGCCACACCAGCACTAGGTCCGTCCTTGGGCGTTGCACCTTCAGGAACGTGAACGTGGATGTCTCGTTTTTCGAGTACATTGCGTTGAATGCCAAACTGCGCAGCACGCGCCTTCACATAACTTTCCGCAGCCTGTACAGATTCACGCATCACATCGCCCAGTTTACCCGTGATCGTAATCTTGCCCTTGCCGGGAAGCGCGACGGCTTCAATCGATAGCAGCTCACCGCCAACTTCCGTCCAAGCAAGACCCGTTGTCACACCGATCAGATCCTCGGCCTCAACTTCGCCATAACGGAACTTTTTGACACCAAGATACTTTTCAAGATTCCGGCGTGTAATGTGAATGCTCTTCGTGCCCGTCTTGACCAAGATTTCCTTGATCGCTTTGCGCGAGAGCTTCGCAATTTCACGTTCCAGATTACGTACGCCAGCTTCACGCGTATAATAACGGATGATGTCACGCAGTGCGTCCTCGGAAATCGAAAACTCCGATTTCTTCAACCCATGTTCCTTCATCGTCTTGGCAACGAGATGGCGCTGCGCAATCTCGATCTTTTCATCTTCCGTATAACCGGCAAGACGAATGATTTCCATACGATCCAAAAGCGGTTGTGGCATCTTAAGCGTATTGGCCGTGCAAACGAACATCACATCCGACAAATCATAATCGACTTCAAGATAGTGATCGTTGAACGTGTTGTTCTGCTCAGGATCCAAAACCTCCAGCAAAGCCGAAGACGGGTCGCCGCGCCAATCTGAACCTAGCTTATCCACCTCATCCAACAAGAAAAGCGGATTAGAGGACTTTGCCTTTTTCATGCCTTGCACAACTTTGCCGGGCATAGAACCAATATACGTGCGGCGATGGCCTCGAATTTCAGATTCATCGCGAACACCGCCCAATGACATACGGACAAAATTACGCCCTGTTGCACGGGCAATCGATTTGCCAAGCGACGTTTTACCAACACCAGGAGGCCCAACGAGGCAAAGGATCGGCCCCTTTAGTTTGCCTTGGCGCTGTTGAACAGCAAGATATTCAAGAATGCGTTCTTTGACTTTCTCAAGGCTGTAATGATCAACATCCAAGATCTTCTGCGCTTCTTTGATATTACGGCGCGTCTTCGTGCGCTTTTGCCAAGGAATGGCCAACATCCAATCAAGATAATTGCGTACAACTGTAGCCTCCGCCGACATGGGGCTCATGGTGCGCAACTTCTTCAACTCGGCCAAGCATTTCTCGCTGGCCTCCTTCGTCAGCTTTGTCTCTTTGATCTTGGACTCAAGTTCGGAAATCTCATCCTTGCCGTCTTCGCCTTCGCCAAGTTCCTTTTGAATGGCCTTCATCTGCTCATTCAAATAATATTCGCGCTGCGTTTTTTCCATCTGCTTTTTAACGCGGGTACGAATACGTTTTTCAACTTGAAGGACGCCAATTTCGCCTTCCATATGGCCAAAGATACGCTCCAAGCGATCATTCACGGATGGAATTTCTAGCAAGGCCTGTTTCTCGGCAATCTTCAGCGCAAGGTGCGAAGATATGGTATCAGCAAGGCGCGCGGGCTCGTCGATCTGATTGACGGTGACCATCACCTCTGGCGGGATCTTTTTGTTCAGCTTGATATACTGCTCAAACTGCGTGACAACGCCACGTGACAGAGCATCCAGCTCAGCCTTATCGCCTGTGAACTCTTCAATAGGTTCAGCAAAAGCTTGGAAGAAGTCGGGAGTGTCAGTAAAGCGGACGACGCGTGCGCGCGCGCCACCTTCGACAAGAACCTTAACCGTGCCATCGGGAAGCTTAAGAAGCTGCAAGACCGTACCGATGGTCCCTTGGAGATAAAGGTCGCCTTTCTGGGGATCGTCCTGAGCCGCGTCTTTCTGTGTCAGCAAAAGGATCTGCTTATCCTCCTGCATCACGTCTTCAAGCGCACGCACAGACTTCTCACGCCCAACGAACAAGGGCACGATCATATGCGGAAAAACGACAATGTCACGAAGCGGGAGTACGGGATACAACGCGCCAGCAGGAGACTCAACAACCATGCAAAAACTTTCCTTTCAGGGGAACACTGAATCGCCCCAAATCACCAATCCATCATGCCTGATCTTTTGACCAAAAACAGCAAAAAACAAGCAAACGACATAATTGATAAGTGGTGCCTAAAAAAAGTATTTCAAGGAGTCTTTTTGCTGAATGTTTGATGCAAGACCTATTTTATTGTTTATTAACAGTTACTCAATAACTAATCTATCATGGACACAAGAAAGAACGCCCCATGAAAAATCTATTGATTTTAATACTCTTTGTTATTTTCATCGTTCCACCCGTTCAAGCGGGACAACTCTTTCCCCCAGAAAATGGCAACTTGCCACCGAGCGCGGCCTGCCCCACGGGGCAAGCCTTAACTTGGACGGGGACAAGCGTAGCCTGCACGGCAAACACGATTCCCGCCGGGGCGGTTATGATGTTTAATCTCGCCGCCTGCCCCGCAGGATGGTCACCCCTGCCCGGCCTTGCCGGACGCACAGTCATTGGCGCGGGCGCTGGGGCTGGATTAACACTCAGAAGTCTGGGGGAAACAGGCGGGGAGGAAAACCATACGCTCTCGGTGACAGAAATTCCTGCACATGCCCACGGAACCGACTGGCAAGAATACAATGAAAATGGGAAAGGAAGTGTCCCTGTTATGGCCAGCGGCAATTCCAACTCACCTGAGTGGTATCACTTTTCTTCCCCAACATTGAATGCTGGTGGAGATCAACCCCACAACAACATGCCGCCCTATATCGCCCTTTTGTACTGTCAAAAAAACTGATCCCAGAGAGGTTCAACGGCAGAACAAAAACCCGACAAAAGGATTGTAAAAACGCCCGCCTTCTGCTCGGAAACTTTCTCTTCGGCCCCGCTGCACGAGACGGGGGAAAGCTTATACTAACCCTCGAATGATACCAACCGCCCGATGAACCGACGCGCTGGGTCATGAGCGGTTGCGAGGAGATAGCCTCTCGCCGGACAGTCCTCTCCTTAAAAAGCAAGGGGTGCCGTCCGGCAAGAGGCGTGCGAGGCGCAG
>JAQUYN010000076.1 GCA_028691835.1 Alphaproteobacteria bacterium | reverse complement strand
TCGGTGTGATGATCTGGGCACGGATCGACGACAACAGGAAGGGTCTGCGCTGATGTGGGCGATCCTGACGAGCTGGTTCTCCAGCAACCTCATCAAAATCATCGGCTGGGGCGCAAGTGCCGCGTCTGTGGCCGCCGTTCTACTCGGCGCGCGCCAATCAGGCCGCACCGCCGAACGCTATGACCAACTCAAAAAAATCGTGGAGATCAAAGATGCCCAACTTCGTGCAACGATGGACGCTCCTCGCACTCGCGCTGATCTCGTTAAGCGCCTGCGGGACGGCAAGTTCTAACCCCGCCTGTGTCTGCCCACCGATTAAGGAATACAGCAAAGCCTTTCAAGCCAAGCTGGCAAGCGAGATAGATAACGCACCTGCTGATGCTGTGTTCCCATATGTGCTTCAGGACATAAGTGTGGAGCGCGCCCAAATAAGGGCGGGATGCAGGTGAATTTCAAATTCGCTGCGTCATACTGACATACGCTTCATAATCTCATGGATATAGATGTCTTTTTGATCTTCCATAAACAGAACATGTATGTCCGCAAATTCAGACATCGCTTTATCCCAGTTTAACTTGGCAAAACGAGTGGGTGTAACAATAAAGCTATTCAGCGTTACATCGGGATCCGCAAGACGGCGTTCAATGTCTTTGATAATGGTGTAGAATTTGATTTTTTTGTGCCCCGGCCCTTCATGCTGGAGACCATGTGGTTCAATGAATGCAATCTTTTGCTTCTTGTCATTCAGCTGCCACAGCAGAAAATCTGGGTAAAAATTACCAGCTTCAAAGAAACCCATTCCACGGCCACGACTTTCATTCCTTAAAAGAAAAACTTCTGTTCCATCTTTCAAGAATTGAGCTTCGTGCAACATGAGATACTCTCTTAAATCTTCCACGAACTGAAACTCGCTTTCGTTCAGCGAAACGGGAGCTATCTGGATCTTGCTTCCTTTAGCAACATGGATAAGTGGTTGATAAAGGTGGTTGCTAAACATGCAGGATTTTAGGCCATTGATTTTCAGTATGCCTTGTTTCTTAGCTGCAATCTCTTCCTTCAGTTTGATAATGTCCTCAATAAGAGCATTCTCATTGCTGTCGACAACAAGCTGATATTCTTCTTCTGGAGGAAGATTTTGATCCTTCGGCTGAATAGCCCGAAGCTCGAGGCGCGGCTGAATAAATTCAGCTTTGCAGTAGTTGTAATATTCTTCGCAGTACTTTTGTAAAAGCTCGCAAGCCATTTCCTGCCACAGAGACACATTAAGAATGTCTGCTGTGTCCATTCTCCCAGCAGGAACAGTCAAGGTATACCACGACGGATTCTCCAATAGCGGTCTGATCGCAGACAAAGATATGTTTATGTTGTACCAGCTGCGTTCACGCTTGAACTTTTCAATCCGAAAGAAAAGATCATCGAAATCTAAAAAAGACAGATGATAAGTGCTAAATATAGCCTTTTCTTTTCCCGCCTCTCGTCCAGAAGACTTTGATGCAATAGATTGGATGCGCGGATACCAATCCACTTCGATGGATTTGGACGCCAGTTTTTCGGGAACATCTCCAAAAGCAGGAACGCGTCCATCCTTCTTGAAATCATACTCCCGTCCGTCACCGCGTTTCTCGCGAGGACGCAGCACCTTCAGCTGCTTGCCAAAGTCATATGTGACGGTCAGAGGAATGGTCTCGACAAACTTGTGATCGTTGCTTGGAAGGTCTTCTTCCTCAAGGAATTTTTTGAACTTTTCCATAAAGTCGGCTTCAATGCCAAAGACATTCAGCGTTTCCATGAACTGAACATGCTCCGGCTGGTGCGTTGGGGTTGCAAAGCCGCTGCGCTTAAGTGACCAGCTGTGCCCTTTCAGTCGTACCCCACGGCCAAAAAGCTGAATAATCTGTGACCCTTCGCTTTTGCCAACATGCATCAGGCCAAGAGTGCTAACTCGCCAGCAGTCCCAACCTTCTACGAATTTTTTAGATCCAATCAGCATCGTGACCGGCGATGAAGACAAGTGAACCTGCGCAAATAGCTTTTCACTAAACTCAGACTCATGAACCACAAGATCGGTAATTCCGGCATCTTCTATATGTTTGATAAGAGCTGGCGCATCACCTACGTTAATAAGACCGAATGGAATTTCTTCTTGGCCAATCCGCAATAAGATTTCGTTTTGATCCCCTTTGATGCGAGCCAACATAAGCTGGCCACCCGCGCGGTTCTGGAAAATCTTCCCCAGTATGTCGCGGAACAGATCTTGAACCTTCCATTTTTCGCGTCGAACAAGCTCTTGAAGATAAAGAAATGAGCCAGCGAAGATGTCGCCGCCTTTATCATCTATAAGCCCCGTATCATGCCCATTCCTGCTTAGAAGCTTCTCAATTTCAGAAATAGATAAGGACTCATTTCCCAAAAATCCGGCAATAAAGGATAGAATTTGAGCAACATCGCCCATCGTCTCCTTATCGGATTTAGCCCCAGTAACGGTCGACCCAACGAACACCCAAAGAGGCTTCTCAAGATTATAGGGCAAATAAGCCGTTTTCTTGTCCTCATAGAGCTTGAGCTGTTGATAGAAGGACAGAAGGCAAGCAGTTAGATAGCTAAACCGCAGTTGGTTATAAGTCTTGGGCAGATTGAAAATTCGATAATCTTTGCCGTATCCGTCTTCGTAAAAATAGCGATAGGAGTAATCAAAAATAATCGATTTGGCATAGGCCTCCTCAATCTCAGGCCTTTTCGCGGCGATGACGGCTTCTTTAAAGGTTGCGGAATATTCAAACACAAATCCGCGTTCAACAAGTCTTTCACGGCTTTTGAACCAGCCGGTCTCTTCCTTGCTCCCCATGCCTCGGTGCGCTTCATCCACCAGAAGAAGGTTCTGATCGCCAAGATTCCGTGTTGCGATTACGTTGACGCTGTCGACATCGCCGAGTTTTGTGATTTCGGTATAGTCAATCTGACGCAAACCATTTTTGCCCGTCGAAAGCAAATCGCCTGTGTCTGTTAATAAGCGTCCTGCCGCAATACCGCTGTCCTTAAACTCTCTGGCATGTTGGACGGACAGACCTTCGTTCGGCGTAATCAGAATGGTGCGAGTTAGATCATGTCGGAAAGACGATTGGTTTGCATAGTGCCGAAATTGAAGGAAATTGACATGCATCAGAAGCGTCTTTCCTGATCCAGTCGCATTCTGCAAACAAATCTTGTTCAATTCGTCATAGGTGAAAGGCGTGATGCCCGTTTCAAAGCCTTTTTCTTGCCAAAAAGCGTTGAATTCATCGACATAGCCATTAAGGCTGGCCATCAGGCTTTCGCGGCTGGCAAAGAACCGGTCTAAATACACTTCCGCAAACAGCAACGATAACCACTGATAGTATTTCCAAACGATAGGACGTGCCCGACGTTCGTTAATCGCTAATGTATGGCTTACGATATTTTGCTCATATCGCATTAGGTCGGCGCGGGTAATCGCCGCCTTGTCCTGCAAGTGAATGTCCAACGCCTTGTAGAAATGGTGCAAATTATCCGCTGTCAGGCCTTCTGGCACACTTCGCAGCGTGGCCGCAAACGGCTCTAAGGCGCGGAGTTTCTTTTTCCCTTTCTTGATACTGGCCAGCGGGTCAAAACCGAACTGAGCAATAATCCATTGGTTCAAAACCTGCTTGAACGGCAGGTCGAGCATCCTTTTCTTATCTGCGCTCTTTCGTGCCATTGAATTATCCCTCCACATCCCACATTTTCTGATGGAAGGCTTCTTCGATCAGGCAAACTTTCCAATTTTCATCTGTGCGTTTTAGGTTCGGCAGATTGTTCGAGCCATTGACATAAATGACATCAAATTCGGAATCCTGCGTAGAAAGCCGATACTTTTTGAACCATTCATCCAGCATCAAATTGTCTTCTTCTAAATTATCCGTCAACTTGCGCCAGATGATAAGAACCTTGTCCATGTTCTTTTTGTCGCCCGGTGTGCGGCACACACGGCCCTCCACCTTGCGGAACCACCACTTGCCATTGGCATCTTCGGCCAATTTCCCATCGAGGATCAGACGCGTGGTTTGGTCGTTCGGCAATTCTGGGTCAGCTTCCCGCTTGAATTTTCCGCCGAAGATGCGCGGCGCATCGATATGATCGACATGAAGGCCAATCAACCAGTTAAAGGTTTCGATCAGATCAACGGATTTTTCAACATATTCATCTGATCCCGGCTTCTTGATATTTAACATGTAGGCGGTAGGATCTGCGAACTGCTGAACGCTGAGAAGCGATGGACTGCCCTTGGTCTCAAAATCCAGCCAGTATTTAAGCATATAGTCACGACGGAATTCATCGTTTTTGGTCAAAGCTTGATTGCGCATGGCATCTTCGCGGAATGTCAGATTGTTCAGCGCATCTTCGTAAGACTCGAGGCGCATATATTTGAAGCAATGGCTGACGCCATCATAAGATATTGGGCGTCCATTATCCCAATTTTTGGTATAAATTGCCTTTTTAATTCTTGGCAGCATAACTGAATCAAAATGGTCTCCCATTTCCACCAATATGTATTTTCGTTTTTCAGAATCCTCGCGATTGAGGTCAATAACGGCATGAGCTGTCGTTCCTGATCCACCAAAATAATCCAGAACTATCGGTTGTATACAAAACGATGAACCAATAAGGGTTTTGTACATAGTTAATGGATGTGAATATGGGAAGCTTAACCCCAAAGAATCCAGATCGCTCTTTCCACTTCTGCCGTCCTGGATCACGGAAGGTAACTGTCTTTGAGACTCTTCTGTCAGCACTACTTTTTTCTGTGGTTGCGTGGTTTCATCAACTCCAAAAAGTATGTTGCCTTGCGCGATAAGCTCCTTAAGTTTTTCTGGTGTGCGAGACCATCCATTAGGAGGAAGGGGACAGGGTTTTTTAGTTTTTGGATGGATTAAAGGAATAAAGAATTTAGGGTCAGTCCTTTTTTCCGGAGCGCCCATAGCAACCCCACGATAAACCTGCCCCAAATCATCTATATATTTATATTGCTTCTCACCGCCGGAGAGCTTCTGGTTGGAGGAAACCCAAGTGGAATATTCATTCCTCACTACACTGTTTACTTCCCCATGTTCTTTGAATAACTCATCTCTTTTTGCCAGCATCGCTTGTATTGAATCGTTGCGGAGATAAACCGGGTTAACATTCTTCGACCTTGAAAGGATGTATTCATGTTGGGTAGCTACGCCGCGCCGACCAAGAATGGGGTTTTTCTTATCCCATATGAGCGTTCCGGTATCCGCAAGATCGAGGCTACCAAATAAATTATATAGATGTTCGTACTCATTTTCGTCAATATGGACAAGAAATGATCCAGTCTGTGACAGCATTTGTCCTGTAAGGCTTATGCGATTCTCCATCATCGCCATCCAACTTGAATGTTGGTATGAATTTTTATACAAAAACCCGCTGGTTTGTGTGTTGTACGGCGGGTCTATGTGGCACAACCCGACCTGTCCAACATGCTTTCGTTCTAAAAGAGTTAGCGCTTGAAAGTTTTCAGAGTGAATGAGTAGGCCATTTAATTTCTCGTCCAAATCCTGAATTTCAGCCAATAATCTTGTCTTGAACGCTTCACCGAATAATGCCGTGTCCAGAACTAAGAAGGGGTTCTCTTTCAGAAACGCCACAGAAAGTGGCTTCTTGCCCCCCTTCAAATCATCAATCGCAAAAAGTTTTACCCATTCCTCACGTTGCTTGTCGTTCGCCGCGATTTCTGGATAGAGATTTTCGGGAACGCGATCCAGCGTGATGCAATAATTTGTCTCAACGACAAACTTTTTCTTAAGCCAGATCTTCTTCTGAAAATCTTCAAGTTGAGCAAGGAAGTCGATCAGGTGATGCGAGATTTTTCGCAGAACCTTGATCTTGGATAGGTAAAAGTCCACACGTGGCACGTCAGCGGACTCAATGTCATCCAGCCGCATGATTTCGTTTTTGATATAGAAATCCAGCTCCCGGCGCATAAAGCCGCCAAGGTCTTTATGGATGAAATAATCCATCGTGTTGCGGGACGTGTATTGGTTCAGATAACGGCGCAACAATGTTCGGTTGCCGTCATTTCCAACCATTGTTGCCAACGGCGCGACAAAAACGTCCGCTTCTTTCAGTCTTTTAAGGGCATCCATAACGGATTTTTCTGCTTCATCGATGCGCTTTTCCTGCCACTTGCCGCCTTGTCCGGTCTTTTCGGCATCAGGGCGATATTCAAATTGGATAACAATGTCGCCGTTTTCCAGCTTGATCGGCTCCTCTTGATGAATCAGAAAATAGCGTTCCGTTTTGTCTGTCGTCTTGATGTTCCCGTGTTCCCCCTCTGCGGCCTCAACAATGCGGCAGTGCACCTTGCGCACTTCTTGCTCGAACAACCCCTTCAACTCAGGCGCATTGGCCAGATTGAATGTGAAATTGGTCAGATAATCGGACGTTTTGATATAATACTGGTCGCGGTTTGCCCAGTGCAGATAAACCTCACGGCCATCATATGGCACAGAGTACGGCGCGGCTTTTCCATCCGTTTCGCGGGCATAATAGCGACGGCTCATAAAGTCGCCGTTGTCGTAGTAGCGTTCAAAGAACCGATAAAGGTGGTCGTAAACTTCGCCTTCGCCGTTGCCTGCGTCCCTTACAGCGTCATACGCTGCCTTCGCCTTTTTAACAGGTTCCGTTTCTTCTGGATTAGGAGCACCGAAGTCCTTGGCTTGCTTTATGGCCGCTTCATAGGCCAGACGCACTTCTTCCACACGCTTATCGTCGGCTTCGCCAAAAGCATCCTTGATAATCTTTAGCAGATCGTTCTGCAAAAAGCTGGAAACGCGATCCGCCTTAGCATGCATAATCCGATAAAAACCAAAATCCAGATCGGGCTGATTAAGTTGAAACAGGTCGCTCAAAAGGGCAACCAACCGATCTCTTTGTTTCTCTGCGTTTGCCATAACTTCCTCTGTGTTTCTTACGCCACTTTCCAGCGTATTGTGAACAATTCACGTATGTCGGTTTTCTGCTGAAGCTTCTGCTCCAGCGCGGTGATTAAGCCGTCACGCTTTTCGATAATTTCATCCTCAGCCTCAAAAATCTCCTGCCTCTGGCGACGTTGAAGTTTCTCCAGCTCACGGATTTCTGTCTGGATACGTTGCTGATCTTCGATGGAAGAAGCAAGCCTTGCGTCACGCTTTAACGACCTGATGCGGTTCTTGGTATCCGAAAGAGCTTGCTCAACAGCAAGAATTTTGTCGTCCGCCCATTTTTCCAACTTTTCGCGTTCTTCCTGAAAGAACCGATTATTTTCTTCCACGATCTCGCTGATCTGGGCATCCGTGTGCCGTTTCGCGTTCGCAGACAGGCTATCGGGTGGATTTTCATGGACATGCTTTGGCGAGGAAGCCGCCTCGCATGAGAATAGTTTCTCACATGTCTCGGCATCTAGATTCTTTCCATCATCGGTTAGAGCCGTGAAAACGAGATATTCTTCGACCTGCAATGTTTCGACGCGGACAAGCCGCAGGTTTAGCCAGCCTGATTTTCCCACAATCTGTTCAACCGCAGAGATTTTGGATGAGTGCTGGCTGTAATCAAAAACAATCTCAGCCTTAGGTGTGTCGATCTCGGTTCCCTGTTGAAGAACAAATTCGCCAAGAGGATGCGTCAACCGATAGGTGTGGGCGTTTTCAATTGTTGCCGCCCCTTGCTTTCGCACAAGTTGGTATTTCCCCGTGGGAATGGCAGGAGCTATTGGCGCATCTAGGAGAAAGGCAAACTTTTCATCCTCAAAAGCAGCTTTTCCTGCCATGATATATTTCGTGAGCCGCCAGAACCAACGACCCACCTTATCCAATCGTTCTTCAGTCTGATCCAGTTTGATCTTCAAAAGGTCATGGATGTCTTCGTCAAAGTTCTCGATCAATATTTGCTGCGTGGCCTTAATTTTCTCGCTTATGTTTTCTTCCAATTCTTTTTGAAGATTGGCAAAAGCTTGTTCAATGGCCTCCGGTGATCGACATGTGTCATAGATATCTGATATGCGCTTTTCAAAGTCTAAGCCGCTCTCAATGCGTCCCAAGACTTCATCTGATACACCAAATACGCCGGTGAACAGTTTAAACTTTTCGCTTAGCAGCTCCAAAACCCGCTGGTCTGCTTGATTGCGCTCATTCAGGAAATTGATGACGACAACATCAAACTTCTGGCCATAACGATGGCATCGGCCAATGCGTTGTTCAATGCGTTGTGGATTCCACGGCAAATCGTAGTTGATTATCAATGCGCAGAATTGCAGGTTCACGCCCTCAGCCGCAGCTTCGGTTGCTATCAGGATCTCGGCGTGGTTCTTAAAGTGATCAATAAGTGCTGTGCGGCGATCAACTTGTGAAGAGCCACTAATTCTATCTGATCCATCGTTATCCGTAAGCCACTGCTTATGAATTGCTAAAGCTTCTTGACCGGCATTTGTTCCGCTGAAGGACACTACTTTTCCAAGATAGCCATTGGCTTGGAGAAAAGCAGACAAATACTCTTGCGTGCGACGGGATTCCGTAAAAATGATCGCCTTGTGAGGAGCGGACTGACCCGTTTTCGGGTCGACCATTTCTGTCATTCGTTGAAAGCCTATCTCAACTGCTTTCAACAATGCTGTAGCCTTGGTATCGTTTCCGATGCCTTTGGCCATTCCGATCAGGCTTTCTATGAGATTTATCTCGCCTTCAATTTTTTCCTTTATCTTCTCAGGCTCAGGTTGTTCCGGTTCATCAGGTGCAAGCTCCTCTAATTCTTCGTCTTCGAGATAGTCGGTCTCCAAATCATCGTCTTCGATCAGCTTGTCCAAAAATTCTTCGTCGTCTTGCGGCAGGTTGTCTCTGAGGCGAACAAGTCTTTGCTGTATTGTTTCCATCGTTCTTACGATGGCGTGAGAAGATGATGCCAGCAGCTTACGAATAATGAGCGACGTAAGATGGCGTTGTCTCTTTGGCAGGGCGTATGTGTTTTCGTTTGCCAGAAATGATGAGATCGCTTCATACAGACGTTGTTCTTTGTCCGTTGGCATGAATGGTACGGTTATGGCTTTTCGCTCAGTGTAGCGAATGTATTCAAGAACTTGTTTTCGGAGAGATCTTTTAACAAAAGGCGAAAGCCGATCACGCAATTCCGTCATCAAGCTGTCACCTGCCATAAATTGACGCCGGAATGACTTATCATCACCAAACAGGTGTTCGTCTATCAGCGTGGACAGACCATATAGTTCCATAAGGCTGTTTTGTAATGGCGTGGCTGTAAGAAGAATTTTATTTCTTCCATCAAACAGGCGCTTCAACGTCTGTCCAATTTTATTGCTCTGTCTATGGGCATTTCTTAATTTGTGGGCTTCATCAATAACTACCAAGTCCCAAGGCACCGCCAAAAAGTTTTCTTCAAGCCTTAGGGGGAAGTGGAACGAGACTATGACAATCTTTCCCGGTGACAGAGGATTATATATTCCCTGTCGTTGAACTTGTTTAAAGGTAACCGCGTCCAAGATCTGTGTGGGAAGGTTGAACTTCTCCTGAAGCTCCGTTGCCCATTGCTTCCGCAAAGATGCTGGGCAAACAATAAGGAGATTACGTTTCTTTTCGGCCCAGAGCTGACACAATACGAGGGCCGCTTCGATAGTTTTTCCCAAGCCTACTTCATCAGCCAATATAACGCCCTTCGATAAAGGGCTTTTTAGCGCAAACAGAGCGGCTTCGATTTGATGTGGATTTAGGTCAACGCAAGCATCGAACAAGGACTGAGACAATCTCCCCACATCATTCCCAGCCTGTTTTCTGGTCAGTTCGTGAGCAAAGTATTTTGCGTGATGTGCTGTGATCATCTGAATGCCCCTATTGTTGCCAACAGGGAACACGGACAAGCCAGATATTTGCTTTGGCAATCAGTCATCACTTCTGGCTTTCTTATTATCACTGGCCTTGCGGTTTTGTTCAGCCACCCATTTTTCAAGCTCTTTCCTAGAAAAACGCCACGACCCGCCGACCTTGAACCCGGGTATTTCACCATCGGAAACCAAGCTGTAGACGGTCTTGTCCGCAAGCTTGAGCATTTCCGCTACATCACGAACGGTGAGGATGTCGTCTTTCATGGCCGGACTTTTCGCTTGTGATTATTCTGCGAAGAAAATTGCGATTCTTCTGCGAAGAAAATACGGTAAAATTCTCCAACATCAAAGCATGAAATCACCATTAAGGCCAGTTTTTGCCAACTAACTGCGGGATATGCCTAATAGCTGATTTTAATAAGCCTCAATCCACCTGTTGCGCCGTCAGGAACATCGCCTTTTCGAGGGCGACGAAGAACTGCTGGTAGGGCTGCGGATCCTCAATAGCGGTGATGTTGTACTGTGCGTTGGCGCGGACGATGGTCTGGGTGGTGCCGCGATCACGGACGCTGACGGTCATGCGCATGGCGTAACCGTTTAATTTTGTTCCACTTACCGTTCCCAATGTGGCATCGGCCTTGTCGATCACGAAGCCCAGATCCTGAAGCGTGGCGATTATGGTGCGCAGGGTTTTGGCCTTATCGGTCGTATCGAAGGCGCGGCTTTGCATGCTGCGCAAGGCAACTTGGCTCTCGGACGTTTGAAGCACCTGATCGCGGCTGTTGGTCTGACATGCCGTCAGGAGCGAAAGGGCAAGAAAGGATACGGCAACGGTCTTGATTGCTTTGCGGGACATGGGCTTTCCTTTTGTTTCAATGCGTTAGATTTCGTTGGCCGTCAGAAAGACCGACTGCGAGAGCT
>JAQUYN010000075.1 GCA_028691835.1 Alphaproteobacteria bacterium | reverse complement strand
AGGGAAAATACACTTATGGTTAACGGCTTGATGAAAATGAAGGTGTTTCCGCCCTTGATTCTCCATAATCACAGCCCAAATTGATAACAGCACGTGCCATCCCTTTTTTCATGAGGACCTCATGACCCGCCATATGCTTTTCATTTTGATCATCGCCTTGTCTGTTGGAATTGTGGGGCACAGCGCCCATGCTCAGATTGCCCGTCAGGTTCCGTCTTCGCAAGCGCAGGTGCAACTCAGCTATGCCCCCATCGTTAAGAAGACGGCCCCCGCCGTTGTGAATATCTATACGCAAAAGCTCGTACGTCAACGTGTGATCTCGCCCTTTATGGGGGACCCGTTCTTTCAGCATTTCTTTGGGGCGATCCCTCAGGGGATGTCGCGGCAACGCCTTGAAAACTCGCTTGGCTCTGGCGTGATTGTCAAACCTGAGGGTGTGATTGTGACCAGCAATCATGTGATCGATGGTGCGGATGAAATTACGGTTGTTCTATCCGACCGGCGCGAGTTTCAAGCCACGCTTGTTTTAACGGATGAGGGGTCGGATCTTGCCGTGTTAAAAATCAACCCGAAAGGGGAGCTTCTCCCATTCATTGAGCTGGAGGATTCTGATGCCGCTGAGGTTGGTGACATTGTGATTGCAATTGGTAATCCTTTTGGCGTGGGGCAAACGGTGACGAGCGGGATTATCTCGGCCATGGCGCGCACCAGTTTAGACATGAATGATGTGAATTATTATATCCAGACAGATGCGGCGATTAATCCCGGTAATTCTGGTGGCGCGTTGATTACAATGGATGGGCGATTGATCGGCATTAATGCCGCGATCTATACAAAGGACGGAGGCAATATGGGGCTTGGGTTTGCCGTGCCTTCCAACATGGTGCGTTCTACACTGGAAAATAGCATAGCAGAAGACGGCGGTAGAAAAACAGTCGTACGTCCATGGACTGGAATTGGTGGACAGCCCGTGACGTCAGACATGGCAAAGTCGCTTGGTCTTGCGAGCCCTATGGGGTTGTTGGTGAATTCTCTTCACGAAGCAAGCCCAGCCAAGAAGGCAGGACTCAAGGTCGGTGATGTGATCGTCAGTCTGAACGGCAAACCCATTCAGGATCCGTCTGCTTTTGCATATCGCGTCGCGACGACTTCTATTGGAAAATCGGTTGATCTCGATGTGGTTCGTAAGGGGCAGCATGAAAGGATCAAACTGCCTTTGATTTCACCGCCTGAAAACACGCCACGCGATGAAGCTCTTGTTAAAGGACAAAGCCCCCTAAGTGGCGCGAAGATTGCCAACCTGTCACCCGCTGTCGCGGCGCAATACCGCCTGTCAGAGGATGTTGTCGGCGTGGTTATTGTCGCCGTGGACCCAGACAGTGCCGCTGCCGAACTTGGCCTTGCCAAGGGGGACATTATTGTCGGCGTTAATGGTAAGGATATTGGCAGTGTTAAGGACGTACTCGCTGCGGCCTCGGTTCAGGGGCGACGGGGTTGGCGTCTTGTCATTAACCGTGGTGGGGGTCTCATTAATATGATGATCCGTCGATAGGTGTTGAAGATTGGTCTGTATCCAACAGCTGGTGCGCCTTTTTGATTGTTGCCCGTAAGGTCGTGTCGTAGTGTCCAAGGATGAATGAAACCGTGTCATTATTTACATCCCAAACAGAGCGACCCTTGCCGGACCGTCTGCGCCCACAGGCTTTGTCAGACGTTGTCGGTCAGGACCATCTTTTGAAACCAGAGGCACCGATTGGTCGCATGGTTTCGTCGTCGCGATTATCTTCGCATATTTTGTGGGGCCCCCCTGGTTGTGGCAAGACAACGATAGCGCGGTTGTTGGCTCAGGATGTGGGGTTGTTTTTTGTAGCCGTTTCAGCTGTGGCTTCTGGCGTTGCAGATTTGCGGAAAGTTTTTGATGCAGCGCAGGCGCGACGCGAAACGGGGCAGGCAACATTGCTCTTCGTTGATGAAATCCATCGATTTACGCGTTCACAGCAGGATGTTCTTCTTCCTTATGTGGAAGATGGGACGGTAACTCTTGTGGGAGCGACAACAGAAAATCCATCTTTTGAACTTAATGGCGCTTTGCTTTCGCGATGTCAGGTTTTTGTTCTGAACAGATTGGATCATGCGGCGATTGAACTGTTGCTTCAACGGGCCGAGGCGCTAGAAAAAAGGGCTTTGCCCGTGACGCAGGAAGCGCGTGAGGCATTGAGCGAGATGGCTGACGGTGATGGGCGTTATGCGCTCGTGATGGCCGAGTCTTTATTGCATCACGATGTTGTCGAGCCATTAGATGCTCAAGCTTTATCGACCTTTGTGCAAAAGCGTATGCCTTTGTACGACAAAGCGCAGGAAGGGCATTATAATCTGATCAGCGCGCTGCATAAGTCGTTGCGAGGGTCCGATTGCGATGCGGCTTTGTATTGGTTTTCGCGTATGATCGCTGGTGGCGAAGACCCCCGTTATATTGCACGACGTATGCTGCGTTTTGCGGCAGAAGATATAGGTCTTGCCGATCCGCAAGCGATGCCCTTCACGTTGGCCGCATGGGAGGCCTATGAGCGTTTGGGAAGTCCAGAGGGTGAGCTGGTGCTTGTGGAGGCAATCATTTATTTGGCGACGGCGCCCAAGTCGAATGCGAGTTATGTCGCCCATAATACGGCCAAGGTTTCCGCTGCGCGGTATGGTTCGCTTGCTCCCCCCAAACACATTTTGAATGCGCCGACAAAGTTGATGAAGGACCAAGGTTATCATGTGGGGTATATTTATGACCCTGATACGCCAGATGGTTTTTCGGGGCAAAATTATTTTCCTGATACCATGAAGCGCGAGGCGTATTATAAGCCTGTGGAACGTGGCTTCGAACGAGAAATTAAAAAGCGGCTTGATTATTGGTCAGCTCTGCGCATGAAAAAACAGTCCTGATTTTAGTTTGCGTCTATTGCGTATGTTTCGCCTATAAGACCAGCGGGCCTATGAATGGACTCATTGAAAGGGCCGCTCTCAATCACTCGCTCTGCGCCTCGCACGCCTCTTGCCGGACGGAACCCCTTGTTTTTAAAGGAAAGGCCTGTCCGGCGAGAGAATATCTCCTCGCAACCGCTCGTGATCTATAGGGATGCCTTCATACGCAGGTTGGTATAAGGCAAAATCAATGACTAGATGTCATCGCGAGGCCCCTGAAGAAGGGGCCTCGCGATGACGAGTTCTTTATGTTTATCACCGGTATCAACCCATAATTCGGGTTACGAAACCACAGCGGAAGGGTTAGGAGATGGATTGCCGCACCCCGAAAGAGCGGGGTTCGCAATGACACCGGAGGGCGTGTTATGAAAACTATTTGAACTGGCTATGGGTTCCTTCTTTGCCTTCGGACTTTGGTCCTTTGGCCCTACGCTCAAAATGTATACGTTTTGTCCGGGATCATCGCACCGCGCCCACGGGAGCGATGCTCGTTCGAACGACGTTGGGGATGTATCGTTGAGTCATTTTTTTTTTTGAGTTTTTCAGCAAAGTGCTAGAGCGTTTCCTGATTAGGTTGACGCACGGTTGATTGCAAGCAGCCGCTCTATCACTTTGTTTGCCCAGGCCGTCCGCGCGAATGGTTGACACATAAAAGCGCCAACCTTATCGCGATCAGCTCTAACTGACACGAACTTTATTCAAGAAGTTTTCAATTTCATTCCTCAGCGTTTCTGATTGCTTGGACAGTTCCGAAGCGGCGTCGAACACATCCGATGATGCCCGCTGCGATTCACTTGCCGCATGGGTAACGTTGACAATGCTGCTCGATATTTCGCTCGTGCCGGAAGATGCTTGTTGAACGTTATTCGAGATTTCTCGTGTTGCATCGTCTTGTTGACGCAGGGCATCAGCGATCAGCTTGGTGTTCTCATCGATCTTCTCGATGATTTTACCAATTGAACGAATGGCATTCACAGACTCCACTGAAACAGACTGTACGGTCACGATCTTTCTTGATATTTCTTCCGTTGCCCGCCCCGTTTGATTGGCTAAGTTTTTGACTTCGCTGGCAACGACAGCAAACCCTTTGCCTGCTTCACCAGCACGTGCCGCTTCGATGGTCGCATTGAGTGCGAGGAGGTTCGTTTGTTCAGCGATGTCTTGAATCAGTTTAACAACGTCCCCGATTTGCGTTGCCGCTTCGGACAAGGTCGAAACTGTTTCATCTGTTTTCTTGACTTCATCAACAGCGTTTGCCGCAATGCGTGAAGAGTCGCTGATTTGGCGGTTGATTTCGCTGATAGAGGCGGATAGCTCTTCTGCGGCGGAAGCCACGGTTTGAATGCTGCTTGAAGCTTCCTCTGTCGCAGCGGCAACGGTGGCTGTTTGCCGACTTGTTTGGTCCGACATTTCCGAAAGATTTTTCGAGCTGGCTTGAAGTTGCGTTGCTGCCGACGCCACAACACTGACAACATGTCCCACACTTTTTTCAAAGTCGTCGGCAAGTTGTTCCATGGCCTTCTTCTTTTCAACCGCAGCGCGACGCTCGGCTTCTTCTTGCTCAGTTTTAAGTTTATCGATTTGTTTTGCGTTGTCTTGGAAGATTTGAACTGTCCGTGCCATCGCGCCGATTTCATCTTTGCGATCCGCCATGTTAACGGTTACATTCAAATTGCCATCGGCAAGTTCTTTCATGGTTCCAGTGATGTTTTGGATCGGCTTTGTGATGCTGCGACCAATGAGAATCGCGATGAGAATGCCGCCTAATAAGAGCGCGACAACAATATAGCCAAGATTCAAAGTCTCGTTCATCACATCTCTTTGAATTTGGTCAGCATACACGCCCGTGCCGAGGACCCAGCCCCACTCTGGTACAAGTTTAACATAGGAAATCTTTGGCTTGGCTGTCGCATCTGGTGGCCATTGGTAGTGATAGGCGCTTTCTCCGTCTTTTTTGACGATATCAATCATGTCTGAGAATATGTGCTTGCCATCGGCATCTTTGAGGTCGCGCACATCAGTTTTGACAAGGGATGCCGAGGTCGGATGCATCAGCATGATCCCATTGAGATCATTCACCCAGTAATAATTTTCTCCATCATATCGGACACTCGACAAGCGCTTGAGGGCGCGAGATTGGCCTTCTTCGGTGGAAAATTCTCCGGCATGAACGCGTGCCTGATATTCGCCGACGAGTGTATAAGCAATATCAATTGTAGAGCGGGTGCGCTGCGCATACCCTTTTGTGAGGGCCTGTTCCAGAGAACTAGCGCTGAGCAATAGAACCGTGCCCATGCCAACGGCCAACAATAAAGTAAGGATATTGATGCGCGTCGCAATTTTCACGTTTGATAGCGGATTGGAGATGAGCTAACCTAAAAAAAGGGGGAACAAAATCGGACCTGTTATGGTTAATATAGATCATCGTCGGTCTATGTAAATAGCAATCCTCTCTTTTTGCGAACCATTTCTGTCTTTTTTTGTCACGCGTGTTATGATTCCACACATGCAGGAGGGTGCAAATATCATGATTATCAGTACGTCCTTTGCCGAAAGGCTTAAAAATGTCAAACCATCCTCGACCTTGTCGATGACTCGCAAAGCTTTGGATATGTTGGCGAGTGGAATCGATGTGATTAAACTTGAGGCTGGCGAACCCGATTTTCCAACGCCTGAGCATATTTGTCAGGCGGCTGTTGATGCTATGAAACGAGGGGAGACTCGCTACACGTCTGTTGATGGCACGCCTCAATTAAAAAAGGCGATTCTAGAGAAATTTCAACGCGAGAATGGGTTATCTTTTGAGCTATCCCAAATCAGTGTAGGCTCAGGGGGCAAGCAAGTTATTTCAAACGCTTTGCTCGCAACGGTGGGGCGTGGCGATGAGGTTCTTTTTGCCGCGCCGTACTGGGTTTCTTATCCTGACATGGTGTCCTTTTGCGAAGGTACGCCCATAGCGATTCCGACTCATGCCGATCAAGGATATAGATTGCAAGCGGAGGCGCTGGAAAAAGCCATCACACCGCGCACAAAATGGATTATTTTGAACTCGCCCAGCAATCCGACGGGTGCCGTTCTAACGGGTAGTGATTTGCGCGCTATTGCTGATGTTTTGTTGCTCCATCCGCATGTGAATATTCTCTCTGATGATATTTACGAGCATCTTGTTTATGCCCCTGATGGATTTACAACAATCTTACAAGTTGAGCCGTCTTTGGCGGATCGCACGATTATTGTGAACGGCGTTTCGAAATCTTACAACATGACGGGGTGGCGTATAGGTTATGGTGCTGGTCCGATTTCGCTCATTAAGAAAATGTGTGAGATTCAAAGTCACCTGACCAGCAACCCGTGTTCGATCAGTCAGGCTGCCGCAGTTGCTGCGCTGAATGGCCCACAAGATTTTATCGCCAAGCAATGTGCTGTGTTCAAAGACAGACGCGACCGCGTTGTCGCCGAGCTGAACAAGATTGAGGGGCTTACTTGTCCGATGCCTGATGGAGCGTTTTATGTCTATCCGAATTGTGCGGGTTTGATCGGGGCGGTCACACCAGAGGGGAAGACTCTTGAAACGGATCAGGACGTAACAACGTACTTTCTTGACAGCGAGGCTGTTGCCGTTGTGCATGGCGCGGCTTTTGGGTTGAGCCCCTGTTTTCGCATTTCGTATGCTGCGTCTATGGAGTCTCTTATGGCCGCATGCGAGCGCATAGATCGTGCCGTCAGATGTTTGAAAATAGCTGGCTCTCTTGCTTAAAGGGGCTATTAAATTATGCGCATCGCGCAATAAGTGAAGGAGATTAATATGGCTAAGACAACAGTATCAAAAACGAAAGCGGTATCAAAAACGAAAACGGTTTCCGTGAAGGTGGATCCTGCGATGGCCATGGCCAAGCAATTGGCCTTGGTTTTGAGTGACACGTATGTGCTGGCTGTGAAAACTCATGGTTATCACTGGAATGTGATGGGGCCACAGTTTGCATCGCTTCATGCTTTTTTTGGCCAGCAATATGATGCACTGATCAAGGCTGCCGATGAAATTGCTGAACGCATTCGTGCCCTTGGCATTATGCCGGACGGAAGTATGGATTCGTTTCTTCAGAATACAGTTATCCCAGAGGCTGGAACGAAGATGGTGACGGCGAATGCGATGCTTAAGGATTTGTTGGACTCGCATCAGCTTGTTCATGATCGTCTGGCTGATGCAGAAGAGCTTGCCGACGCTATCGATGATGTTGTCTCCCAAGACTTGATGGTCGGTCGCATGGCTGCTCATGATAAAGATATGTGGATGATCCGCAGCCATGTTGCGTGATTGTGTCTTGTAGGAAATCAGTATGTCTGGCAGGTCCTTGATGAATAAGCGCGTCGCAGTGGCCTTGTCGGGTGGTGTGGACAGTGCTGTGACGGCGGCCTTGTTGAAGGAGCAGGGGGCCGACGTTATTGCGTTGACCATGCGTCTTCAGAATCAAGATACCCCAGACGATGCTGCTCTCGTTGCGCACGCCCTCAGCATACCTTTGCATATTCTCGATATGACCAAAGCTTTTGAGGCTTGTGTTATCCGCGATTTTTTAGAGAGCTATCGTCGCGGAGAAACGCCTGTGCCTTGCGCACAGTGTAATCATCTAATCAAGTTTGGCCTTTTGATGGATGCCGCGATAGAGCGTGGCGCATCAGCCCTTGCGACCGGGCACTATGCGCAACGGGTCGAAACGCCGCAGGGCGTCCAGCTTCATCAAGGCGCTGATCCAACGAAAGATCAGAGCTATTTCCTTTTTGGTTTGTCACAGTCTCAAATTGATTTTCTTCGTTTTCCGTTGGGCGCGCTTACAAAAGAGGAAACGCGACTCTTGGCGCAGCGGTTCGTTTTGCCCGTTGCGCATAAGAAAGATAGTCAGGATATTTGCTTCGTGCCCGATGGTGACTATGTCAGTGTCTTGGAAACACTTGACCCTGATGTGATCCAGCCGGGCGACATCGTTGATTTAGATGGTCATGTTCTGGGGCGGCATAAGGGGATTGTTCATTTTACCGTCGGTCAACGTAAAGGGTTGGACCTTTCCGACCGTATAGGTGATCACAACGTGCCGTTGTTTGTTCTTGCTATTGATCCATTAACAAACCGCGTGATCGTTGGGCCGCGTGAAGCTCTTGCTCAACGGGATGTCTATTTGCGTCAGCTTAACTGGCTTGCGCAAGATTTGGTGTGCGACACTGTGGTGCATAGTATTGATTCTGTGGCGCATAGTATTGATGCTGTAGCGCAAGGTGAATCAGAAGGTGAACCAGAAGGTGAACTAGAAGGTGAACCAGAAGGCGGGCTTGCCGTTAGTGTGCGTTTAAGGTCAAGTCAAAAGCCGCAGTCGGCGAGGTTCTATAAACAGCAAGGTTTGCTTCGGCTCGACTCCCCTGCCTATGGCGTAGCCCCCGGACAGGCTGGCGTTATTTACCAAGACAGCCGTGTTTTGGGTGGCGGCTGGATTTGTCGGAACAAAATATCGGAAAAATGACCCCGTGGACGCCTTTGGCCCTTGAAGGACTTGACTTCTTCCCCCCTTTTGCCTATCTCTTCGTCCTCTCGCATAAGAGCAGGTGGCAGCGTAGCTCAGCGGTAGAGCAGGGGAATCATAATCCCTTGGTCGGGGGTTCAAATCCCTCCGCTGCTACCAAAATACAGTTTGAAGGCATCCGGCAGGGTTCGCTAAGGTATTCATTTAATTCATGAAAATCACAAAAATTTGTTCTATGATGTCCGGCAGGATTTCCCTGTTTCCGGACATTCTGGGGGCATAAATGGGAAAACCTCATTTTTATAACTGAGGATATGCCCCCAATGCCTTTAACAGACAAAGCATGTAAAAACGCCAAAGGATCAGCCAAAACTTACAGGATGTCCGACTCGCAAGGGCTTTATCTTGAAGTCACCCCTGCTGGTGGCCGCTATTGGCGGTGGAAATACAGGTTTTTAGGCAAAGAAAATCGCTTGGCCTTTGGGGTCTATCCTGAGGTCTCCTTGGCTGAGGCTCGGGATAAACTCTACCACGCCCGAAAGCTGCTTGCCGATGGCGTTGATCCTGCCCAACGCAAGAAGGATTTAAAACGGGCGGCTATATTGAATATGGCCACGACCTTCGAACTTGTGGCGCGGGAATGGTATGACACTATGCGCGGGACATGGGGTGACAGGCACGCATTAAACATCATGCGTCGCTTTGAATTGGACATATTCCCCGAAATAGGTACCCGCCCCATCAAAGATATTGTCGCCTCCGAAGTTTTGGAAATGATCCGCAAAATTGAGAAGCGCGGGGCCTTAGAGCTAGCCCGTCGCGCAACTCAAATGTGTGGACAGGTCTTTCGCTATGCCATTATTACGGATCGTGCCGAGGGTGATCCTTCTTCCGCGCTGAAAGGCGCTTTGAAGCCCATCAAGAAAGGCCACTTCGCCGCCTTTGATGTAAGTGAGCTTCCTAAGTTTCTTTATGCCCTCAATCTCAATCAGGCCCGACTTTTCCCTGCCACGATCAACGCTGCCAAGTTTCTTATGCTCACCTTTGTTCGTACCAGCGAGTTGGTTGGGGCAACGTGGGACGAGTTTGATCTGGAAAATGCCCAATGGAGCATTCCAGCCGAACGCATGAAAATGCGCCGTCCGCATATCGTGCCGTTATCCAAGCAAGCCTTGGAGATTTTGAAGGCTCAAAAAGAAACGCATGTTTATGGCGACTGGGTTTTTCCTAACCAAGTCACCCCACGCAAGCACATGAGCAATTGCACCATTCTCGGCGCAATTAAGCGGCTTGGCTATAAAGGCCAAATGACAGGTCACGGCTTTCGTGCGCTGGCTATGTCCACGATCAAGGAAAAGCTCGGTTATCGTCATGAGGTGATTGACCGCCAGCTTGCCCATGCTCCCCGTAACCGAGTAGATGCTGCTTATGACCGCGCCATGTTTCTAGATGACCGCCGAGTCATGATGCAGGAATGGGCAGATTATCTTGATAAAATGGCTGAAAAAGGCAAGGTTATTGAGGTGGATTTTAGAAAGGCTGGGTAATTGCCGTGCCTGTGTATTAGGTGTAAAATTGTGGTGTTGTTTTAGAAGGAGTGCGGATCATGGCAAGACACAACCTAGCTCTTGAGGCCTTTGTTGATGAGGCCTGTAATATTGCTATTGAAAAAAGAGGCCCCATTGCGCCCCCTTCTTGGATGTCACGTGAACAACGCCTCCGATATATTGCTGAAGTCTCCGTTTATAGACAGCCTCCCAATGCTGTTGAAGCCCCTTCCACCCCAGAGCATCAAGGCGGAAAAATCAAAAAACTCGTGTCCTCGTTTTTAAAGCGCCTTGAAAGTTAAGCAGAGATCGTCTTTCTATTAACCATCCAATGTACGACACTTATTGAGTTATCCGCTTGGGAAACCATCAATCATTAACGCCTTTATTTCATTAACGATTTGGTAACCAACCCATTGAAAATATTATATAATATTTTTTGACACCTTTTTCTGTGCTATATTCTCTCTCATAGACAGTTAAGAATGGGATGAAATTATTAGCCGTGGGGATGTCAAATGCTCTATACTAGCTTCAATGGAACAGCACACATTACATCAGGCCTTTTAATGAAAAAGGTTTTGCCCCCAACTGATGACTTCATCTCTGAGGCCGTAGGGATTGCTATTGCCAAAAGAGAGCCCGCTTGTGCTCCTTCCGATTTTACTGGTCAGCAAAAGACACTCTATGAAGCCACTGTTGAGGCTTATCGAGAGCCAGCCGCTACCACAACGGAAGCCCATTCCCCCAAGCCACGATCAAAGACTGCCAGTTTATTTAGCGCACTCGGTTTGTTC
>JAQUYN010000074.1 GCA_028691835.1 Alphaproteobacteria bacterium | reverse complement strand
GCCAGAAACGCGATAACACGCGCGCCAATCTCTCAATTGTGTTTAGGTCGCGCGAAGAAGGCTCTGGCAGAGGGGAATTGGCGAGATACAGGAAAGTGACCCCATGCATCTTGACGGCCTGCGTAAATCCCTCGCGCTCGGCATCCGATGCAAAATTGTCTTGAATAATCTCGACAGCGACGGCTATTTCCGATGAGGGACAATCCTTCGGTTTCTTCGCTGTGGCGAAAGACTTTGCTATTAGGTTGCCGTTATTCGTCATGGTAATGCCCATCGATACTGTTCAATCAATGAAGCGAGTATCGATATCGCCGGCATCCGAAACAACGAGAGTATTTGGCCGAATTGGTCGTTTAAAGGCCGTCAAATTGGCCGAATTTTTCTTTTGGCCTTTTCGGTCAAAATTCCGACCATTTTTTCTATGCCGGAAGGCAACGCCCCGCAGCTGATGCGTTTATGGAGAATGAAAATCGCTTAACGATCACGACACACGATTTTTGCCGCCAAATTTGCAAATGGCGGCAAAAAACAACAATGTCATCTTGATTGGAAGAAGGGCGGCCTAGTAACAAGCCTGTCTTTTTGGCTCGTCGTAGCACTCCGGCGCAGGCATTCGATGGCCGGGATTCAACGTACTTTTTTTAGTTGGCAAATAGGGCGTAGCTTCAAGCCAATGCTTGTCAAAATATGCGAACATCTTTTTGGCGAGTTCGGGATATTCAAGCACCATGTATGCTGGATGGCAAAAGTGGAAGCGGTCGTCCTGATCGACGGCGAACGTGGCTTCTTCACCGTAGGCGAATTCGGAAGAGATTATGCTGGGCCTGTTTTCCGGATAAACCCTGACTTCAAAGGAAGACGACCCCGGCAGATATATTCTTTGATCGGACAGTAAGCATCTCACCGAAACGACCTTGCTCAGGCTCTCCAGCCGATCAAAATTGGTCAGACCATTTCTCCCTGTGACCCTTGTCAGCATTTTCTGGCTGCCGATCCTGCAAACCACGCCCGTGTTTCTTTCCTTCACCATTTTTTCGATGTTGGCGAAGAATCGGTCGCATCCGCCAAGGCCGCGAAAATCCTTAATGTTGTCGGAGCGCGGCCTGACGCTGCCGTCTGGGCAGCATTCAACGCCGTTGGCATCGAAAACGCTTTGAATGTCCAGAACAATGGATTCGCGGATCGGCTGATCGTCCTCAAAAATGCGGATGGTGCCGCGCGCAACATTGGCTTCTTCGGCCAGCTTTTCACGAGACCATTTCAACAATGATCGCGCCATTCTGCTTTGCGCGCCTGTTATAAGATAAACGTCCGACATATTCGTCCTATCAGTTCATAATGTTGTTTATCTGCAAATCGACCAGATACTCTATGGCGTTCTGATAAATGCGCGAGGGCAAAGCCGCTACGCTATCGACTCCAAAATGGGCAGTCATGATTTCGCCTACAATGTCCTCGCCGACCTTCTGGTCGTGCGCGACGTATGAGATCATGCCGTATATGGCCTGCAATTCTATTTTGTTTACGGGGTCTTCATGAGCCTTGCGCAGCGCGACGAGGCCGGAAGTCAAAAGGCTTAGGTCGCCGGATGAGAATTCGCGATCTTCCATCGCTTCGCCGAAAAGGTCTTCGGCTGATTTTTGTGTTTGGGGCTTGGCTGGTTTCATTGCTGACATCCTTACATTACGCTTTGCGTTTGGGAGGGGATGTCGAGATTGACGAGGTATTCAACGGCGCGGACAAAATCGCATCGGCAGAGGTCTTCAAGGCCTTCAACGCCCATCGTTGTCAAAAATGTTCCTGTGGCGACCCAAATCTCTTGCCCCAGATGCTTGGCGCGGTATTTAACCATGTCCAAGACGGCGCGCATTTCGTCGGAGCAAAGAGGCGCATTCATGCGGCGGTCGATAATGTCGTCTCCGGGGGCAACTGGGACGATCCCGTTTGCCTTATAAGGGAAGACTAAAACGGTGGCATCGTGGCCGAGGGGGGCGTTATCTTGAATAACCTGTTCGTAATTCTTATAAGATGTATTAAAATCAAACATTAACCCCTCCGTTTGAAAAACCTTAAAAAACACCCTTGGGCTACCGTATTTTGGCAATGTACCGGACGGTCGGGATGAAAGCAATTAAAAACACGTGTTTCCATGAAAGATTTTCAGGGAATCACGTAACAATGCCAAATTTAGGCAAGAACCTACCAAATTTAGAAAGTAATCTGCCTCTTGACGTGCACGGTTTCCTGTAATATTATTCATGGAAACCATGAACATTAACCAAGATAGGGCAGTCAAATGATAACTGGACCGCAAATTCGAGGCGCAAGAGGCCTTCTGGATTGGAGCGCCGATGTTTTAGCTGAGAAGGCTGGATTGAGTGTCGATACAGTTCGCAATATTGAAAAAGGCAGAGTTCAAGGCCACAGCAAATCAATAGAAAAAATCATCCAGATCTTTTCTAACAGCGGGATTGAGTTCATCGAAAACCAAGGTGTTCGCTTCAAACCAACGGGCGTAAGCGTATATGATGGCGTGACTGCTTTTGAAGATTTCCATGAATTTTTGTACCTCCATTTGAAAGAAAATGGCGGCGAAGTTTGCCTAAGCATTTATGACGAACCCTCACTGGCCAAATATCGCAAGGATCCGGAATTGCACCGCAGTCGCATGCGGGAGTTGGTCGACAGCGGGAAAGTCAAGTTCAGGATACTGACGACAATAAGCAGCTGGAATACGCGAGGATACATCCAGTTCAAGCGACTGCCTAATCAGCAGCCCTTGCCGACAGGTTTCTATGCGTTTGGAGACTGCTTAGCGCTGGTATCTTTTGTAAATCCGCTTTCACCATACGTTGTTGTTCTTCAGTCAGGGCCTATGACCGAAGCCTACCGTCAAGGATTTAATATTGCTTGGAACTCAGCAGAGAACCCTCCAAGCGAGAAAACCGACTAATGAATCGGCAGACGGAGCAAGACACATGTGTCGCATTTTTGGCCAATTAGGCCACCCACATATAGAAGAAAGAATATTGCAGCGTGCTGCGATTGCGATGAAACACGGCGGCCCGGATCGTCAAAATTATGTGGCGAGCAAGATGTGGGCCTTGGGTAGTGACCGTTTGGCCATACAAGGAATTGTTGGTGGCAATCAGCCATTCACCGAATGCAAAGGCCTGTGCGTCGTATTCAACGGTGAAATTTACAACCATCGTGCGCTTAGGGAAGAGTTGAGGGCGCGTGGATTTTCTTTTGCTGATAACTGCGACGGCAACGTCATTGCGCCACTTTTTTTGCTCTACGGGGCAGATTTTGTCAGGCATCTCGAAGGCATGTTCGCCATTGCCATTGTGGATGAGCGCACCCAGCCCACGCTCTATTTGTTTTCAGACCCCGCTTCGATGAAGTCCGTCTATTACCACTGGGACAGGCAAAGCAAAACGCTTTGTTTCGCGTCAGAAATCGAGGCTCTGGCCCTGTTGACGCAGGCCCCGCTTACCATCAAACCCAAGCCCCTATACGACTATTTCTCCTTGCGCGCCGTTTGCGGTGAGGAAACAATTTTTCAGAACATCCTTACACTGGGGCCAGCCCGCATACTGCGTTACGAATTGGGGCGAGAACCCCAAGTCACGACTTATTCCTACGCTGTTAAATCGGATCCGCCTGATGCTGATCTGGTAAAGGCAGGTCTTCAGTTGCGTGGCCTTCTGGATAAAGAAATAGCGCTGCAACTGGAATCGGACATGCCCGCTTGCCTTATTATCAGCGGCGGCGTGGATTCGTCTTTGGTAACGGCGTTAGCCGCTCGACAAAAGGCCGAGCTTCATTCCTTCCACCTTTGCTATAAAGGCAATTGGCCATTCGACGAACGAAGATATGCCCGTGACACCGCCGAGAAATGTCACACAATTCATCATGATGTCGAGCTTGATCCAGATACATTTCCAGAATCCATTCTGAAAATGGTTCAGCATATTGGACAACCCAACTGGGCACCTCACACGTTAAGCACATATTGCTTGTTTGAGACGATCCACAACGCTGGCTTTAAAGTCGCGCTTACCGGCGAGGGTTCCGACGAGTTCTTCGGCGGCTATCAGTACTACAGCTCGGCTTTGGTCGAGGGTGACGATTGGGTTGATTCCTTTCTGTATAAGCTCAGCCCATTTACAAAATCCGTGCGCGACGATGTGCTTGATCCCGACTATATAGATTCCCTTCGTGGCCAGACACCGCTTGTTGAAGAGTACAAGACACAACTCAAGAAAACGAGACCCGGTGAAGAACGACTCAATCTTATGCAGTCTTTTGATCGGCAGATGCGGTTTCCCAGTTATATTCTGCGTCGCGGCGACCATTTAAGTATGGCGCATGCAGTCGAAATGCGCGTGCCGTTCTGCCAGCCGCGCATTATGGATTTTGGGAAGCATTTACCTTTTGACCATCGCATATCGGCAGAACAAAGAAAACGCGTCGTTTATGAAGCTGCGCGCGGACTGGTGCCCGACTCTGTCATGAACCGCGAGAAGCAGGCATTTGTTCTGCCAATTACGGATATGATCAAAGAGGGGAGTCGGCTATTTGATTTTATGATGTCCATTTTTGAATCGGCTTCATTCCGTCATCGCGGTTACTTCGATGCGGATAAAATACTGGCCTATGCCCAACAGCAAGCCAAATCGCCGAGCGTCGATGTTGCCAACGCTATGTGGGCTGCTATGTCACTAGAGCTGTGGCTGCAAAACATTGACGAGATCAACGAAGAGTTACTATTGCCTTTGGCGGCAGGCCAACGAGTGGCTTGAGCCGAATGGCCCGGCTCAGATCTGATCATACAATCACACTCAAGCAAAATCAGCTGATTTGCCCTTTGTCTTTCATCTTTTGGATTTTTCCATCGTCTAATACCCCCGTGCTCCAGTCAGTAAGCTCTACGGGGTCGTCCCATTGTTTCGTGTGGGCTAATGCGTACTTCATCATACTGGTGAGTTGATCAGGATTATCTAAACGACGAAGAATCGTATAGACTTTGTCGACAGCACCCTGCGTAATCGTGCGCATTTCGTCGTTGTTAAGGCGAGCAAGTTTCCTGACCGCTGATCCCTCTGTCTCTACCCAGGGAATTTCTCCCTCCGGCGTTACGACTTTTACGTCCGTGAAATCCCCAGTTTTGGAAACCGGATCCTTGCCCGAATGAAGATCTTCAAGAATGGTGTTGCGAAGGCCATAGAGGACAATGGTCTTTGCCAAAAGCGCCGCGAATTCCTTTTCCATAGGGCCGTCCTTTTGAAGATTTCTAGACATTACTTTGTTGCGAGATTTTCCTCTTAACATGAGAGCAACGTGAGAGCAAAGAATGAGAAAAAAGCGAAAAGATTTGACAAGAACCATCAAAAAAGTGCAAAGAATACAAACCCCGCTGCAGTAGCTCAGGGGTAGAGCACGTCCTTGGTAAGGACGGGGTCGTAGGTTCAATTCCTATCGGCAGCACCACTGCTTCTTTTATATTTCAAAGACTTACGCGCCATATTTTGGCGTCAAAATCCTTAAAATCTGCCCGATTATATCTCGTGGAAGCACTGTGGAAGCAAAAAGCTGAAAACCAGAGCGTAATCAAGCGGGTATCTGGGGGCAAAGAATTGCGATGAGTAGCCCCATTTAAAGCGACTCCCTCAACATCTATTATTTAAGCTCTATCGACAAAGTCGCGTCGAAAAGCTGCTCGAGTCTTTGTCGAATTTCATCACGGGCGCGCCGAAAGCCATCGAGTATGGTTTTCTCATCTGAGGTAGCGGCATAATCGGCAGGATCGCGTATCGGCCAATGAAGCTTTTCAACTTTTGTCGGCAAGATTGGGCAGCTTTCTTCCGCACAGAGCGTGATGATAAGGTCAATGCCTGACAACTCAATATCATCGACGGATTTACTGGTGTGTTGGCTGATGTCGATGCCCAGTTCCGCCATCACGGTGGTCGCATATGGATTGAGGTGGCTGGGCTGTGACCCTGCGCTTAGGACAATCACGTCCTTCGGCAACAGCGCTCGCGCCAGACCTTCGGCCATCTGGCTGCGCGCGGAATTTGCAACGCAGAGGAATAAGATTTTGTGCGGAGAGTTCATGCTGGCGCTTTCTGAAACAGCTTTTTCTTCAACCAAAACGCCACATGGACAAGGCCAATCATGACGGGCACTTCGACCAGAGGACCGATCACGGCGGCGAAAGCCACGGGTGAAGCAAGCCCGAAGGCTGCGATGGCAACGGCGATTGCCAGTTCAAAGTTGTTGCTGGCGGCGGTAAAGGCGGCGGCGGTTGTCTTGCCATAGGTTGCACCGATCATTTTTCCCATAAAGAAACTGACCACAAACATCACGACAAAATACACCGTCAAAGGAATGGCGATACGAACGACATCCATCGGCAACTTCATGACCATGTCGCCTTTGAGAGAGAACATGGCAACGATGGTGAACAGAAGCGCGATTAGCGTTACAGGGTTAACCTTTGGTAGAAACTTCGTCTGGAACCATTCGTGCCCCTTCGCCTTTGTCAGCACCTTGCGGGAGACAAAGCCACCGATAAAAGGAATGCCGAGATAGATAAACACGCTTTCCGCGATGGTGCGGAAGTTTACATCAACCATGCGCCCTTCCATCCCCACCAGAGGCGGCAGGACGGAAAGGAAAAACCACGCATAAACGCTAAAGAACAGAAGCTGAAACACGCTGTTGAAGGCCACAAGTGCGGCGGCATACTGGTTGTCGCCTTCGGCCAGTTGGTTCCAAACGATCACCATAGCGATACAACGCGCAAGCCCGATCAGCACAAGACCCGTCATGTATTCCGGCTGATCGTGCAGGAAGAAAGCGGCAAGGCCAAACATCAAGGCGGGGCCAACAACCCAATTCTGAACCAGCGAAAGGAGAAGGATTTTCCAGTCTTTGAAAACAACCGGAAGCTCTTCATATTTGACCCTTGCCAAGGGCGGGTACATCATGAGAATAAGGCCGATGGCAATCGGAATGTTGGTTGTTCCAATAGACAGGCTGTTGAGAAATGCGGGGGCATTCGAAGAAAACGCGCCTATAGAAACGCCGACCGCCATAGCCAAGAATATCCAAAGCGTCAGAAAACGGTCGAGGAACGAAAGGCGTTTGGCTGATGACTGTGGCATGACGTTTCCTTTAGATGAATGATACCCCAAACACCAATGTCAGGCAGTAGTAGATGCCGACGGCGATGAAGATGCCGCCCGTGATCTTGCGCGCCCAATGCTCAAAATGTACGATGCGGTCATAGGCCTTGCCAACTTTCTTCGCCCCCATCGCAATAAGAACAGCAAACAGCAAAACAGGCAGACCCGTGGCGATGCCGTATATGGTCGGCAGCGCAAGGCCGGATTCCTGTTTGAGAGCTAAAGGAATCAAGCTGCCGAAGAACAAAGCTGCAGAGGTTGGGCAAAAGGATAAGGCAAAGACGATGCCGAGTAAGCCCGCGCCCCAGAAGCCCATATGCTCCAGTTTTTTACGAAGGCTATCGCCTATGCCGCCATTGCCGACTTTGAAGGTTATCATCTCAAGCAAAACCATGCCGACAAGGATCATAAGCGGCCCCAGCGCAAGGTTCATGTATTTTTGCAGGAGGTTGGACAAAGCAGGTGCGGACAAAAGACTACTGACCAGAATAACGCCAAGCAGCCCATAAGTCAGCGCCCGACCGCCTGTGTAAAGCGTTCCTGCGAAGAACACACGACGGGGGCTTCCAACGCGCCGTCCCACAAAAGACATAGCTGCGACGTTCGTTGCCAAGGGACAAGGGCTGATGGAAGTCAGAACGCCCAGCCAAAAGGCCGAGGCGATGGCAAGCGTGTATTCACCAATCATGAAGATTGTCCCTTCAGCAGATTGGTCGTCTGTTCCTGCACAAAACGAATGAAGGCGTCCTTATCGCTTACGAGCTGCCAAACCTCATCAAGACGCTTCCAATCTTTTTGAGCCTCGCCTTCATAGCGGGCGACGACAACAGAGCGAGAGGCCAACTGATAGTCTTGGATATAATGCTCATTACCAGATTCCTCGACATTCACAACCTTTAGCTCCACGCGACCGCTTTTAATATCATCCGCAAAACCTGTTTCGATGGCTTCCGTTGTCAAGGCCTCAATCTTTTTACAAGTCGTGCAGCGCATATTGCCGTGAAAGTAGTAAGCGACAACCTTCGCAGGTGCCGCCTTTTCCTGAGCGGCTGGCGCAACGGCTGCGGAAGACGTGTTCTGCGCTTGTACAGACTCAGCAGATACAGGTTGTTCTTCTATATGTGAGGCGGGCTGTGCAGCGACAACTTCTGTGGCTGCCGTTGCGATGGCGGCTTCCGGCGCTGGTTGCGCGCCCCTTTCCTTGGCGACAATGGTGCCGACACTGGCGACGACAAAGAGCAAAAGAACGAGTGTTGTGATCTTTTTAGTGTTCATAAAGAGGTTCCTACTTGTCGAGTGAGGGGTTCTGCCCCCGATGTTGCTGTTGGTTCTTGATACTATCGTGCCATTCCATAAGGGAGCTTACAGGAAAAACACGATCCTTCGCCCCAACAAACAAGGCGATACAAATGAGAAGTGCAAGCATCCATTCCGGCCTTATGCCGCAATGGATTTTTGATGCGCGCTGCTTCAGGTAGCCCAAAAGAGGCTTTCGGTTCAGCCAAATGTGAAAGACAGCGACCGCGATACATAAATATCCAAAGAGGATGTGAACGTCGATCCATTCTCCTTTACCGAGAAAGATCATCTCCCATCCTTGTTGCCGCGCTTCCCGCCCGTTTGGTGCAAAGAACAAGACAACACCGCTGAGCGAAACGACAACAAAGGTAGCGGCCATCATGAACGTGGTAAAAGCACGTCCTTGAAAGTTTCGACATTTTGCTGGCGTTTCTTTTTCAGACACGATTACGTTCCTAACTTTTCGGTTGCTTGAATAATGGTTCGAACAGCCTCATCCGTGATAGGTGTCTTGCCTTTGACAAAACCGAGAGCCGTGACCTCGATGTGTTTGAAGTTCTGAAAGCCCGCTTGTTCTAAGCATTTCTTGGTACAATGCAGGGGGCAACCGTCAATTGCGAGAATGGATTCTGCGACCTCGGTGGATTTCATAATGCCGCTGCCGCGCCCGCCGATACCGGCAAGGCAAAACATCTTGCCTTTGCCCTCACGGGTTAGCTCGCGCGCGGCGCGGTCGGATAATTCACCCACATCGGCTGCGCCAGAGCAGGAAAAGATAAGGGTCGGAGCTGCCGAACAGCCGCAACCGCATTTGTTTGTCGTTTCATCGCTCATTTATTTTACCTCGCTGGAAAGAATCTTTTTCAGTTCTTCGGCGGCGGGGATTTTGCCGACTACTTTCACGTCGCCATCGACAACCAGCGCTGGGGTCATCATCACGCCAAAGGACATTATCTTTTCAATGTCGGTGACTTTCTCGATTTCATAGGCAGCGCCAAGGTCTTTCGCGGTGTGTTCGGCGGCTTCACTTAAGGCTTTGCATTTGGGACAACCTGTGCCGAGGATTTGGATTTTCATACATATTCCTTTCTGTGAAGCTGATCGTCTTCGTTGCCGCATAGGCAGCAATTCGTCTTTCTTGGTTCTACTTGGATCGTCGCGTGCTGGATGTTGAAATGTGCTTCCAGCTCTTCAGCTAGGTGCGCCAGAAACCCATCATTAGGATTACCTTCCGGCATAATGAGGTGCGCCGTCAGGGCACTTTTTGTCGTGCTGAGCGCCCATATATGAAGATCATGAACGGCCTCAACGCCCGCTTGCTTTTCAAACCATACTTTGATGGCGTCACGATCCACGGAAGCAGGAACGCCATCCAGCGTCAGGCGAAGGGATGATTTCAGAAGGCTATAGGTTGCCACGGCGACCATAAGGCTGACACCAATAGCAACGATGGGATCAACCAACGCCCAGCCCGTGAAGAAAACGACAAGGCCTCCCAGCACAACGCCAAGCGACACGGCGGCATCGGTCATCATGTGCAAAAATGCGCCTTCGGCATTCAAATCAGCATGACGCTCGGTACGAAACAAAAGAGCCGTTCCAGCGTTGACAACAATACCAAGCGTTGCAACACCCATCACAAATCCTGCCGACACATCGACGGGTTGAGAGAAACGATGAACGGCCTCCCATACCACTGCGCCAACACCGAGCATGATGACGATTGCATTGACCAAGGCGGCAAGAATGGTTGCGCGGCCATAGCCATAGGTAAAACTGCTATTGGCCGGACGCTTTGCGGCCACAACCGCGCCCCATGCCATTAGCAGTCCGGCTACGTCTGTTAAATTATGCGCAGCGTCGGCCAGCAAGGCGAGAGAGCCGGACATAAAACCTGATCCGGCCTCGACCAACACATAACCCACATTCAGCGCTACAGCCCATTTGAAGGCGGCGTTCAGGTTGTTTTGCGGCTGCGGCGTGTGAACATGGGTGTGCATGAAGGATCAACTAAACAGCGCATTAAACAAATATCCTACGGCCAGAATGCCACTGCCCACCACGCCGAAGTAAACGGCGATGAGACGCAATGTCAGAACCTTGCGCAGGATGATGGCTTCGGGAAGGGAAAGCGCAATCACGGCCATCATGAAAGCCAAAACAGTTCCAAGCGCCGCGCCCTTGCCGAGAAGCGCTTCGACAACGGGAATGATCCCTGCCGCATTTGAGTACATGGGAATGCCGACAACAACGGCAGCCGGAACCGACCACCACGTATCCTTGCCCATGATGGAGGCCAAAAGCTCGGCTGGCGCATACCCATGAATGAATGCTCCGGCAGCAATACCCGCAATCATCCATGGCCAGACCTTGCCAACGATTTCGCGCACAGCGACAAGGCCTTCTTTGATGCGGTCAATAGAGGTCAGTTTCTCGGACGGTAACGCAACGGCTCCGGCACGGGCATTCCGCACCCAATCTTCTAGCCAGCCTTCAAGATGGAAACGCCCAATCACCCAGCCCGCGACAATAGCGATACCAAGGCCAAAG